>JAYUUK010000233.1:0-12853 GCA_043754595.1 Roseiflexaceae bacterium | reverse complement strand
GGCGTCCTACGCGGCCAACGGCGGCGCAGCGCGCTTCGGCCCTCCGGTCACGGCGGCGTTCCGCAGCGGCACGCGGCTGGTGCAGTACACCCGCTACGCCAGGCTGGAGCGCCCGATCGCTGGCGGCGAAGTCCGGCTCGGCGACATCGGCGGCGAGTTCCTGCGGCTCACGCCCGATGGCTATCGCTGGCCTCGCTGAACATAGAACGATCGAACGCAGAACGTAGAGCACCGTGCCAGCACAGACGCTTCGCGGGGGATGCCCGCCAGCTGACGCAGCCTATCGCGCTCAGCGTGACATGCCTGTGATCAGCGTGCAGTTTGTCCACAGATAGGCACAGATAAACAAAGATTCCGAGCATGTTCATCCGCGAGTTGACGCAAATTGGCGCGAATGCCGGGCAATGTGCCGTCGCAGCGCGGCTCACTCTAGCCGCGGGCTTCAGCCCGCTGGACAGTGAGGTTCCGGCAGACTGATCCGCTCATCTGCGCGAATGCCGGGCAGCGCGGCGCTCCAGGCATCACTCGCGCGAGACGGCCGTGCGCTCGGGCAGCGGCGCGTGCAGATCGGGGTAGCGGCCGCGCAGCGCGTACCAGCGCACCAGCAATACGTCCTTGAAGTTGCGGTACGAGTCGCGCAGCGCCGAAACCTTGGTCTCCTCGCCGTAGAACCACGGCACCGGCACCTCGGCCACGCGATAGCCGCGGGCCACGGCGAGGTACAGCAGCTCGACATCGTAGGCGGTGACGGCCGCGCCTTGCACCAGCGGCGCATCCTCGCCGTAGATCTGCATCCGCGCGAACAGATCCAGCGCCGCCTGACGCCGCAGCGCCTTGAAGCCGCACTGCGTATCCTGGATGCCGCCCACCGCCACTAGCCGCACCACCATGTTGAAGACCCTGCCCATGATATGGCGGTGGATCGGCTCGCCGACGCGCTGTGCCCCGACGCCCTCGCGCGAGCCGATCGCGATATCGACCCCGGCGTCCAGCGCGGCGCGCAGCGCGTCCCACTCGGCGATCGGCACGGCCAGGTCTGCGTCGCAGAGCAAAATGATCTCGCCGCGAGCCGCGAGCGCGCCGGAGCGCACGGCGAACCCCTTGCCGCGGTGATCCAGCCGCAGCAGCCGCAGCGCAGGGTGGCCACTGGCGAGCGCCGCCGCCGCCGTGGAATCGGTGCTGCCATCGTCGGCGACGATCACCTCCGATGGGTAGGGCTGCGCGTCGAGGAACGCCAGGATCGCGGCGAGCGTGCGCGGCAGGCGGCGCTCCTCGTTGTAGGCCGGCACAACGACCGAGAGCAGTGGTTGCATAGATTCGCTCATCTCGTCAGCATCAACTCGTCGATCGGGGCGGGCGCATCGGCGCGGCCGCGCTTGCTGAGGAACTGCGGCAGCGCGCGCAGCCCGGCCAGCTGGCCCTTGAGGCGCGCCCGTGCCGCCGGCTCGCGGATGTGCCACAGCGCAGACAGCGCGAAGCCGAGCTGCGAGCGGATCAGCCCGAGCAGATTGCGCCGCATCACCGCCGCCGGCATATTTTTGGCCCACACCAGCATGAAGTTGCGGCCGCAGTAGTAGCTCGCCAGCGCGCCGCCGCCGGTGGCGCTCAGCTTGTGGTACACCACCGCCTGCGGCACAAACAGGGTCCGCATGCCGTGGCGGCGCGCCCGCAGGTTGAGGTCCACATCCTCGCAGTACATCACCAGATCTTCGTCCAGCACCCTGCCGCGCTCGGCGAGCCGCTCCAGCGCCGTGCGGCGGTAGGCGGCCGCCCCGGCACACGGGCCGAAGACCTCGGCCAGCACATCGTACTGCCCGGTGTCGCGCTGCCAGACGCCGCGGTTGCCGGGCACGCCATCGACGCGGTAGAAATCGCCGGCGGAGTGCAGCCGATCGCGCGCGTCGAACAGCTTGAGCTTGGTGGCGGCAAAATCATAGGCCGGGTAGCGGTCCAGCGCGCCGATCAGACATTCGAGCCAGCGCGCATCGGCCTCTGTATCGTTGTTGAGCAGCACGACGTACTCGCCGCCGGTGGCCTCGATCGCGGCGTTGACGGCGGCGGCTAGACCGCGGTTGCGCCCGAGCTCGATAACCTGTACCTCGGGGTAGCGGCGGCGCACAAGATCCACCGAGTCGTCGGTCGATCCATCGTCTACCATGACGACGCAGAAATCTTGCCGAGTCTGGAGCCGCAGCGAGTCCAGACATGCGGGGAGCAGCGCCAGGCCATTGAAGTTGGGGATAATGATATCGATCATTGCGTTGCCAGGTAGGCTGCCAGCGCCAAGCGCCAGGGGCGCAGCTCGACGCCGAGCGCGGCGGCGGCGGTGTTAGCGAGCGGCGTGTACGGCGGCACGCGGCTCGCGCGCGCGAAGTCGGCCAGCGCGATCGGCTCGACGGCGACATCATCGCGGCCAGCGAGCCGCAGAGTCTCGACAGCGAGCTCGTGGCGCGAGCAGGCACCATCGTTGATCAGATGGAACGTCCCGCGCGCGCCAAGCCCGATCAGCCGCTCGAGCGCATCGGCCACATCGGCGGCGTACGTCGGGCTGCCGATCTCATCGGCCACCACCCGCAGCGTCGGCCGCTCGCCGGCGAGCCGCAGGATGGTGCGGACGAAGTTGCGCTGCCCGCCGAACAGCCAGGCCACGCGGGCGATGAGATGATCGCCGAGCAGCTCGCGCACCGCCCGCTCGCCCTCCCACTTGGAGCGGCCGTAGGCGTTGATCGGGCTGGCCGGCGCATCCTCGCGGTACGGCGCCGTCGCTGCGCCGTCGAAAACCTCGTTGGTGCTCATGTAGACCAGCGGGATACCCAGATCGCGGCAGGCCGTGGCGACATAGCGCGGGCCGAGCGCGTTGATGCGGTGCGCGAGATCGGGGTCCTGCGCGCAGCCATCGACGTTGGTGTAGGCGGCCGGCAGCAGCACCAAATCTGGCCCGAGCTCGCGCAGCATAGCGCCGCAGTCCGGGTCGGCCAGGTCGAAACTGTCACGATCGAGCGCGATCGTGCGCGACGCGCTGCCAAACGCCCGCATCAACTCGGTGCCGAGCTGCCCGCGCGCACCAATAATGGCGACCGATTGTCTGTTCATCTTTGCATGATAGAAGCAAGCGCCCCGATCGTCAAATCGTTTCGCCTTGACGATCGGGGCGTTTGTGGCTACAATAGCAGGGTTCGCGCGCCGTCTGGCGTGTGTCTTTTCGTGCAGGATAGCACATGTTCGAGAGCCTCTCTGACCGACTACAGTCGGTCTTTCAAAAACTTGGCGGCAAAGGCAAGCTCACCGAAGAGGACGTACGTGAGGCGATGAAGCAGGTGCGTATCGCGCTGCTCGAAGCCGACGTCAACCTCAAGGTGGTCAAAGAGTTCGTCGCCCGGGTCACCGAGCGCGCCATCGGCGAAGAGGTGGCCAAAAGCCTCACGCCGTCGCAACAGGTGGTGAAGATCGTCCACAACGAGCTCGTCGAGCTGCTCGGCACTGCCAACGTGCCGCTGGAAGAGGCCACCCCCGGCCCGACAGTGATCATGCTAGTGGGGCTGCAGGGCGCTGGCAAGACGACGCACGCCGCCAAGCTCGCGCTGTTTCTGCGCAAGAAGGGCAAGCGCCCGATGCTCGTCGCCGCCGATGTCTATCGGCCGGCCGCGATCGCGCAGCTCGAGTCGCTCGGCAAACAGCTCAACATCCCGGTTCACTCCGAGGGGACGCAGGCGCGCCCGCCGGAGATCGCCAAGCACGGGCTCGCACGGGCCAGGGCGGAGGGCATCACCCACCTCATCGTCGATACCGCCGGCCGGCTGCAGATTGACGAGCCGCTGATGGCCGAGCTCGAGCAGATCGCCAACAACGTCTCGCCGACCGAGCGGCTGCTGGTGGTGGACGCGATGATCGGGCAGGAAGCGGTGAAAGTCGCCGAGAGCTTCAACGCCCGCGTCGGCCTGACCGGCATCATCTTGACCAAGATCGATGGCGACGCGCGCGGCGGCGCGGCGATCTCGGTGCGCTCGGTCACGGGCGTCCCGATTAAGTTCCTCGGCACCGGCGAGAAGGTCGATGCCAGCACGCTGGAGCCGTTCCACCCGGATCGGCTGGTCTCGCGCATCCTCGGCATGGGCGACGTGCTCTCGCTGATCGAGCGCGCCGAGGGCATGTACGACGAGGAGCAGGCTAAGAAGATGCAGCGCAAGCTAGTCAAGGGGTCATTCGACTTCGAAGACTTCCTCGGCGCGATGCAGCAGATGCGCAGGCTCGGCCCGCTGCAGCAGATCATGGCCATGATCCCCGGAATGGGCAAGATGACCGAGGAGCAGGAGATCGGCAGCGAGAAAGAGCTGAAGAAGATCGAGGCGATCATCTTCTCGATGACCAAAGAGGAGCGGCGCTCGCCCGATCTGATCAAAGGTCGGCGCAAAGAGCGGATCGCCAAGGGCAGCGGCACGCTAGTGGCCGATGTCAACGCCCTCGTCAATCAGTTCAGGCAGATGCAGCGCATGATGAAGCGCATGGGTGGCAAGGGCGGTCAGATCGACCCGCGCGACCTGATGCGTCGGATGCGATGATGACCGGCTCGGCTACGCCACGGTAGCCACGTGAAGTATATCGATTAGCTACGGAGAAGCTCAAGCAATGGTTACGATTCGTCTGCGGCGCACAGGGAAGACCAAACAGCCAAATTATCGTCTGGTGATCGCGGATAGCCGCTCGCCGCGCGATGGCAAGTTCATCGAGATTATCGGGCACTACAATCCGATCCATCAGCCAAAAGAGCTGGTGGTCAAGACCGACCGGGCGCGCTACTGGCTCGGCGTCGGCGCACAGCCGTCCGACACAGTGGTTCGTCTGCTCAAGCAGGCCAATGTGATGGATGCCGAAGGTAAAGTCACCGTCGAGGCGTAAATGAAAGAACTGCTCGAATACATCGCCAAACATCTGGTGGATAACCCCGACGCGGTGGTGGTGACCGAGCGGGCCAGCCGCAGCGCCATCTCGCTCCAGCTGACCGTCGGCGAGGGCGATGCCGGCAAGGTGATCGGGCGCGGCGGCCGGGTGGCTAAGGCGATCCGCGATCTGGTCTCGGTGGCCGCCGCGCGCCAGAACAAGCGCGTCCACATCGATATCGAGTAGGATGAGGCCGTATGGCGCGCGAGGTCCCCTGCGGCGGCGCGCGGCCCGCCAGAGGGGACCTCGCGCTGTCTCTGGCAATCCTGTGTTATGTAAACGTGCAAAACGCAAAGCGGAGGGGTGGAGCGTGCACTATGTGCAGTCGAAGGGGCGCAGCCCTTGAGATTCTCCCTTTCTTCTCCGGTGGGATCGCTCTATCACGCTTCGTTTGATTAGGAATCTATGTCTGAACTGCAACCGCCCGCCCCAAATGATACGCTGCTGATCGGCGTGGTGATCGCCGCCGTCGGCCTCAAGGGCCAGATTAAGCTGCGCGCCATCACCAACGATATCGGGCAGCTCAAGCGCTCCGTCAAAGTCATTTTTATCGGGCCGAAGCGCACGCCCTACCCGCTAACCCACGTCAACTACCCCAAGCCGCACACGCTGGTGCTGACGCTTGGCAGCGTGACGACGCGCGAGGCGGCAGAGGAGCTGCGGCGGCAGGAGGTCTATATCCTCGAGACCGACGCTGCGCCGCTGGCCACCGACGAGTACTTCATCCACGATCTGTACGGCATGACGGTGGTGGACGAGGCAGGCGAGACGATCGGCAAAGTCAAAGAGGTCATCGAGACCGGCGCAAACGATGTGCTCGTCGTGACCCGCAGCGGCAAGCCGGAGACGCTCATCCCGATGATCCACGATGTAGTGCAGCGCCTCGACGTCCCCGGCAAGCAGATTATCATCCGCCCCCTCCCCGGCCTCATCGAGTGATCGTTTGGTCGCTGCACTCCGTCTGTATCGGCGAAGCGAGCGAACATGGGTCGCCTGAACGGCATTTGCTGGCGGCGGGTGCTTCGCCCCTACGGCTCACCCCTGCGCTCCGTCTGTATCGGCGAAGCGAGCGAACATGGGCCGCCTGAACGGCATTTGCTGGCGGCGGGTGCTTCGCCCCTACAGCTCACCCCCGCTCCCTGGCTTCTAGCTCCTAGCTCCCTGCGGCGTAGCCCCGCTTACCGACGATATGCCTCTGTCTCGGCCCGCAGCGCGGCATCGCGCAGGCGGCGCAGCGCCCCGCGTGGGTAGCCCACCATCTTGGCCAGGTCGCCGACGGCGCGCAGCAGCGGCACGAGCGCGATCGCGGCGACGCGATCGCCGACCGGACGCGCCGCGCCGCGCCGAAGCACCCGCCGCACCGGGGCGCGGCAATAGGCAGCGGCGCCGAGCAGATGCAGCAGCAGCAACCACGGCCGCCCGACAGCGGCGATCAGCAGCGCCAGTCCACCAAGATAGGCGGCGTAACGAATAGCATAGCGTCGGTGCCACAGGTCGGCCGCGCCATCGCCGCGACCATAGAAATAGTACTGCCTGGCGAAGGCCGCAAGATTCTCGCGCGGGCGGAAGTGGACCAGCGCGTCGGGGACGAACACCAGCCGATAGCCGCGACGTTTAACCGCCAGGTCGAACAGCAGATCCTCGCAGTGGCTGGCCCACTCTGGGTAGCCGCCGACAGCCTCCCAGGTGACTCTGGTAAACGCCACCGACTGCCCGAACGGCAGGAAACGCTCGGCTCGCACTTCGTCGGCGTCGGGGTAGTTGGTGGCGGCCAGCGCGAACTCGAACAGGCTCTGCGGTGCCGGGCGGAAGAACCCACCGACGATATCGGCCTCGCCGCGCTCGATCGGAGCGACGATCCGCTCCAGCCAGCGCGGGTCGAGCGTGAGACCGGCGTCGGTGCAGGCCACGATCGCACCGCGCGCGGCGCGCACGGCGCTGTTCCTGCCAGACGGAATGTTGTGCCCGCCGCGCACCAGCCGGACGGGGTGGCCGGCGGCGATGTAACGCTCGACGATCGCCGGGGTGGCATCGCGGCTGAGGCAGTCGTTGACGACGATCTCATCTGGCGCGCGGGTCTGCGCCAGCATCGAGTCAAGCAGCGGGCCGATAGTCGCCGCCTCATCGCGGACGGTGCAGACCAGCGAAATTGTGCTACTCATGGTACTGTATACCGGTGCAATCTGGATAGGAGACCACTCTATGCGACGGACAGCGATCCGATTCTCTCCGGCGCTCTGCTGCCTGCTGCTCGCGCTCGCGGCGTGCAGCCAGGTGGCGCAGCAGCCGACGGCCGGCCCGGTCAGCCCGACCGATATGCCGACGCTCGCGACCCAGGCGGTCATCCCGACCGATATGCCGGCGCTCCCAACTCAGGCGGTGATCCCGACGGCCGCGCCCACTGTCCTGGCCACCGAAGCGACGGCCGGCATCCCGCGCGGCAAGACCGTCGAGGGCTATAATTACCTCGGCAAGGCTGACGCCAAGGTGACGATGGTGATGTACTCGGACTTCTTCTGAAGCGCTTGTGCCTTCCACGTGATGGAAGTCGAGCCTCAGATTATTGAGAAGTACGTCGCCAGCGGGCAGGTCAAGATTGTCTACCGCCACCTGCTTCAGCTCGGGCAGGACTCGGAGCGCGCCGCAGAGGCATCGGAGTGCGCCGGCGAGCAGGGCAAATTTTGGGAGATGCGCTCGGCGCTGTACAACGGCCAGGGCGATCTGTTCAGCAGCGGCAGCTTGGACGGCGCGCTCGCGGTGTTCGCCAAAGATCTTGTGGCGGACGAGCCAGCATTTCAGGCCTGCTTGCAGAACGGCACCTTCCGCGATGCGGTCAACGCCGATTTTCGCACTGCCCAAAGCGAGGGCGTGCAGTCGCGGCCAGTCTTCGATATCAACGGGACACGGGTCGTCGGGTCGCAGCCGCTCGCGAGCTTCGTCAGCGTGATCGATGCGGCGCTGGCGCAGTAGCGCCCACCAGCAGCTAGCGCCAAAGTCCCATCCGCTGCTGCGCGCTCTACATGATGTGGCCTTCAGGCGGACTGAAGGCCACATCATGGGAACGCAGATTCGGAATTGGTCTAACTGGCTGCTAGCGGCTGACACGCCTGGCACAGACCGTAGATCTCCAGCCAGTGGCCATCGATGCGAAAGCCGAGCCGCCGCGCCAGACCGCCGAGCAGCCCGTCGAGATCGCACCCCTCAAACGCCGCCACCGCGCCGCAGTTGCGGCAGACGAGATGGTGGACGTGCCCCTGCTCGACCAGCACGTAGGCGTGGTCGGCCTCGCCGGTCTCCCGATCGGCGCTCCAGTGGACCCGCGCAAGCCAGCCATCGTCGAGTAGCAGATCCACCGTGCGGTAGACCGTCGCCCTGCCGATCGGGCCTGACTCGCCGCCGAGATCTTTGAAGAGTTGCTCGGTGTTGAACGGCTGGGCATAGTGTACGATGCGATCGAGGATCGCCCGGCGCGGCGCCGTCAGACGATGCCCCTGACGACTCAGATGTTGCAGCACTTTCTCGGTCCAGGTCATCGCCGTACCTCATTGGTCACAAATCCTTCACATATTATAACAGTCCCGCACTCCGCTAGCCCGATCGGTGTGGTATAGTCTGCGAGTGAAATGGAGGTGTATCGAGCCTATGGCGCGTCTTTCAGCCCTACTCCCGTTTCTGCTGCTCTTCATCGGCCTCGGTGTCATCGTCGTGCTGCTGCGCGACGGCGCGGCGAGCGCGCAGACCGCTGCCACTGCAACGCCCTATCCGCCCACCGCAACGCCCTACCCCCCGGGGTTCGAAGAGGATGCCACGGCGCAGAGCCAGGCTCCTAGCGGCGGCGTGGCGGCAGCGACCGCAGTGTCGCCCACGCGAACAGCGACGGTCGCGCCGACGATCGCCGCCACTGGCACCATCGCGTCGACGATCACGCTCACACCGACGCTGATCCCGCAGCGCACCGCTGTCGCGAGCTTCACGCCCATCCCAACCGATACGCCAGCTCCCAGCGCAACCAGCGCCACGAACGATGCGCTGATCTGCGTGCCGGGGGAGACCTACGTGGTTCTCGGGCAAGGGCCGCCGTTCAGCCAGCTACTACTGACCTTCGGCGAGCGAGTGGTGGGCGGCGGCGTGGTGGACCAGGGCGGTCAGTTCCGCATCCCGATGGACATCGGACCAGAGCGGCCAGGGACCTACGATATCGCGGTGCGCGACCGAGCCACCGGGCGCGAGATCGAGCGCGGCGTGTGCAGCGTGCCGACGGCCACGTCCACCCTCACGCCGACGTCCATCCTCACACCGACGCCGAGGTGAGCGAGCGCGAGACGCCTGCTGATACGTGGCGGCGGCGCGTGCTGGCTGCCCTCGCCGACCCGACGGCGATCGCATCGAGCGATCTGTGGGTGATGCGCGACGCGGCCGGCGCGCTGCTGCGGCCGATGGGTCCACCCGACGGCGTGACGCCGCGGCACGGCGCGGTGCTGCTGCTGCTGACGCCCGATGGGGACGACCTACGGCTGCCGCTGACGGTGCGCAGCGCGCACATGACCAACCATCGCGGCGAGGTCTCGCTGCCTGGCGGGCGGGTCGAGCCTGGCGATGGCGGGCTGGTCGGGGCGGCGCTGCGCGAGTGCCACGAGGAGCTGGGGATCGACCCGGCGGAGATCACGGTGATCGGGCGGCTGGAGCAGGTCTACATCCCGCCGAGCAATTTCCTGGTGGTGCCGGTCGTCGGCTGGATCGAGCATCTCGGCGAGCTACGGCCCGACCCTGGCGAGGTCGAGGCGGTGCTGAGCGTCTCGCTGCGGCGGCTGCTCGCGCCAAACCTGCTACAATTCGAGCGGCGAAGCTTCCGCGATGCGGAGATCAGCGTGCCATCGTTTCCCGTAGATGGCTACAGTGTCTGGGGCGCGACGGCGCTCATCCTGAGCGAGCTCGTCGCACGTTTACGAAGGAGCCAAGCATGAATCTCGAAACCGCAATCGCCGACCTGACGGCGCGCATCAAAGAGGCCAGCCCCAAGGCGGTGATCCGGGTGAAGCGCCGCAGCGCTGAGGAGGCCGCCGTCCGAGTCTACGCCCCTGCCGAGCACGAGAGCGCGATCAAGGAGGCGACGCAGGCGCGGACGCTGAGCCTGCTGACCGAGGACGGCCTCGACGTGCAGGTGCTGGTCTACGATATCGCCACGTCGCTCCCGCCGGAGCAAGCCTGACGATTGACGATTGACGATGGCACAGGTGCGTGTCTGCACAGCGGCGAGAGACACGGAGACACGCAGCGGCAGGGAACGAGGTGACGTGCGCTGTAGCGGCGAAGCACGCGCCGCCAGGGCCTGCATTTCGGGTGGATCGTGCTGGCGCGTACTTCGCCCATACGGATGCGACGGCGCGCAGCGACCGGGACGCCAAGGAAGCGACCGAGACGAAGCGACAGCGGCCGAGAGACCGGGGCATCGGAGGAGACACTTCTTATGCGCAGAAGAGTCGGGTTTGGGCTGGCGGCGGCGGGGGTGGCGGGGGTGGCGGGGGCCGGTCTGGCCGTGGCGCTGCGTCGCCCGCTGCCGAAGACCGACGGTGCGCTGCTGCTGCCGGGGCTGAGCGCGCCGGTGCAGGTCTTCCGCGACCGCTGGGGCGTACCGCATATCTACGCTGCCACGCGCGATGATATGTTCACGGCGCAGGGGTTCGTCCACGCGCAGGAGCGTCTGTGGCAGATGGAGTTCCAGCGCCGCCTGGCCGCCGGCGCGCTCTCCGAGCTGTTCGGCGAGCTCACGCTCGACACCGACCGCTACATGCGGATTCTGGGCTTCGCCCGGGTGGCGCGCCGCGAGGCCGAGCTGCTCGACCCGGAGACCCGCGCCGCGCTGGCGGCCTACGTGCGCGGCGTCAACGCGTTCCTCGGCCAGCGCCGCCTCAGGCTGCCGATCGAGTGTACGCTGCTGCGCCATCGGCCGCAGCCGTGGGAGATAGGCGATGTGCTGCTACTGGCCAAGCTCATGGCGCTCCAGCTCTCGTCAAACTGGCAGCAGGAGCTGCTCAACGCTCGCATCCTCGCGGCGGTGGGCGAGGAGCGGGCCGCCGCGCTCGACCCGGTCTACCGCGCCGACCACCCGCTGATCGTGCCGCCCGGCGCGACGTACGGCGCTGGCGCTGGCGACGCCGCGCTCACGCTGGCCGACGCCGCACGGCGCTTCCTCCACGACGGCGCCGGACAGGGCAGCAACTCGTGGGCCGTCGCACCGGCGCGCAGCTCGGGCGGGGCGGCGCTGCTGGCTAACGACCCACACCTCTCGGTCGCGCTGCCTTCGGTCTGGTTTGAGAACCACCTCAGTGGCGGCGACCTGCACGTCACCGGCGTCAGCTTCCCCGGCGCGCCGGGCGTCGTGATCGGGCATAACGAGCAGATCGCGTGGGGGCTGACGAACGGCACCAACGATGTTCAGGATCTGTACATCGAGCGCTTCGATGCCAGCGACCCGAGCGGGCTGCGCTACGCCTGGCGCGACGGCTGGGAGCAGGCCGAGCGGTTCGATGAGGCTATCGCGGTGCGCGGCCGCGCCGAACCACATATCGAGCGGGTGACGGTGACCCGCCACGGGCCGCTGCTCGGGGCGCTGGCCGGCGATGCGCCGACAATGGCGGCGACGAGCGGCACCGGGCGTCAGCCGACCGCAGACGTGGCGCACGAGCTGATCGCCCTTCGTTGGACAGCGCTCGAACCTGGCACCACCATCGCTTCGATTTTGCAAATTGGCGCGGCCACAAGTTGGGAGAGCTTCCGCGTCGCGCTTTCGCGATTCACGGTGCCGCCGCAGAATGTGACCTACGCCGATGTGCGCGGCAACATCGGCTACGCGCTGGCGGGCAGGGTGCCGGTGCGCGCCAGGGGCGATGGGCGGCTGCCGGTACCTGGCTGGAGCGGCGAGTACGAGTGGATTGGTAACATACCGGCCGCCGATCTACCGCACGCCTTCAACCCGAGCGACGGGATGGTGGTGACCGCCAACAACCAGATCGTCGGCGACGAGTACCCCTACCCGTTCCCATGCGAGTGGCTCAACGGCTACCGCGCCGCGCGCATCCGCGAGCTCCTGGAGCAGAGCGCCACTCACGACGCCGAGACATTCGCGCGGATTCACACCGATGTGCGCTCGCTGCCAGGGCTGGAGCTCGCGGCGCTGGCGGCGCGACTACCGGCCACGTCGCCGCTGGCCGAGGCGGCGCGCGGCGCGCTGGCGACCTGGGACGGCGATCTGGCACCCGACTCGATCGGCGCGGCGATCTACGACCGGCTGCGCGAGCGACTGCTCAACGCGGTGTTCGCCGAACTCGGCGGCGCACTGGATCTGACGGTCGGGATCGGCGGGTTCGCCGGGATGCCGGCGCGCGATTATCTGCGGCGCTCGCTACCGCGGGTGCTCGCCGCGCTCGCCGCAGACGATGCCACGCTGCTCGGCGCTGGACGGGCGTGGCAGCCGCTGCTGGCCGAGATCTGGGGGGCGACGCTGGCCGAGCTGCGCGCCGACCTCGGCGATGATGTGACGCTGTGGCGCTACGGCAAGATCCATCAGGTCACGCTGCGCCACCCGCTCGGCGCAGTCCCCGGTCTGGCCAGAATCTTCAATCGCGGGCCGTTCGCCACCGGCGGCGATGTCGATACGGTGTGCATGGGGCACCTGCCGCGAGTCTACGCCGGAGCGCCGTTCTACGTCGCGCCGTCGTATCGACAGATCTGCGACACCGGCGACTGGAACCGCAGCCAGAGTATCCACGCCACTGGGCAATCCGGCCACCCCGGCAGCCGCCGCTACGACTCGTTTGTGAGGCCGTGGCTCAGGGGGCAGTACCACCCCATGCCATGGAGCCGCAGCGCCGTCGAAGAGGTGATCGAGCACCGGCTGCGGCTCGTGCCGCCGGTA
>JAYUUK010000232.1:0-4237 GCA_043754595.1 Roseiflexaceae bacterium | reverse complement strand
ACAGCGTTTTGGTCAGCCAGGTGCCGTTTTGCGGCGTCCACGTCTGCGCCAGCTTGTAGTCGATCGCATAGTTGCGGCCTGGGTCGTTGGCGAAATCGTTCTGGTTCGAAGCGATCACCTCGGCGCGCACATCGATCCCCGCGTTGCCAATGCCTGAGGCGCTTTGGTCGTCGATCAGCGCAAACGATGTCTGGTCTTTCCCCTGGCTCGTCCCGGTCGTCAGCACGGCTGGCGCGGCGGGATTGTTGTAATCCAGCAGCCGGAGCGCGGCACTTCCCGGTGTTGCGGGGATGAGCGCGTGGTTGGTGCGTACCGCAACCGCTCGCCAGCCAGCGGCGCCGCCGTTCGCCGCCAGCGCAAACTGGTGGTTGGTCGTCTCGTCGAGCGTGGTGAGATCGAAGATTTTTTCGGCATAGCTCGGCACGCCGGGCGCATTGAAAAAGGTTTGCCCGAGCGTCAGCGGTTTTGCCGCGTAGCTGATCCGCAGGCGGACGTTGGCCGGGAGAATCTGGGCGCTCGTACACTGCGGCACGTGTGTCCAGTTATCATCCTCGGTGAAATCGCTGAACCAATTGCAGGTTTTATCCATCGCCAGCGAAAACATCGGGCCACCGAACGGCTTCGGCGTCGCCGGATCGTAGCGCTGGTTGAACCACGAGCGAATTTCCGCCGTTACATCCCATGGGAACAGTTTGGCAGTATTATTCGGCTTATTCGGGCCGATGGTGAGCACATAGTGTGGCGATACGGCCACATCCGCGCCGATCGGCGTACCCGAGTAGGTCAGGCTGGCTGGAGCGCCACTGCCAAGGTCGAAGCCGCCACAGTTTGATGGGCAGCCGCCAAGATACTTTAAGCTCGTCGGCGGCTGATTGACCAAAATATCCCAGTTCGAATCGGCGTTATCGTAGTGCGGCAAGTTGTAGATCGACGCGCCAATGTCCATCTGCGCGTCGGTGATCGTGACTAGCGGGTTGCTGCCGGGCGCGCTGATCATGGCGGGCATGGTATTGAACTGAATGTAGCCGTGGGTGTTGGTGCTCCCGTTCGGCCCGCCATTGCCAAGGTCGTAGGCCCCAAGCAACAGCTTGCCAAAGCCCGTCTTGTTAGCGTTATCAACCCAGGCCATCCCCGTGCCGTAGCCCGTCGGGCTGAACACATGCATCATCGGGTCGATCGCCGCCGGGTACTGCCGCGCCGGGTCATTCCACCAGCGCAGCGGCGTGCGGAGACCAACGATCCAGCTACCTGGCTTGTCCCCTGGCCGCACAGCATACGCACCAGCGACGGCATTGTGGGTGATGGCCTGCTCGTAGGCTCGCACCGGGTCGAGCACGAGCGCCGGGTTGCCGTGCTGATCGCGGATTTCGAGCGCGCCTGTTGTTTGGAACGCCCCCATCTGCTGCGCGCCATCGGCCCATAGTGTGCTGTTCGGGAGCAGCTTGAGCGTCGCCTGGAGTTCGAGGAACTCGGCTGCGGGGGCAGCGTGCGGTGGGCCATGCAAAATCAGCAGATGTTCGATGCTGCCAGGCGCGCTGACGATCTGCTCAGCCAGGCGCGGATCGCTCCAGGAGGCTGGATAGTCCAGCGTCTGCCAGTTCGAGCTGGGCTTGGCATAGGCGTCAGGCTCCTGCGCGCTCGCCGTTGCCAGCGTATCGAACGTGCCGTCGGCGGCGACGCTACCGAGTGTCGTCGCCTGCCAGTTCAACCCGGTTTGCCCAACGGCGGTGGAAAGCCAGGCGCTATGCTGACCGACTCGGCTTTTCAGCGCATCCTGCTCGATCACAAAGCTGCTCGGTCGGGCGCGAAAGGTCGGGTCGATGATCTGCCAGGTGCCAGTGGCGTCCTGGTAGTGCAGCGGCGTCGCCGCCAGGATCGAGGTCGCGTGGGTCGCATCGACGCGGAAGGTGGCGCTGTTGGCCGTGCGCTGCGCTGCGAGCTCCGGCAGCGCGGCAAGATCGGCTGGCAGGTGGCGTGGGTCGCTCGTCACCGGCGCTGGTGCGCCAGAGATGCCAATGGCGGCTGGCTGGACGACTGCGGGCGCAGGCGCGACGGCTGCGGGAGCCGCCGGACGCAGCGGCAGCGCCGCAAACGCGAGCATCAGCAGCAGTAGAAGCCGGCAAGCTGGCGGCACGCGCATCGGCTGCCAACGGCGTGAAGAGTTCAACGAACTAATCATGATACACCTTCCTTGTGGAGACTATACGAATTCTCGATGGAGTGAGCTACAGACGGCACAGAGAACGCAGAGGATTGGATATCCGACTCTGGGTTCTCTGTGGCTCAATTATTTTGCAACCCGCTGGAAGGCAGTGTTTGTGCTGTTGGCAGCACAATTTGACCAGCCTGGACACCGATGTAACGACGAAGCAGCATTGCGTGAAGCGCGTCAAGGCTGATGTGCGCTTGCTCGTGGTCGCTGGGTTGGCTTTGATTGTTGAAGGCGATCTCGATCAGGAAAATTGCTTCGTTTGACTGCTGCACCAGCACAGCGTACTGCTGCGTTTCGCCAAATGCCGCTGTGCTGCCCACATTGTTCGAGAATTCCGTGAAGCGTGTGCCAGCTTGTTGGGCGTCAGCAATGACTGCCTGTGCGATTGTCGTGTCGCCATGGAAGAAGCGTATGGTCACAGTCGCACGTTCAGCCTGAAGCGTACACTGCTGCCCGTTGTTTGCAGCAGCCTGCGGCTGGGGTTCACCTTGGATCGCGCCAAAGCGTTCGACAATCGCTGCGCGCTCGATCAGTCCACACATGTTCAGCGTGTTCAATGGCGTCGGTATCGCGCTTGGTACTGGCATCACCGTTGGTGGTATGGGCGCGACACTCGTGACGATCAGCGTGGCCGTGTAGTCATCCAGCACGAGCGTGTCGCCTGGGCGATCGATGGTTGGCTCAAGCGCGATGAGGCCGATGTCGTAGCCCGCATACACGGCGTGGCCCTGCGCGAGCGACGGATCGGTGTGCAATGTCACCGTCTGCGGCTGGCTATTCGGGCCAAGCTGGGCGACGATCGCAATCTCAGCGTCGCCGCGCACCACGCAAGCCACGAGCCGTGGGCACCGGTTGTCCGTGATCACAGCATCGAGGCGTAATTCCAGAGGTGTTGTTGTATTTGCGTCAACCTGTGCCAGCGCATCAACGAACATAGTTGCACCGCCCTGAATGCTAAACCGTTCGCCGAGAAGCGGACGCCGCGACGATGTTGAAGTGTCCGCTGGAGTAACGCTCACCATAGGCGTAGGTATCGCTCCCGTGGGGGTCGTAGAAATTGGCACCGTAGCCATCGGTGTCGTAGCTGCGGGGCTGCCGCACGCACCGAGCGCCAGCACCGGGACTAGCGCGATCCAGCTACGCACAACCAGTAGCAGCGTTCGCCAGGGTGTTCGTTCTCCGCTCACCAGCCATCTCCTTGTTTCAGCCATCTGCACGAGCAGGCCGCCAAGGTGGTACTCTAATCGGTACGTGCCCAACAAAATTAACATTTCAACCATGCTGCCGCGATGATCCGCCAAGCGGCGGAGCAGCCTCATTCGGCGGCATGGATGTTCCTGCTCACCGCGACGGACATGGCAGAAATGTTGCGTTTACTTCAATGCTGGCTGATACAGTGGCCGGTGTCTGTGCAGCGCTGCTACCCGCTAGTATGGTCGTTGTGGATCGGGCGTGCGGCGTGCAACCCAGCCGTGATCGCCCAATGTACCCTTGAACTGCACGGTAAATCCGGCGGTTTCGCACTGATCGAGGAAAAATGCGCTCACCACGGTTGCGTAGACCAGCGTGTGGTAGCGCCGTGAAAAAACAGAACTAAGCGGAAGTACCACCTGCCGCAGATTGGCAGGGCCGCCTGCAAAGACGAGTTGTGTAAGCGCGACACTGCCGTAGCGACCGCGCACTACATCGCCTCGCACCGCAGCAAACTCGCTTATACGGAGCGCTTGGTAGCGGCTCCAGCGGCGCACAGCTATCTGTCCATCGTCGTCGATCCGAAAGGCATGGATATGCCTGCACATCATGACACACGGGCCACCAATCATCCCCAGCGCGGCGAGACCGGCAATCGCCCACACATGGGTAGCGTGGAAGCGGCCAGGGGTTTCGGCAAGCAGGCTGACGCCAACGCCTGCCAATAGTACCGCTGGCAGCAACAGCAGCGGCCACCTCACATCATAAACGGTGAATTGCCCACGCATCCCTTCAAACGTTGTAATCTGCGTTTGCTGGTGTGCACCAAATCGA
>JAYUUK010000231.1:0-12897 GCA_043754595.1 Roseiflexaceae bacterium | reverse complement strand
CTCGCAGCAGGCGTCGCGCGCAAAGTGCTCACCGCGCAGGATCTTGGGAGTGAGTGGCGGGTGGGGACCATCGAGCAGTATAACTATGATCTTGTTGGTCCTTATCTCAATGAGGTTGGCTTTGCAATACGCGATTTCCATGGACTTGGATCGCGGCTTGAGCAATCTATTCTTGTTTACCGGACAGATCTTGGGGCAACGGTTGGATTGTGGCGTTTGCAACAGCGCAATCATAATCTGGGCTTCACAGTACCATACCCGCAACAAAAAAGGCTCAACCTGCCACTTTTTTCATCGGTCGACTGCGATGCACGGGGATCGGATACATGTGTTATTGTTATCCCGAAAGGTAACTATTTGATGGAAATCGTTTTTCATCAAACAGCAATGAACGCGAACGAAATCGAGCATGTGGTTCAGTTGGCCCTCGCAAAACTGATGCGATAGTGGTAGCCACGTGTGCGGGACGCGTGCGCGACGACGAATCGGACGATCAGCAACGGCGACGACGGCGTCGACCGGCTGACGCGCGCCGCGCGCCAGCGCACACCTTTCCCATGCCGATGGTGGGGTTGGCTCGGCTGGAGTATCTGCGTCCTGCTCCTCACCGCGTGTAATCGCGCGCTGCTGCCTCGGGAGCAACCCGTCTATCGCACCCTGAGCCCTGATAGGCTGTTGATCGCACCTGATCGCGTACCCGCATTGTCATTCGTGAACCCTGATCGGTGCAATACGACTCCCCGATCGTGCATGCTTGAACCTGGGCATGCCTATCTTAGCTTCGGACGAACAGATAACGGGCATGTAGCATTTGAACAAGACGTGTTTTTCCTCGCAGATGTGGCAGGTGCGCAGCAGCTGTATGAGGAATATTATCAGGCTGATATCCGCGCATTCAGCTCGCCAAATCGCCAGTACGATGCACAAACGCTTGTGCCCTATCGCAGTCCATATGCTGACGCCTATGCCCTCGTGTGTGGGTATAAATATTTGGACTACTGCCACGCGTTTTTTCGCTATCGCAACTATTTCGTCGTGCTGTATCTGACACCCGAAGACCGGGGTGATGGACTGACCTATGCTCAGATGCGGGTGGTGATCGCGGCGGTGGATGCCCACGCGGCGGCGGTGCTTGGCATTCCCGCGACACCGCCGACAGCGACGCCATTGGCACCGTAGCGCCGACCGTGCTGCGAGTGCCTGCATAACCCGCACACCAGTTGCAGCGCATGCTGAGCCAGTTCCTGCGAACGCTGAGCCAGTCCCTGCGCGGCTGGGTTGGGTCCGCGTCGCTGCACATTTGGGAAACGCACGCGACGACGCACATGCGGTGACCGTCGTCCGGCTCATCGTGAACTGCGTGGCAATCTGGAGCAGCGGCTTGCCCTGAGCAATCAAGGCTTTGACCTGCTGGGAGCGTGCGCATCGTGCGCGCATGCGGGCGGGACGGTCACGCGCTCCCAGGGTTGCAGATGGCGCAATGATTCTGGTCCTGGCGATAGAGCATGCGGGGACATCGTTGGGCGGGTGCGCAGGGAAGACTATAATACCTGAGGCATGCCATAGGACGGCGGGGCGATGCTGCCACGCTTCGGCTATACCGGTTTGTGAGTCCAGCGAAGCTTGCGGAGACAATCGAGTATGTCTATGAACATTTTGAGCACGATTCACATCGAACAGACGATCGCCGCCGGCCTCGACGGGCTGGAACTGGCGGGCAAGCGGGTGCTGCTGATCGTCCCTGACGGCACCCGCAGCGCGCCGATGCCGCTGCTATTTGGCATGGTCCACCGGCTGCTCGCCGAGCGCGGCGCGCGCATGGACGCCATCATCGCGCTCGGCACCCACCAGCCGATGACCCGCGCGGCGATCGAGCGCCATCTGGGCGTCGCGCTCGATGCGCTGGAGCACGATGGGACGCAAATCTTTAACCACCAGTGGGAAGACCCGGCGACGTTCGTCTCGCTCGGGTCGATCTCCGCCGAGCGCGTCGCGGCGATCAGCGGCGGCATGCTGGCCGAATCCGTCGAGGTGCGGGTCAACAAGCTTGCGCTGGAGTACGACCGGCTGCTGATCTGCGGGCCAGTCTTCCCGCACGAGGTGGTCGGGTTCTCTGGCGGCAACAAATATCTCTTCCCGGGGATCGGCGGCCAGGCGATCATCGACCTGTCGCACTGGCTCGGCGCGCTGATCACCAGCTACGCGATCATCGGCACGCCGGGAACCACGCCGGTGCGCGCGCTGATCGACGCCGCAGCCGCACTGATCCCCACGCCCAAGAGCTGTATCGCGATGGTGGTTCACCCCGGCACCGACGACCTCGACGGCATCTGGATCGATACGCCGGAGCTGGCCTGGGAGCGGGCGGCGGCGCTGGCGGCCGAGGTGCATGTGCGCTATCTGGAGCGGCCGTACCGCCGGGTGCTGGCGATCATCCCGCCGATGTACCCCGAGATCTGGACGGCGGCCAAGGGGATGTACAAGCTTGAGCCGGTGGTAGCCGAAGGCGGCGAGCTGGTGGTCTACGCGCCGCACATCCGCGAGTTCAGCGCCACCCACGGCGCAGCGCTGGCGCGCATCGGCTATCACACCCGCGACTATTTTTTGGCCAACTGGGAAACGTTCGGCCACGAACCGCGCGGCGTCATCGCCCACAGCACTCACCTGCGCGGCATCGGCAGTATGGTGGATGGTGTCGAGCGCCCGCGCATCGCCGTGACCCTGGCCACCAGCATCGACGCCGCACGCTGCGCCGCCCACAGCATCGGCTACCGCGACCCGGCATCGATCGACATCGGGGCATGGCGCGCCGACCCCGAGACGCTAGTGGTGGACCACGCTGGCGAGCAGCTCTACCGGCTGCGGCCGTAGCGTATTGACCATAGTCAATAGTCAATAGCTAATAGTCAATGCCACCCATGGGCGATGACACAGATTTGCAGCTCGAAGCGGTGCGCGCCGCGCTGATCGCACAGATCGCGGCCTGGCGGCGTGCGCGGCGTAGCTTCGAGCTGTTCGCTCGCCGCTACGGCACAAAGATCGAACGAAAAGTACGTGGCGCGCAGACCGTGGCGCGCAGACCGTGGCGGCGCTGCAGGAGCTGGCCTGGGAGCTGGAGCTTGCCCGCCGTGTGCTGGCAGACCCGCATCTGACGCTGGCCTACGAGGCGGGAGGCGGGCGGGGTGGGCGCGCCCCCGACTTCGAGATTGCGAAGGGCGCGATCGTCGCGACCATCGAGGCGACGCGGGTGCGCGGCGCAGACGCCGGGCGGCTCGCCGCGACGATCGGCGAGAAGCTGACACAGCAGCGCGGCGCGGCCCACCTGTTGGCGATCCAGATCGCCGCGCCGCAGCCGGCAGTATCGCCGCCCGCCGAGCTGACCGCAGCCACCCGCGATCTGCTGGCCCGAGCCGAGGCCGGCGATTCTACACTGTTCTCCCGCACCGGCGTCGCCGATCGCCGCGCGTTTTTCGCCGCATGGCGCTGCCTCAGTGTCATCGCGGTGTATGGACCGTCCGAGCGGCTCACCATCTGGCACAACCCGCAGGCCAAGCTGCCGTTTCCGCCGTCGCTGCTGCGCCAGCTTGCGCCAGATCAGAGCGAAACGCAGAACGGTTGAACGGAGAGCGGCGAACGGAGAACCGCCAGGTATCTGTGCTTATCTGTGTCTATCTGTGGGTGGCTCGTGTGTGGATGGCTCGTGTGTGGATGGCCCGTCCGGAGCACCAAGCACGGCGGCGAGCTCGGCGGCGCGCTCGGGGCTGAGCGTCCCGCGCGTGCCAGCGATCGGCAGCAGGCGGCGGCTCAAGTCGCGGTAGAGCGGCTCGGTCTGCGGCACAGCGGCGTGCAGCGCCGCGAGGTGGGCGACGATCGTCCCGGTGTCGCCGCGGGTCAGCGGGCCGCCAAGCGCCGCGTCGACGCCATCGCGCTCGGCGACCTCCAGCGTGGCGCGCAGCAGCGGCAGCAGCGCGCGCAGCGAGTCCTGGCGGCTGATGCCAAAGCTCTCCCAAATCCCGCCAGCCTCGCGTAGCAGGGCCACGATGAACGGGCTGGCGAACGAGCACGAGGCGTGGTAGAGCGCCCTGCTACCCACCGGCACCCGGATCGGCCAGCCACCGAGCGCCGTGGCCAGCGGCGTCAGCAACGCCACCAGCGCGTCGTCGCCGGCCAGCGCCACGGCGGCGCCACGCAGCGCAGCCAGCGCCTGCTCAGGGCTGGCAATGGCCTGGAGCGGGTGGAAGCTGCCGGTCAGCGCGCCCTGCGCGGCAGCGGCAGCCAGCACGTCCAAGTCGCACGCACCGCTACAGTGGGCCACCGCCGCACCCAGCCGCCAGCGCAGCCCAGCCACCGTCGGCGCGATCGCGTCGTCTGCGGTGGTGACGAACACCAGGTCGCTGGCGTCCACCACGCGCTGCGCCGTGGCTTCGATGCTGCACCCCGGAGCATAGCGCGACAGCGCCTCGGCCGAGGCGAGCGTGCGGCTCCAGACGGCGGCGACGTCGGCCCCGGCCAGCGCGAAACCTGCGGCCAGAGTCATCCCGACCCGGCCGGCCCCGATGATGCCGATCCTGCCGTCAAATGGTGTCAGAGACATGAGGTGTGCTCGCTGATATCCACAGCCGGACGCAGCGAGCTGTGTCCCTACGAATTACGGCGTCGGACGGTAGTCCTGTACCAGTAGCGGTAGCGCGGCGCAAAGCCGAGCCGCTCGTAGAGCCGCCGCGCGCCATCGTTGCGCTCGGTGACCTGGAGGTAGGCGGCTCGCGCGCCGTGCGCAGCGCCCCAGCGCACGAGCCCTTGGATCAGCGCGCTCCCGTGGCCCCGCCCGCGCGCCGCAGGCGCCACCACCAGATCGAACAGACCGAGCAGATCGCCGCCGATCACACCGAGTCCGCACGCCACCGACAGACCATCGGCGCGCAGCATGCCAAGCGCCCGCGCGCCGCCGATCCGCCCGAGCATGGCGAGGTGCGGCGCGCGGGTGGTCTCGGCGGCATCGCTGAAGCGGAGGTAGCTGGCATCCAGCCAGGCGGCAGCGTCGTCCCACAGCTCGAACGATGCTGACGTCTCTGGTGCGGCGGTCAGGGCGATCAGCGCCGCCACATCTGCCACCATGACCGATGACGACGAGCGCACGCTGTAGCCACGATCCACCAGCAGCGCATCGATCGCCGGGTGGAGTCGATCGGTGACCTGGACGGTTGGCGCGAGGCTGCGGGCGCGGTAGAACGCTTCGAGCCGCGCCAGCGTCACATTATCCAGCTGTTCGGCGGCGGTGCTAGCAGAGGCCGAGTTCGCCCGGTTGGTGAAGCCGTCGCTGGCCCGCAGCAGCCACCCGCCCACAAGCTCCTGCTCGCGCGGGGGCCAGGCGGCGCGGGCGGCGTCCTCGATGGCGGCGATGGCGCTAGCCATCGGCCCAGGCGGCGAACGCCTCGGCGTCGCCGTTGAAGTAGACGTGGACGACCTGGTTGAAAGTGATTTTGGCCACCGCGTCGAAGACCTCGTTCTCGTCTGGGCTGTGGACCACCAGCATGCCGCGCTCCGGCGCGTAGTCGTCCTCGGTGGGCGGGATGACGAACGCCAGCCACTGGTTTGGGTGGCGCGCCTCGACCTCGACGATGGTCTCGACGCGCCCCTTCTGCTCCATGCCGGTGTACGGGCAGCCGCAGGTGCAGTTGACGCCGCAGTCCTCGCCGGTGCCGCACGACATCGTCGTCCCGCCGTGGTCGGCGGTGGTGAGATTGATAAGTGTCGGCATCAGATATGGATCGCCGCGCCGGTGGCCGCAGCGTGTGCCGCCTCGCCGAGCGCCTCGTAGAGCGTCGGGTGGGCGTGAATGGTGCGCATCAGGCTCTCCGATGTGGCCTCGTGCGAGAGCGCCAGGCCGCCCTCGGCGATCATCTCGGTGACCCGCGGCCCGATCAGATGCATGCCGAGCACCTCGTCGTAGGTGCTCTCGGCCACGATCTTGACGAAGCCGTTGCGCGCGCCCAGGATCGTCGCTTTGCCGTTGCCAGTGAACGGGAACTTGCCAATCTTGACTTTGTAGCCGACCTCGCGGGCCTTGGCCTCGGTCATGCCGACGCTGGCGACCTCCGGGTTGCAGTACGTGCAGGCGGCGATCTTGCCGTAGGCGATGGCCGGCGCGTGGTGGCCAGCCATCGTCTCGACGGCGAGGATGCCCTCGGCCGACGACTTGTGCGCCAGCCACGGGGTGGTGATGGCGCAGTCGCCGATGGCGTAGATCCCCTCGACGTTGGTGCGCATCATCGCATCGACCTTGACGAACCCGCGCGGGTCGAACTCCACGCCACGCTCGACGAGCCCGAGACCGGCGGTGTTGGGCGCGATGCCGATGCCGACGATCGCGCGCTCGGCCACCACCGTCTGCTCCTTGCCGTCGGCGTCAAGCAGCCTGGCGGTCACCTGGTTTTCGCCCTTCTCCAGCATCTGAATCTTAGCCCCGGTCATGATTTTGATGCCGCGGCGGGTGAGCGCGCGGCTCAGCTCGGCCGAGACCTCTTCGTCCTCGTTCGGCACGATCCGCGGCAGCGCCTCGACGACAGTCACCTCAGCTCCGAAGGTGCGGTACATTGAGGCGAACTCGATGCCGATCGCGCCGGCCCCGACGACCAGCAGCGTCTTGGGCACGCTCGGCATAGCGAGCGCGTCCGTCGAGTTGAGGATCTGCTGGTGGTCGAAGACCGCCCCGATCGCCGGGATCTCGCGCGGGCGGGCACCGGTAGCCACCAGAATATTCTTGGCGGCGAGCTCCTGGGTCTTGCCCTCGCCGTCCGTCACCAGCACGCGCCCGCGGTCGATCACCGAGCCGGTGCCGTTGAAGGTATCGACCTTATTCTTCTTCATCAGAAAACTGACGCCGCCGGTCATGGTTTTGACGACGTTCTCTTTATTTTTGAGCACCCCTGCCCAGTCGACTTCGAGGCCGGAGACATTGATGCCAAAGCGTTTGCTCTCTTTGATCTCCTCGACCAGATCGGCGGAGTGGAGCAGCGCCTTGGTGGGGATGCACCCAATATTCAGGCAGACGCCGCCCCAGTACTGGCGCTCGACGACGGCGGCTTTGAGACCGAGCTGGCTGGCGCGGATCGCGGCGACGTAGCCGCCAGGCCCGGCACCGATCACAACAACATCATAGACTGTATCGGCCACGGTACGTAACCTTTCTGGAATGAGCGTGTTCCAACCTATTATACGACGTTTTGGCCAATGGCCCCAACCCGCGCATCGCCCACGCACCGCCCGCGCATCGCCCCGTACGGGCGAAGCAGGCGCGCATGGGATGTCTCCAGGCGATCGATCCGGCGCGCTTCGTCCTATCACGCTTGACAAAGTGTCACATGCACACTATACTGCGCTTAGTGTGAATATGACACCAATAAGGGAGGCGCGCTATGGCGCTGTTCGGATTCTTCAAGGCAGAACCCACCGACTACGTCATCGCTTCGTCCAACGGGCGGATCTTCCGCGAGGGGGCGGGGCGCGCGTTCTGGTATCTGCGCCCCACCACCTCGATCGCGCTGCTGCCAACCGCCACGGTGGACACATTATTTGCGCTGAGCGAGCTGACCGGCAACTTTCAGCCGGTCACGCTCCAGGGCCAGATCACCTATCGGATCGCCGCGCCGCGCACCGCCGCCACCCTGCTCAACTTCACCATCGACCCGCAGACCAGGGCGTACCGCTCGGAGGACCCGACGAAGCTCAGTCAGCGGATCGTCAATCTGGTGCAGGCGCAGCTTCGCGCCGAGCTGCGCAGCCTGACGCTGGAAGTCGCGCTGCTCAGCGCCGAGTCGATCGCGCGCACCGTGCTGGAGCGCACCCGCGCCGAGCCAGCCCTGGCCGCGCTCGGCGTGGAGTGTGTCAGTCTGTTCGTCACTGCCATCAAGACCACCCCCGAGATGACCAAGGCGCTTGAGGCCGAGTACCGCGAGGCGCTGCAGAAACGCGCCGACCACGCGATCTACGACCGACGCGCCGAGGCGGTAGAACGCGAGCTCCGCATCAAGCAGAACGAGCTCTCCACCTCGGTCGATCTGGAGCAGCGCCGCCGCGAGCTCGTCGACCTCCAGGGAGCCAACGCGCGCAGTGAGGCGACCTTCGAGGCCGAGGCGCTCCAGCTGCGGCTCGCGCCGTATCAGGGGTTCGACCAGCGGACGCTGATGGCGCTGGCCTTCCGCGACTTCGCCAGCAACGCCGAGAAGATCGGCACGCTGACCATCACCTCCGAGATTTTGGCCGACCTGCTGCGCCAGCCGCCAGCCGCCGCATAGCGCGGCCTCGCAGCAGCGGCGCAAGCTGAGGCGTTTATTATGCTGAGCGCGCCGGAATTTGGCGGCGCACTACAACGATCGGCGCGCGGATCATCTTCCTGCGAAACGTTTTTTGATGGACGAGGAGACGGCACCAATGTACGATAAGCTCGTGATCGTCACCAGGCGCACGCCGCTCGAAGACCTGACGCTGCGGCTCAACTCGCCGGCCCAGGCCCGCTTCTACCTGGAGCAGAGCGGCGTCGACTTCGCCGACTACGCGCTGGCCGACGCCACCTACCGCAGCGCCGTGGCTAACGTGCTGCGCCAGCTGCCGCGCGCGCCGCGCCGCCAGCAGATCGACCGCGATCTCCTGCCGACCTTCCAGTTTGGCGAGCGCGACCTTGTGATCGTCATCGGCCAGGATGGGCTGGTGGTCAACACCGCCAAGTATCTCGCCGCCCAGCCGATCATCGGCATCAACCCCGACCCAGACCGCTTCGATGGGACGCTGCTACCCTGTGCGCCGGACGTGGCTGGCGCGTGGGTCGCCCTGGCTCTGCGCGGCCGCGCGACGTTGGCCGATGTCTCAATGGCGATGGCGACGCTGGCAGACGGGCAGCGGCTCTACGCCGTCAACGATCTGTTCATCGGGCAGCGCGGCCACAGCGCGGCGCGCTACCAGCTCAGCTGGGGCGGCAGGCAGGAGACGCAGATATCAAGCGGGCTGATCGTCTCGACCGGCGCGGGGGGCACCGGATGGATGCGCTCGATCGTCGCTGGGGCGATGGGCGTTGCCCAGCAACTCGGCGCTGTGGGCGAGCCAGACGTGGATGCGACGACGCTCGCGTGGGACTCGGACCGGCTGTGGTGCGCGGTGCGCGAGCCATTCGTCTCGCGCCGGTCCAGCGCCGAGCTGATCTTTGGCCAGATCGGGCCTCGCGAGGAGCTGGTGGTGACCTCGCAGATGCCGGAGGGCGGCGCGATCTTCAGCGATGGGATCGAGAGCGACTACCTGGCATTCAGCTCAGGCGCGGTGGCGCGCATCGGGCTGGCCGACCGCCGGGCGAAGCTGATGGTGATGCCCGAGCACAGCGCTATGCATCGTCAGTAGTCAATCGTCACAATCGCTACGCGCCGGTCTCCTCCATCAGCGCGAGCTGCCGCGCCACCTCCTCGACGGCGATCCGCTGCTTGCGGTACAGGTCGCTCTCGCTGAGCGCCAGCTTATCCGCCGTATCGCGCACCTGCTTGCCCTGCAGAAAGCGCATCTCCAAAATATTGTACATTACCCACTCCTGCGCCGATGGGTCGAGCTGTGCGTCTGGGCGCAGATTGAGGATCGCCTGTCTGAGCACCGCCTGGAGCGCGCGCGTCGGGCTGCCCCCCTGGTCGGCGATCAGCCGCCGCACCGTGCGCAGCCCGAGCAGCGGGCTATCTGAGAGCTTAGGGCCGCCCCAGTACTGGGTCAGCGCCTCCTTGACGAGCTGCGGGAACTCGGGCAGCAGCGCCACATCGGTCTCCAGAGTCTCGATCGAGGCTGGCGTGGCCTGCTCAAGCCGGGTATTGAGCTGCTGCAGCGACTCCATCTCGGGGGCCATGCCGCGCAGCGCGCCGAACAACCGCCGCTGCATCTGCACCGTCTGCAGCGCCAGCCCCATGCTGTGCGCCACCGCCCCGATCGTGCGCCGCTGCTCGATAGTCAGGCCATCGCGCGGCAGCGCCGCCCCGAGCGCGCCGACGATCGCGCCATCTGGGCCGCGCAGCGCGAACAAACTGAAGCCGTTGACCTTTACGAACGACTCAACCATCGGCATCTCGCCGTCAGCGCTGGCCGGGGCGCCCTGGAGCGCCATAATCATCTCGGACAGCGGGTGGTCGGCCAGCAGCCGCTGCACCACCCGGCGCGCCCCCACCAGCGACTTGACTGTATAGCCGCCGATCTCGTCCGGCGCCGCCACAAAGCCAGTGTCGATCCGCAGCGCGCCGCAGGCCACCGTCAGCATATTCTCCAGCAATGTCCGCAGATCAGCCTGGGTGAAGGTATTCTGCGGCAGTTGCCTGATCGCATCGATCTCGCCGTGGTCCTGTGCGAACACCAGCGTATCGATGATTGGCTTGACCCTGCTGACGAAGATCGGCATCACCACCGTCATCATCATGATCCCCAGCGTCAGGACCGTATCGGTCGGTAGGCCGATGCCGCGCGCCAGGATCGGCGAGAAACGCAGGAATAGCACCAGCGTCACCCCAACCACCGGGCCGTACAGCACCCAGCGGATAAAATCCTGCTTGATGACGCGATCCGGCAGGCGCATCCCCTGAAACGCCGCGCTGTAAACCATGCCGACCATCATCGTGATCGCCGTGCCGTTGCCGACGATCGTCAGGCCAAGCACCAGCGCATCGGGCATCCAGGCCGGCAGGCTGGCAACCGACAGATAGGGGAAAACGGCCATGCCCGGCGCGAGGAAGGTCAGCGCTAGGTAGCTGAGCCGGCGGCGATTAGTGGGGGTGAGCGCGACACGGCGGACGCGCAGGGCGGCGTACAGCCCGAAACCGCAGGCGGCACCGAAGTAGGCGGCGAAGAGCCAGAATAGCGGCCCGGCGCCAAACTGCGCCAGCACCCCGCGCACCACGCTCTCGCGCAGCAGCAGATCCGTTGCGAACGCCAGCGCGAACAGCGCGGCGCTGATCGCCACCGCCACCCAGACGAGCGCGCGCCGCCGCCGGTCCTCAAAACCGCTGGTGGACAGTAGCGCATCGGCGAGCTGGACATAGCCGACGGGGACCGTCACGATCCCCAGCCACTGCGCCCGCAGCAGAAACAGCACCGTCGGCTCGCGCTGCGCCTGCCCGATCAGCACATCGCCGCCAAAAACCACCGTCACGCCAAACAGCAGCACGCCGATCGCCTTGGCGACCGGCGTCTCCCGGTTTTGCAGCGCGACGTAGGCCAGCAACGAGAAGCTGATGATCAGCACCGCGGCTGCCAGCAGATCGTTGAGCGAGATAAGTGCGGTCGTCAGTGGGTCGGCTGCGGTCATCTGGGTGGTGCTAGTGCGGTTTTAAGCAGCGTTGTTTCCATCGCGCAGACGTTTTTGGCATCAGGGCATTGCATTCGGCAATAGTCAATCGTCAATTGCTCACTAGTCAATGCACCAAGGGCAGACCGCTGTGGCGTGCGATGTCGCGCCGGACGAGCGAGCACAGAACCATCATACCACACTCTGCGGCCCATCACCCGAGCCGCTCCAGCTCGCGCTCGATCCGCAGCAGCGGCACCTGGTTGACGCCGGGCGGCACGGTCAGAGTGAAGGTCAGCAGCTGCGAGTTGAGCGCCTTGAGCTTCTCTCGGTGCTGGCTGCGCAGCTGCTGCCGGTCGGCAGCCGAGAGCGACGGCCAGCGCCGGCTGGCGGCCGCCAGCCAGACCTCGATCGCCTGGCGCTCCTCGTCGAGCCCGCGCAGCGCCTCGACCCACGGCGGCGCGAAGCCGGCGCTTTTGAGCATACGAAACCCGGCCCGCAGCTCGGGCGGCACCAGCGATTGATCGTCATCGGCAAGCGGTTTTCCGGCACCCGGCAGCGCATCGAACGTGCCATCCGCTCGCGCCCGGCTGATCTGCTGGTCGATCGCGCTCTCATAGTTCATCCCGAGCCCAGCGCGCCGCAGCGGGTGTGCGTCATCGTCGGTAGTATTGCGTCCTGGTGCCATCGTCGCCCCCTCGTGCAGTTGTCAACGCGCGAAGCGCAGAGCGGGGGTTTGGGGGCCGGGTACCCTCTGGGTGTCCCCGAGATCTCCCCCTTCTCTACGCTGATAGGATTGCTATACACTAACGAATAGCCAGGCCCTTGCGCTTGAGCGCGGCCGCCAGCCCATCGGCGAGCGAGGCCCTGGTCAGAAATTGATCGCCCTGCACGCCGAGCTGCACCATCGTCTGGGCGATCTCGGGGCGGATCCCGGTCAGCAGGACTTCGGTGCCCAGCAGCTTGGCGGCCTGGATCGCCCGCAGCAAGTAGCCTGCCACCGAGGTATCGACGACGGGCACGCCGGTGATATCGATGACGACGGTGTCCGCCGCGTGGGTGCCGATCGCCGTGAGCAGGACATCGATGATCGCGGCGGCGCGGCGGGAGTCGATCGAGCCGATCAGCGGCAGCACCAGCACGCCATCGGAAACCGGCATGATCGGGCAGGCCAGCTCGCTGACCGTCAGCGCCAGCGCCCGCTCCTGCTCATAGGCGTGGGCCAGTGAGTCGCGGCTCTGCTGGAGCGAGGCGATGAGATCGTCCATCGCCAGCCGCGCGCCGATCTGCGTCACCCACGCGCCGGCCGTGCTGCTGATCAGCGCCCGGTCGCCCTCGTCGATCACCAGCACCAGCGCGCCATAGAACCGCTCGCCCGATGTCACCAGGTAGACGCTGACCATCTGGCCGGGGTGGCTGGCGAGGATGGCCCCGAGCGGCAGGTCGGCGGCGAGACGCATCCCGCTGTGGAGCTGCGATGCGCGATGCGGGTCGAACAGGCCAATGAGGTCCAGCGCGCCGCCATCGTGCGACCGCTGCTCCGGCGATGCGAGGAACAGATAGCCGGCCCGCACCGTCGAGTGCGTCAGCCACTCCAG
>JAYUUK010000230.1:0-12897 GCA_043754595.1 Roseiflexaceae bacterium | reverse complement strand
TCTGCTGCGCTTACCCAGCCGCGCACGGTGCTCTCGTTGCGGCCAAACGCGCGTGCGATCGTGCGCGTTGGCACGCTCAACTGCGCGAATTGTCGTGCGAGCATGCGCGGGTCGAGTGGGCTATCAGTTGTCACCTGCGCGAGCTGCTCAGTTGCCTGCTCAAGCGCTGCGCGCAGGCGTGCCATCGCCATTTCCCCCTCCCGCGCGTGGTGCGCGGCAGATTGCTCCTGGTCGCGCATCTCCGCGCGCAGCTGCGCGATCGTATGTTCCAGGGTGCGCGTGATCACGCGGTCCTGCGCGGCCGATTCGGTCAGTTGTCGATGAGTCGCGGCATGTGCGCGTTCCTGCTGCGCGAGCTGCTCCTGGCTCGCGTACAGCTGCTCCCGCAGGACAGCACATTCAGCATCGAGTTGCGCGGTCGCAGCTGCCTCTCTGTGCAGCTGTGCCTCGTCCTGCGCAAGCTCACCCTGAATGATACCGGTGACAGCGACAATACCGGGGATGAGGAGTGCAAACACCACCGCCAGTCCGGCGCTATAGCTGGCAGGGAGCGATACCGGCCGGTGAACCCACATATAACCGCCATTCAGGAGCATTGCGATGAGCAATGTTAGCCCGAACAGTCGACCGATCCAGACCGATGGTCGACGGTCGCGGCGCTGGGCATACTGGCGGTATTCGGCGAGAACCCAGATCGTCACATCGATTAGGAGGGTCATACCGGCCGCGACAACGTGGGTTGTTAGGGTATCTGTGCCAAACAATGCGAGGGTCGCAACCATGTGCGCGAATGACACGACAATAGCGAGCAGCGCGAGCCAGCGGATACGCCGTGCGTGACGCCGAGGCTCGGTGAACGAGTCTGATGGCGTGGTGAGGTGAAACATCAGTGATATCCTCGTGGGTGAAAATCGGTTTGACAGGGCGGCCCCTCGAGCAGCTGCAGCTGAACGGCAGGCGGCGGTCGCGGCGTGGCGGCCGGTCGCGGTGCCACACTGGCCTGGACGGGCTGCGATCGTGCGCGCTGGTCGAGAATCTGGTTCACAGCGGCGAGCCGGCGGTGTATCGTCCGGATCCAGGACGCGGTGCGGTGCTTGGCGATGGTATGCTGCAGACGGCGCTGCTCGCCAATGAGCGAGCCGGTGCGCATAAACGTCAGCGCGGCGTAGTCGTCCTGTGCTGCGCCCCGCGTGACTGCGCGGCGCATGCGATGATTCGGGCGCTGCGTGAAGCGTGCGAGGTCAGCGTCGTCAGCGTTGATTGCGATAGGTGGGATGCTCCCACGACCGGTCAGTTGGGCATAGATCCGCGCAGCCTGTGCGGTGGGCACCCAGGCCGCGCCAGCACCGCCGTCAGACACCAGCCCGCCATCGGGCAACGCGATCGTGGCGGCAGCCGGTTCGCTGGCGGTGCTGGGAACGTCGGCGTCGCTCGCGGCGGTAACCCGCTGTTCGAGGATGGCGATCACTCGGCACAGGCGTGGCTCGTGCATCGCCGCATAGTTCAGCCGCAGCGCGCGGCCGCCAAGTTCGCGCGCTAATGCCCGTGCGTAGTACACCAGTGCGCGTGGGGCAGGCACCTGGACACCAGCGCTGGGGGATGACACGTGGGGCGCGTTCGGTGCCACCGGTGCTGCGATGCTATCGTGGCAGGGATCACACGTGTGATCCCTTATGCATGGCGCTGACGCAGGGGTCACAGATGTCAACAGAATGCTATCGGCGGCCAGGGTATGGACATGACATTGATTCGGCGCGAGCGGGTCTGTGGAGGTGTGGACATCGTCAGAGTGCGTGATGCTGTCGGGCAGCGCAGCGGGCAGGTCGACGCGCAGCACCTCGATCAGCGAGGCGCGTCCATAATCGGTGCGATGGTGGCGAATGCGAATAGCGCCCTGCGCGACGAGCTGGCGCTCCAGCCGCTGTGCGGTGCGCCGATGGATCGCGGCCAGCGCGGCGCGTGCTGCGAGGGGCACGGCCACACTGCAGCCCGCCGTACGGTTGGCGATGAGCACCGCCAGATACTGCGCAGCGGTCATGGGCGCGCGGCGGCGCGGCTGCTGTTCGCCGAGGCGTATGCTATCGTCGCTCGTCGCGGGCGACGGTGATACCATCTCCAGGCAGGGAATTTCTACAGGGTGGAGCGCGTGTCGTTGCGGAGTGCTCGTGCGGCTCGAGCGCTCATAATCGATACGCCGTGCGCGGCTAAACTGCGAGACGCACTCGGTTTCCACGGGGTAGGTGCGAGTTACGAGCCGCAGCAAATCGGCGTCGCGGTGACGTTCGCCCTTGGTGTGCCACCCATGCCGCTCCCACAGTTGTGCAGCGATGACCCAGATCTCCTCGCGGTCATAACCCCCAGCGCGGAGTTGGGCAACAACGCAGGCGCGGCGCTCGCTTAGCGTATCGCCCCGTGCCGCCAGCTGTGGTGGCAGTGCATTCGATGTGATCAGCGTGCGCAGCTGGCGAGTCGCGCCGTACGGGATACCGTGTGGATCGATCAGCCGATGTGTGTGCGCGCTGAGCCAGGCCACATATGCCCAGTCGAGCGTCACGTCGATGGATGCCGCAGGACCATCCTGCACTAGCCGCGGCACAGTACGACGCTGAGGCGCATGCAGCGCGTAGAGGTCGTCGAGCTCCTGCTGGCTCGCACGGAGCGAACGCGGCGTACCGGGGAGCGGCTGCTCGGTAACGACCACGAATCGCTGCCGATCATACATCTCGATCAGGTCGGTTTTCAGGGCGGCGGGAATAGAGCCGCGCCCGATACAGTGCAGCCCGCGCCCACTACGCGATATCTCGGTATATGTATCGAGTTGCTGAACGATAGCGAGCGCGCCGGGAGCGATCGTGCCGTCGGTGTCGATGACGTGGTCGAGATCCACCAGGTAGAACGAATCGCGCTCGGTGAGCACAAATCCGATCCCGTCAAACATGCGGCGCGTTCCATCCCGGAAACAGCGCTGCGCAGCACCAACAGCCTGTTCGTAGTTTGTATGGTTGCGTGGATCGTGCGCGTCGGCGGGGCGGCCCGTCTGCCAGTGACATGGAATTTTCGTGCATCTGCGGTTACGGCGCGTGGCGATGCGATACGGCATCCACTGCGGGAGCGCGCGTAGATCATCGAGCGCCGCCGTGGTATAATCACAGATGTCAGTTGCAACTGCGTGTGTGGCGGGGGATGGGGCACTCATTGTGCCTCCCCCGCCATTTTAGTACCGGGAGCAATTGCGGGAGCAATTGTATGGCACATCCTGGCAAAACCGGACAGCGGCAGGCATGGGGAGCAATACGTAGTTGTGTTGCTGGCGCGGTCTGGCGTATTGGGACAGGATATGCCAGCTGTCTTGTAAACAGCAGGTCGCGAGTTCGAGTCTCGCTGTCGGCTCCACAATCCCCCGCATCAGGACGCCATCCGTTTGGATGGCGTCTTTGTTGTCATTGCGGACTGTGAGTCATTGCGTGAGTCATTCGGCTAGGCCATCCATCGGCAAAACGATTCGGCGTCAAGGTGATCATTGTAGTGCTTGGTCATCGCCGCAGTGCTAGGGCGGAGCAGGCGCTGGATTTTCTTGGAGATAGGCGTACTATTTGTTCTCGGGGTCATCTGGTTTGGGCTGGCGCTCTGGTCGCAGAACGATTAGGGGCGACAGGATTGCTCGCGCCTGGGCGACTGATGCCGGACGTGCGGGTATAGCAAGACTATTTGAATTGTACATGCGCGAAGCGCAGAGCGGGGGTTTGGGGCGCAGCCCCGAGATCATCCCTTGCTTGTAGGATTGCTATAGGGAGAAGCGTGCCTGAGCGAGGTATAATGGTCCAAGAAATAGAGATGCTCATTGACCGTAAAACGGCGCGGACGTCTATGCAGAGGATGGGGCGCATTGCGGCATAATGGAGCGAAGGAACACAGGATGTCAGATCGAACAGACTATCTCGCGTTTTCACTCGACTTCGATGCGCCTGACATAGTCGCGGTTTATGACGAGGTTCCGCTGTGGTCCGCTATGTTTGGGCTGCTGCTGCTCCAGCACGTCCCGCTGCGCCACTGTGTGGCGGCGCTAGATATTGGCTGCGGAACCGGCTTTCCACTGCTCGAGTTGGCGCAGCGCCTCGGCACAAGCAGCGTCGTCTACGGTATCGATCCGTGGGAGGCGGCGCTTGCTCGGGCGAAGCAAAAGGCGCAGCGCTGGGATGTCCGCAACGTCGAGGTCCACCGGGCGGATGCAGCAGCCATGCCATTTCCCAATAGCACGTTCGATCTGCTAGTCTCCAATCTTGGCATCAACAATGTTCACGACCCGGCGGCCGTGCTGCGCGAGTGCTGGCGCGTCGCCAAACCCTCGGCCACGATCGCGCTCACCATCAATCTGCAGGGGCATATGCAGGAGTTGTACGATGTCTTTGAATCGACCTTGCGCGAGATGGGCGGCGCGACGACTGTGCCCGCCCTGCGGCAACATATCGCGGCGCGGGCGACGATCGCCGGCATGACCGAGCTGTTTGCCCAGACCGGCTTTGCGCTATCAGCGGTCCACGAAGCATCGACCGTGATGCGCTTTGTGGATGGCAGCGCGCTGCTCAGGCACCACTTCATCAAACTCGGCTTCCTCGATGGCTGGAAGCGTGTTGTAGCGATCGACGAGCAGGAGGCGGTGTTCGTTCGGTTTGAGGCGAATCTGAATCGTCTGGCACAGGCCCAGGGCGAGCTGCGCCTGACCATCCCGATGGCCTATATTGAGGCGAAAAAGGTGCAATGAGCGGGGTGGATACGCGCACACCACGCTCGCCCGTCGAAGCGCGCCCGCACGATACGTGTAGCGCTCACCATTGTGAGGCACAAGTGGCGCGTCATAGGCAGCGGCGGCTCGTATTGCTGCTCCCAGCGTACCAGAGTTGGCGATGAATACTTCGCCCGGCCGATCGCGGTCTATCTTGATCACGGGACGCAGGGGGCGTCGCCGGTGCGATCGCAACCTGCTGCCAGGCGGGCACCAGGTCGTCGCTCGCGCCGGGTTGCACGGGGATGGACTGTGGCGCTGGCCAGGGTTCGGCCCACGTCGGCGCGAAGCGAACAGTTTCCAGCGACTCGGGTAAGCCCCACGTGGCGGCGAGCGCGGGCGATGGAGAGACACGGAGCGTACAAGAGCGTAAGACCGGCCGGGCGACGCGACACCGTGCCCTAAGGGTGAAGCCGAACGCCCGCAGCGCTCGCGCTGGCTTGCGGCGATCTGGCGACGGCGCTAAGGCACGCCGAGGCGTTGCTGACCGCGCTGACCGAGCATCCACGCTCGCCTCGGTGAGCCGTTCGATGTCTATCGTACCTGTTACCGCGCCCTGATCGCCAACGGTGACCCGCGCGCCCTGACGCTGCCCGGGACCGCACGCCGACACTTCGCTGGCTACGCCGCTGCCATTCCGGACGAGACGCTTCGCACCGCGTTTAAAGGGCGCGTCGCCACCCATTGCGAGCCGCTCGGCGCGGCATCAGCGAGTGCGAGCCCATTTCAGCACCGCCAACTGGAGCCGAGTGAGCGCGCGTGAGACGGGCCGTCAGCTTCTGGGAAGCTGCGCTGACGCGCCGCTGCGGGTGTCGCCTCCTGGAAGCTTGAATGCGCCTCAGCGCGCAGCCGCTGCTTCTGGGAGCTGGAGACAGATGGCCAGGCCGCCCCCCGCATGCTGCTCGGCCCAAATCTGCCCGCCGTGCGCCTCGGCGACGACCCGCGCGATGTACAGCCCCATCCCGGTGCCGCTTATCCCACGCGCGATGGCGTCTGCGGTGCGGTAGGTGCGCTCGAACAGCTGCGGCAGCTCCGCCTCCGCCACGCCGACGCCGCGATCGCTGATTCGTATTTGGGCGCACTCGCCGGCGTCTGCCTCGATACGACGCACCTCGACGCGGATAGGCCCGGCCTCGGCCGGCGCATACTTCGCCGCGTTCTCCAGCAGATTGCGCAGCACCTGGCTCAGCCGCGCCGCATCGGCGATCCACGCGAGCGACGCTGGCGCATCGAGCTGAAAAAAATGGTTTGGCGCTGTGAACTGCACATCGGCGATCGCCTGGCTGGCCAGGTCTACCAGATCCACCGAGGTTTGGGCCAACGCGAAGGCGCCGGTGTCGATCCGCGCCAGATCTAGCAGCATGTCGCTCAGCACGCTGGCGCGATGGGCGTGCCCCGCAACTTGCATCGCCGCCAGCTCCAGCTCCTCTGCCGTGGCACCGCGCTGCGCGCGCCGGGCGAGGAGTTGCGCGCGTCCGTAGAGCGCCGTGAGTGGCTGCCGCAGATCGTGCACGGCCACGGCCACGAAATCTTCCATGGCGCGCAGCGCGCGCTCGCGCCGCTGCTGCTGCTCATCGGCCACCAACTCAAATGTGATCAGATCGGCGAGCAGCCGGAAGATAGCAAAATCCTGTTCGGTCAGCGGCGCGGGGTTGGGATCGAGCGCGCACAGCGTGCCAAATGGCGTGCCGTCTGGTCGGTAAAGGGGCACGGCGATATAGCTCTCGATGCCGTAGAGATGCAGCCCAGGGTGCTCCGCAAAGCGCGGGTTCTGGCTCGCGTGGGTGATCAGCAGGGGTGCGACCGCACCGCCGACGACGCTTCAGTAGGTTGTCGCCAGCGGCAGGTCGTCGCCGGGCTTGAGCCCAAAGCCGGCGTTGTCCAAAACTGCACAGGCGGTCCAGGTGCTCTCGGTGACGCGGGCGACGAGCGCGATGCGCAGCCCGCTGCTCGCGCTCAGCACGCGCAGGATCGTCTGGACAGCGTCGAGACGGTTGATAGCTATTGCGGTCGTGTCGCCGTGGAACGTGGTCATCTATACCCTCTATGCCGATTGTCATAATGTGATGCGGCGAGTATATAGCAAACCTATATGCGGCGCAAACATGCGGCGCGCAACGTAAGGTTCGGGGGAAACCCCCCGCCTGCCCGACTTGAAAAGCTGCGCTATATCACGTATAACACAATCTATGCAACAGACTCGCACCGTTCTAGCCGATGATCACGCGGTCGTGCGGGCCGGGCTCGCCAACGCACTGCGCGAGCTGCCAACCATCGAAATCGTCGGCGAGGTAGGCGATGGTCACGCGCTCAGCGCCATGCTCGATCAGATGCGACCCGATTTTCTGCTCACCGACGTGACCATGCCCAACTTCGAGCCGATCAGCACGATCGGTCAGATCCGCGCGCGCTACCCGGCGATGAAGATCTTGGTCGTCAGCGCGTACGATGACGACGTCTACGTCCAGGGGCTGCTCGGCGCGGGCGTCGATGGCTATCATCTCAAGGATCAGCCGCTGAGCGATCTGCGCCTCGCGGTGCAGCGCGTGCTCGCCGGCGAGCGCTGGGTGTGCAGCCCGATCATCGAGAAGCTGCTTCACTATCAGGGAGCAGCGCACCCGGCGCAGCCGCTGACGGCGCGGCAGCGCGATATCCTGCGCTGTCTCCAGGAGGGGCTCGATAACCAGGCGATAGCGCGGCGCACCGGGCTGAGCATCAAGACTGTCGAAAATCATCTGACGCGGCTCTATCGCCAGATCAATGTGCAGAGCCGGCTCGAAGCGGCGAGCTATGTCGCGCAGCACCCCGATGTCCTCGGCAGTCACGCGCTCGCGCTCGCGCCCTATACCCCATCGGCGTCGCACCCCGTCATCCTGATCGTCGATGACAACATGCGCTATCGGACGCAGATGCGCCGCATGGTCAGCAAATCGCATCCGCACGTGCTGATCTGCGAGGCCGAGAATACCCGCGCCGCGCTGCAGCAGGTTGCGGCGACGCCGCCGCAGCTTGCGTTCGTCGATGTGGTGCTCGGCGATGAGAATGGGATCGAGTGCGCTCGCTGCATCCACGCGCAGTCGGTCGATACGCGCATTATCTTGATCAGCGCCTACCCGGATCGTGAGTTTCATCGGCTGGGGCTGAACGCCGGCGCGGTCGCTTTTCTCGATAAGAAAGACCTCGACGCGGCGGCCCTGCGCGCGGTGATCGATGATCTTACCGCCTGATCGCGCGCCTCCCACGCTGTCAATGGGGGATTTCCACTAATCGGTTTGGGGGGGGTGGGGGTTGCTATCGTCGCGTCCGTCGGCTACACTTGAGTGAACACAGACAGCCCGTCTATAATCTTTTCGTCCACGTTTGCTATGGGTGTGCTTGGTGCCCGTGTCTATAGAGACAGGCTAACGTCGTCGATGCGTGTGAGCCAGCGTGAGCAGCCGATACGCATCTGTGAAAAAGGGGGGCGTGCGCCAACGCTATTGCCGTCAGTGGCTGCAATACCGCAATCGCGAGGTCGCTGACAATGCGATCCGCGCTGTGCTAGAGCTATGTTGCTCGACCAAGGACTCACGTGATCTTTGGTGACAGTATCAGGTAAGGGGACAGAATTCATGCGAACTCGCTCATTCTCACTGCTCGTGCTCATGTCGTTTGCGAGCCTTGTGCTCGCCGCCTGCGGCGGCGCTGCCACCACAGCCCCGGCCGCTGCCACCACAGCCCCGGCCGCTGCCACCGCAGCCCCGGCCGCTGCCACCGCAGCTCCGGCCGCTGCCACCGCAGCTCCGGCCGCTAGCACGCAGCTCGCCGTCGGTATCGTGCTTCCCACGAAGGACGAGACCCGCTGGACCCAGGACGAGGCGCGCTTCAAAGAGGCCCTCGACAAGGCCGGCTATCAGGTCGAGATCCTCTTCAGCGAGAAGGACTCGGCCAAAGAGAAGGCCAACGTCGAGTCGCTGATCACCAAGGGTATCAAAGTCCTGATCCTGACGCCGGTCGATGGCACGGCGGCGGCCTCCACCGCTGCGGCGGCGCGCGCTGCCGGCATCAAGGTCATCTCCTATGACCGCCTGATCCGCGACACCGACTCGGTCGACTACTACGTCACCTTCGACAGCCTGGCGGTCGGCGCGCAGCAGGCGCAGTATCTGGTGGACAAGGCCGGCAGCGCCAAGGGCCAGCCGCTGTATCTGTACGCCGGCGCCGCGAGCGATAACAACGCCTTCATCTTCTTCCAGGGCGCGTGGAACGTGCTCCAGCCCAAAATCGCCGATGGCACCTTCGTCATCAAAAATTCCAGCGAAGCGATCGCCCTCCAGGGCAAGATGGATCTGACCCGCGACGAGCAGGCCAAGATCATCGCGCAGGTCACGACTGACTGGGCCCCGGCGACTGCCAAGACCCTGGCTGAGTCCAACCTGACCACCGCCACCACCGCCGACAAGGGCAATGTGTTCATCCTGGCCCCCAACGATGACACCGCCCGCGCCATCGGCGATACCTTCGCCGCCGACAAGGACGTCAAGAGCTTCCTGATCACCGGTCAGGATGCCGCCCCGGCCTCGGTGCAGTACATCATCGATGGCAAGCAGTCTATGACGGTCTTCAAGGACGTGCGGACGCTGGTGAGCGATGCGATCACCGCCGCCGTCAGCCTGCTGGAGAACAAGGCTCCGGCGGCCAAGGGCAGCTACAACAACGGCAAAGTCGATGTGCCCGCCATCCAGTCCCCGGTAGTCACGGTCGATAAGGCCAACGTCAAAGAGAAGCTGTTTGACTCGGGCTACTATAAGACCAGCGACTACACCGGCCTCTAGGCCCATTCGTCTCCTTCGTCACATCTGATTACGTCTGAGACGACACAACGAAGAACCTGGAGAACTCTCCAGGTTCTTCGTTCACCCAAGGTGTGATAGGATAGAGCCATACTTTTTTTGGGCTGTTCGGGGGCTGCGCCCCAACCCCGCTGCGCGTCAGGCATGTTGTTCTGCGGCGCTACGCGCGGGCACTTCGCGCTACGGAAGCGATTTTTTACCTGCTGCTGCGCAGCAACAACCGGAGCTACCGCGCTGCCGCAAGCCAAAAATGCCCTGGCGCAGCAGCAAAACTGAGAGCTATCACATACATGAACACCCCTATTCTGGAGATGCGCGGCATCACCAAAGAATTTCCTGGCGTCAAGGCGCTCAACAATGTGAGCTTCCGCGTCGCGCAGGGCGAGATCCACTGCCTCGTCGGCGAGAATGGCGCGGGGAAATCCACGCTGATGAAGGTCCTCAGCGGTATCTACCCCTTCCGCGACTACAGCGGGGATATTTTGCTCAACGGCGAGGTGCAGCACTTTCACAGCATCAGCGATAGCGAGCGCGTGGGGATCGCGATCATCTATCAGGAGCTGGCGCTGATCCCCGAGATGACCGTCTACGAGAATATTTTTCTCGGCAACGAGATCCGTAATGGTATCCTGGTGGACTGGAACGAGACGATCAAGCGCGCCAGCGCGATGCTCAAGACCGTCAGGCTCAACGTCAACCCGGCCACCAAAGTCAAGGACCTCGGCGTCGGCAAGCAGCAGCTCGTCGAGATCGCCAAGGCGCTCAGCCGCGATATCAAGCTGCTGATCCTCGATGAGCCGACGGCGGCGCTCAACGAGGACGATAGCGAGAACCTGCTCGATCTGCTGCGCGGCCTGCGCGATCACGGCGTGACCTCGATTATGATCTCGCACAAACTCAAGGAAGTGATCGCCATCGCTGACTCGGTCACCGTGCTGCGCGATGGGCAGACGATCTGCACCCTCGACGCGCACGCCGGCGAGGTGTCGGAGGATGTCCTCATCCGCCATATGGTCGGCCGCTCGATCGACGCGATCTATCCAAAGCGCGCCGAACACCCATTCGGCGATGTGGCGATCGAGACCAAAAACTGGAACGCCTACAGCCCGGTGCTCGGGCGAATGGTGCTGCGCGACGTGGCCTTCAACGTCCGGCGCGGCGAGATCGTCGGCTTCGCCGGCCTGATGGGCTCCGGCCGCACCGAGCTCGCGCTGAGCCTGTTCGGCAACCCGGCCGGCTATCAGATCACTGGCGAGCTGTATGTGAAAGGCCAAAAACGCGCCTTTCGCCAGCCGCAGGATGCGATCAGCGCCGGGGTGGCCTATGTCACCGAAGACCGCAAGGGCAACGGCCTGATATTAATTCAAGATGTGAAGGAAAATATTACGCTGGCCAATCTGCGCGCTATCGCTCATAATAGCGTGATCGATAGCAACGCCGAGATTAAAGTCGCCAACGAATATAAAACATCGATGAATATTAAAACGCCGAGCATCGAGCAGCGCGTCATCAATCTGAGCGGGGGCAATCAGCAAAAAGTCTGCCTGAGCAAATGGCTGTTTGTCAAACCCGATGTCCTCATCCTCGATGAGCCGACCCGCGGCATCGACGTCGGGGCGAAATATGAGATCTACACGATTATGAACCGGCTCGTCGAGCAGGGCATGAGCATCATTATGATCTCGTCCGAGTTGCCGGAGATCCTTGGTATGAGCGACCGAATCTATATCGTCTCGGAAGGGCGGATCGCCGGCGAGCTCCCGATCGAGATGGCGACCCAAGAGAATATTATGCGCCTGGCAACGAACTGAGGAGACTACGATGTCTGTCCAGCCTGTACAAAGCGAGCGGCGAGCCGGAACCTTCGGGCAGAGCCTGCAGCGCGTGCTGCGCGCAAATATCCGCGAATATGGTATGTATATCGCCCTCTTTGCGATCATGGTGATCTTCGCCATCGCTACCAAAGGCACCTTCCTCTCGTCGCGCAACCTCAGCAACTTGCTCAACCAGACCGGGTACATCGCGGTCCTGGCAGTTGGCATGACGCTGGTGATCATTATTCGCCACATCGATCTGTCGGTCGGCTTCCTGGCCGGGTTCCTTGGCGCCGTCGCCGCCATCGCGCTCAGCCGCTGGGGGCTGCCGGTCTACGTGGTGATCCCGCTGGTGCTGGCGCTGGGAGCCGTGGCCGGCCTGATCACCGCATTCCCGGTGGCGCAGCTCGGCATACCGTCGTTTGTGGCGTCGCTTGCCGGCTGGCTGATCTACCGTGGCTTTTTGCAGCAGGTGACCGAGGGGACCGGCACGATCATTATCTCGGACGCGGCGTTCAACGCGCTCGGTAATGCCTTCATCCCCGATATCCCAAATATTGGCATCCTGCCTGAAGTGCATAAGATCACGCTGCTGCTGGGAATCATGGCGATCGTGTTGTTCTGCGTCAGCGAGATCAGCAACCGGCGCAAGAAGCTCAGCTATGGCTTCGAGGTGCTGCCGGTCGAGATTATGGCGCTCAAGCTGGTGTTTGTCTCGTTCGTGATCGGCGGCATCACCTGGGTGCTGGCGAACTACAACGGCCTCTCGTGGACGGTGGTGATCATGCTGGTGGTGGTCGCTATCTATCACTTTATCACCACCCAGACGGTCTTCGGGCGGCATATCTACGCGGTCGGCGGCAACCCTGACGCGGCAGAGCTCAGCGGCATCAGCGTCAAGCGCATGATCTACGCGGTGTTCGCCTCGATGGGCATGCTCTCCGCCCTCTCTGGCATCCTATTCGCCTCGCGGCTGACGTCCGCGTCGACGACCGCCGGCACGCTGTTCGAGCTCGACGCGATCGCGGCGGCCTACGTCGGCGGCGTCTCGGCAGCCGGCGGCGTCGGCCGCGTGACCGGGTCGATCATCGGCGCGCTGGTCATGACATCGCTGATCAACGGCATGAATCTGATGGGCGTCGGCATCTCCTACCAGTATATCGTCCGCGGTGCCGTGCTCGCGGCGGCGGTGATCTTCGATGTCTACACGCGGCGGGCGCGGCGGTAGCCGATTGACGATTGGCGATTGACGATTGGCGATTGACGATTGACGATTGACGATTGACAACGCCTGAACGTTACGTCGCGCCGCCGACACACGCTCGCACGGCTCAAACAATGCAGCTTGTAACGGCACTCTCGCAGTCCTTCTATAGCGGAGTGCAAAACGGTTGATCCACTCCGCCGCACGATGCAGCGCATCCCAGTGCGCTCCTGTTCTCCGTTGTGCGCTCAACCGTTTTGCGTT
>JAYUUK010000229.1:0-12903 GCA_043754595.1 Roseiflexaceae bacterium | reverse complement strand
GCGCTCGCGGTCGCATCCGTTACCAACTCGCGGTTGTCGCGTCGGTCGCAGCCCGATAGGTATCGCTCTGCGGATAGACGCGTCCGGCTGCCCTGCATCTGTGGCTATCTGTGGCTATCTGTGGCTATCTGTGGCTATCTGTGGCTATCTGTTCGGCTGACCAGTACTCGCGCCTGCGCTAGACGCTTGGGTCGCGGCGCGGCGCGCTGCCGAACAGCGGCGCGATGAAGCGCTCCATACGGTCGAGCATCGGCGCGATCATGCGGCAGGTCTGCATATACTCTTTGGAGATCCGCGCCCCCGCCCCACCAACGAGCGGGTGCCGATGGTTGCGCAGCCAGCGCACCGCCAGCCTGACGTGCAGATTGAGCCAGCGCAGCAGTGGGTCGCGCCGCCCGAGCAGCACGATCGCCGGGATGAGAAATGGCCAGCCAGGTAAGATCGGCAGCAGGACGCCAAGGATGCCGACGAGCAGAAACACCAGCCCGATGGCCCGGCGCGCGAAGGTGGCAATCATTGTGAGGATCTGGCGCACGGTCATTCCCTTTCAATGTTGGTAAACTGTATGTCGCGCAGCAACCGATGCAAGAACTCGACCGCTGGCAAATGGGTCATGCTCATCAAGACGCGGCGACGAGCTCGATAGTTGCGCCTGCCAGCTGCCCGCAGGCCGCAGCGATGCTGACGCCGCGCTCGACGCGCACGGTACATGGGATGCGCTCGTCCTGAAGCACCCGCTGAAACGCCAGCACCCGCGCCCGCTCCGAGCGCCCGAGGGGCATCCCTGGCACCGGGTTCCACGGGATGAGATTGACGTGGCAGAGCATCCCGCGCAACAGCTCGGCGAGCTCCTCGGCCTGCGCCGGGTCGTCGTTCTGACCCTGGAGCAGCACATACTCGAACGAGACCCGCCGGCCAGTCTTGGCGATGTACTCGCGGGTCGCTGCCATCAGCTCGCCGATCGGGAAACGCGCGTTCACCGGCATCATCGATGTCCGCAGCGCATCATCCGGCGCGTGGAGCGAGATCGCCAGATTGACCGGCAGCCGCTCCCCGGCTAGCCGCCTGATGCCGGTGACCAGCCCGACAGTCGAGACGGTCAGGTTGCGCGCCCCGAGATTCATCCCGTCAGGGTCGTGTAGCCGCTCGACCGCCTTCCACCAGCGATCGTAGTTGGCGAACGGCTCGCCCATGCCCATGAAGACGACGTTGCTCAGCCGGCGCGGCGCGGCCCCAGAGGCCGGCGTAGCATCGCCCCACCACTGGTCGTCGTCGCCGCTCTCCGGCGGCGCGGCGCTCGGCGCAGTGTGCGGCAGCCGACGCAACTCGCGGGCGGCCCACAGCACCTGCCCGACGATCTCGCCGGGCGTGAGGTTGCGCAGCAGCCCGAGCCGGCCGGTGGCGCAGAAGGTGCATCCCATGGCGCAGCCAGCCTGAGTCGAGACGCAGACCGTCGCTCGGTCGGCGTAGACCATCAACACGCTCTCGACGACGTGGCCGCCGTCGATGCGAAACAGCGCCTTGCGCGTCAGCCCGTCATCGGTCTGCCGCAGCAGCTCCGGCGTCAGCGGCGCGAGCCGGGTGGCCGCGGCCAGCGATTGGCGCAGCCCGAGCGGCAGATCGGTCATCGTGGCGATATCATCCGCCAGATTGACGTACAGCTGCCGCTCGATTTGTTTGGCCCGATAGGCCGGCTCACCGAGATCGGCCAGCAGCGCCGCGAGCTCCTGGCGCGTCAGGTCGTAGAGATTTGGGAGTGAGCCTTCGATTATAGTCCTCGCTTCGGCGAATCGCGCCGATGTTAGGTATTTAGTATAGCAGATCTACGTAAAGCTTGTCGTATATTTTTGCGACGGCGTCGGTCGCGAATCGGCGCTCGGCTAGCGCGCGGGCGCCGCGTCTAAGCCGCAGCCCCACATCTGGGCGCTCCACCAGCCTGATGATCGCCGCAGCGAACTGCGCGTCGCCGCGCGCGATCAGCCCGGTGACATCGTCGCTGACCACATCGGCAATGCCGCCGGTGGGCATCGCGATGATCGCTGCGCCGCAGGCCGCCGCCTCAAGCCATAGCCGGCTGAGCGGCTCGCCCCACAGCGATGGGAAGACGAGCGCCACGGCCCGCGCCATCAGCCGCAGCACGTCGTCGTGGGCGATGCCGCCAAGAAACGCGGCGCGCACCCCGAGCGCAGCGAGCTCGCTGACGAGCTGTGGCTGGAGCGAGCCGCCGTCGCAGAACACAATCTGGACCCGTTCGAGCAGCTCTGGGCGCTCGCGCCCGAGCGCGGCGAAGATTGGTGGCAGCAGGTGCGCGCCCTTATTGCGTTCGAGCTTGCCGGCGAACAACAGGTACGGCAGCGACGGGATAGCGACCTGCGACGGCGCGGCGATCGTCGCATCGATCGCCGTCAGGTCGACAATGTTGGGAATGATGTGGATCCGCTCTGACGCGACGATCCCACCTAGCCGCCCAGCGATGTAGCGACTGACCGCGATCACCGCATCGGCGCGCTGCAGCAGCGCCTGCCGACGCCGCAGGTGGCCGAGCATGTAGGGGATGGCCGGCAGCCCAGCCAGCCCGCGCAGCGGCCCCATCCGCGCCATCAGATCGGTGGCGAGCGAGGCGGCGTCCTGACGCGCGTAGGGCACGCGGTCGCCGTGTAGCCCGGTGGCGAAGTAGTCCCACGGCCAATGGTCGCGCACGGTGACCACTAGCGGCGCGCCGACCCGCTCCTTGGCCAGCGCGCCGGCGGCGGCCGCCTGGGTGTGCTGGGCGTGGATGACCGTCGGCGCGCCAGACACTGCGGCGCTTGCAATGGCATCGGCGAAGCGCGGCCAGAGCCGCTCCTGGCGGAAGTAGTTCTTGATGAACGGGATGTTCGGCGCGCCGTAGCCGAAGCGCAACGTCGGGACGCCGAGCGTCGGCGCTGTCTCCTCGCGCTCGCGGCCTTGCTGCGGCACGATCGCGCTGACATTATGGCCGCGCGCCTGGAGCGCGAGCGCGAGCGCGTGGGCGCTCCAACCAGCCCCGCCGCAGCGCGGCGGGAAGACGTCGGTTGGAAGAAGGATATGCATATGGCCTCAGGCGATCTGTCCGATGATGTCATCGAGCGCGGCGCAGTGCCGATCCCAGGAGTAGCGCTCGGCCACCCTGACGCAGCCGCTCGCGCCCATCTGGCTGGCCTGCTCCGGCTGCTCCACCAGCCGCCGGATCGCGCCCGCAAGCGCCGCGATGTCGCCCTCCGGGTAGATCAGCCCATCGACGCCGTCGCGGATAATTGTAGTGAGCGGCGGTATGGCGGCGGTGACCACCGGCAGCCCGGCGGCCATGTACTCATAGATCTTGAGCGGGCTCCAGAAGAACCCGGCGGCGCGCAGCGCGGGGTGCGGCGCGGTGTCGAACGGCGCGACGCCCACATCGGCGCTCCCGAGCAGCGCCGGCACCCGCTCGTACGGCACGGCCCCGCTGAAAACGAAGCGCCCCGGCCAGCGCGCCGCCTCACGCTCGGCCTGCTGCCGCTCCGGGCCATCGCCGACGAGCAGGAAGTCGGCAGCGACACCAGCTTCGAGCAGCATAGTGGCGGCGCGCATAAACCCCAGCACGCCGTGCCAGGCGCGGAACGACCCGAGGAATACCACGGTGGCGCAGCGGTCGGCGCGTGGCGGCGCGTGGCGGCGCGTGGCGGCGACGGCGGCGTAGTGCGCCACATCGGCACCCCACGGCAGCTCGACGATCTTGGCGCGCGGGATGCTGGCGGGGACGGTGGTATGGAGCGGCGTGACGATCCTGCTGGCCCAGCGGCACTGGGTCTCGGCCCAGCGGCGCAGCGGCCCGCCGAGCGCATCATCGATGCGGCGCTTGCGCACCGCTGGCGGGTCGACGATCAGCGCGTTGACTTCGAGCAGTGTGGGAATGCCAAGCCGCCGCGCCGCGATCATGCCGCCGCCGGCGAGGTTATAGTAGCGCTCCATGACCAGGGCGGGGCGCAGCTGGCGGGCGAGCGCGGCTATCGCAGGGGCGGCGAGCAGCGAGGCCGACTTTGGCACATCGATCTGGTAAAGGGTGAACTCATCGCGCCACGACCGCGCTGGCTGCACGAGCGTGGCGGGGTGAATGGCGCGCTCATCGGCGCACGCGACGACATGGACATCGTGGCCGCGCCGCGCCAGGCCGCGCGCTACCTCACGGGTGTGGGTCGAGCCGCCGAGCGCGCCGGGGAGCGGGATGCCGCTGGCGATATACAGGATGCGCAATCACACTCGCTCGTAGCGTTCGAGGTCGACGGTGATCGCCAGCGCGCCGTTGGCGGCCTTGCTGACGCACGCGCTGGCCGCCGCCGCCTGGCTATCCTCGACTCCAACCAGCAGCGTGGTGTTGCCGCGCCGCAGGAAACCGCCGGTGGAGGCGAGCCGGGTGACGCGGAACGCCTGCTCGACAAGCGCATCGACGGTGGTATCGGCGAGCGCGTCCTCGACGACAAAGATCAACAGTTTCATGCGGCTTCCTTTGCTATGCCTGGGCGATACGCTGCAACATCGGCGCGGTGTAGGAGTGACAGATGGCGATCGCCACCGCATCGGCAGCGTCGTCCGGGCGCGGGATAGCGGCGAGCGAGAGCGTGATCTTGACCATCTCCTGCATCTGCTTTTTATCCGCCCCGCCGTAGCCGGCCACCGCCTGCTTGACCTCGGTGGGTTTGTACTCGTGAACCGGCACGCCGGCCTGCGCGAGCGCGAGCAGCGCGACCCCGCGCGCCTGCCCGACGTGGATGGCGGTGTTGACGTTCTTGCCAAAGAACAACTCTTCGATCGCCGCTGCCTCGGGGCGATGTTCGGCGAGCAGGGCGCACAACCCATCGTAGAGCGTGACCAGGCGCTGCGGCTGCGGCGTGCCGGCGCTGGTGGTCAGCGCCCCATAGCCGACGAGCGCGAGCTTTGGGCCGGTGGAGTCGATCACGCCCCAGCCCATGATCGCGATGCCAGGGTCGATGCCGATCGTACGCATCAGCTGTTCTCAAACAGCTCGGCGAGCTCGTCAGTCACATCGAGATTCGAGTAGACCTTCTGCACATCGTCGAGGTCTTCGAGCTTCTCGATCAGCTTCATGGCGCGGATGGCCTCGGCTGGGTCGGGCTGGACGGTGGTTTTGGCCAGCATCATCTTCTCGGCGCCGCTGAGCGTCATGCCGGCCTCGATGAGCTTCTGGCGCACGGCGGCGAGCTGGATAAAGTCGGTGTAGACCTCGATAATATCGTCGCCCACCTGCACATCGTCGGCCCCGGCGTCGATCGCGGTCAGCATCACCTCGTCTGGATCGAGGTTGGATTTGCCGGTCAGGTCGATGGTGATCAGACCTTTGCGGTCGAACAGCCAGCCGACTGAGCCAGGCTCGCCGGGAGTGCCGCCGGCCTTGGTGATCGTGGCGCGCACCTCGGAGTTGGTGCGATTACGATTATCGGTGGCGGTCTCGATCATGAGCGCCACGTTACCGGGGCCATAGCCCTCGTAGTACAGCTCTTCGAGCGTGAACTCGCCGCCTTTGCCGAGGCCGCGGTCCACCGCGCGTTGGATGTTATCGCTCGGCATGTTAGCTGCGCGGGCCTTATCCCAGGCGATCCGCAGCCGAAAGTTTGCATCCGGGTCGCCGCCGCCGCCCTCGCGCGCCGCGATCGTGATATCGCGGGCGAGCTTGGTGAACAGCTGGCCGCGCCGTTGGTCGATCAGACCCTTGCTGCGGCGGATCGAGTGCCATTTTGAGTGGCCGGACATACGCAACCTCCTCGGAACATTTCCTTCGATTATAGCACAAACCCACCCGGCGCGACTCGGGCAGATAGATGATAACTCTCGCCCTCGTGATATATTGCACAATCTGCGAAAAGTTGTACAATAGCAAGGACACGCTAGCGTAAGGAGTTCTCCGTGAAACACTCGTCGACTGGGCCGCTACTCCGACTGATCCAGGCCACGATCTGCCTGCTGCTCGTCGGCTGTGGCGCGCCCGCAGCCCAGGCTCCGTCCGCCGGCGCGTCGGCAACCGCCGCCCCATCAGCCCCCACAACTGCCGCCCCGTCAGGTGCCACCCCCGCCACGATGACCAAGCTGCGCACCGGCTATATCCCAGTGGTGATCTTTGCGCCGCTGTTCGTCGGCATCGAGCGCGGCTACTTCAAGAACGAGGGGATCGACATCGAGCTGACGCCGATCCAGAGCGGCAACGATGCGATCGTGCAGCTCGCCGCCGGCAACTTCGATGTGGCGATGGGCGGCGCAAACGCCGGCCTCTACAACGCCGCCAAGCGCGGCGTCAAGTTCACCATCGTCGCCCCACTGCACTCTGAAAAAGCGCCGCTGACCTCGCCGCTGATCATCTCGGCCAAGCGCACCGGCGAGATCAAAAGCATCGCCGACCTCAAGGGTAAGAAAGTCGCGGTCAACGCGGTCGGTGCCGGCACCGAGTACTGGCTGGCACAGGCGCTGGCCAAGGGCGGCCTGACGATGAAAGACGTGACGCTGATCGGCATGCCGTTCCCCAACATCCCGCCAGCGCTGGCAAACGGCGCGCTCGACGCCGCGATCGTCACCGAGCCGCTCGTCACCATCAACAAGGATAAGGGCGTCGTCGCCGTGCTCGACGACAGCTTCATCGACGGGTTCACCGCCACCTATGTCTACATGGGCGACCCGCTGCTAAGCGGCAAGCCGGAGGTCGCCAAGGCCTTCATGCGAGCCTATATCCGCGCCTCGCGAGATCTCCAGGGCAGCTATATGAACGATGAGATCGCCACGATCATCGAGAAGTACACCAAGGTCCCGGCGGCGGTGCTCAAGCGCATCCCGGCGCCGCAGTACAGCCCCGATGGCACGGTGCCGGTCAAGGACCTTGAGGTCCTGCAGGAATACTTCATGGGCCGCGGGCTGCTAGAGTACAGCGACAAGCTCGACATGAACACCTTTGTCAACACTCAACTCGCCGCAGACGCCGCCAAAGAGGTGAAGTAGGCGGTGCGAACCAAAATCCGCATCGCCGATCTGCGCGTCACCTACCCATCGGCCGATGGCCCGATCGAGGCGCTCGACGCTGCCGCGCTGGAGATCGGCGACGGCGAACTAGTCTGCCTGGTCGGGCCGAGCGGCTGCGGCAAGACCACGCTGCTGCGGGTGCTGGCCGGGCTTGAGACGGCGAGCTCGGGCGAGGCGCAGGTGGTTGGCGATGACCCGCTGCGGCCAGACGTGGGCGTAGTGTTCCAAAATGGCGGGATCTTCCCCTGGATGACGGTGCTGGAGAACGTCGGCTATGGACTGCGTCTGCGCGGCGTGCCGATCGCAGAGCGCAACGCCATCGCGCGGCGCTGGATCGTCGCCATCGGGCTGGATCGCTTTGTCAGCGCCTACCCGGCGCAGCTCTCCGGCGGTATGCAGCAGCGCGTCGGGCTGGCGCGGGCCTTCGCCTACGACCCCGAGGTGCTGCTGATGGACGAGCCGTTCGCGGCGCTCGATGCGCAGACCCGGCTGGTGATGCAGGATGTGCTGCTCGAGCAGTGGGAACAGAACCGGCGCACCGTGCTGTTCGTCACCCACAGCATTGAGGAGGCGCTGACGCTCGGCGACCGCATCCTGGTGATGTCGGCCCGGCCCGGCCGGATCATCGAAGCCATCGATGTGCCGTTCGAGCGCCCGCGCGACGCGGCGAAGCTGCGCCAGGACCCACGCTTCAGCGCGATGTTCGGCCAGATCTGGGAGCTACTGCGGGACGAAGTCAGGCTGGTCTGAAGTATTGACGATTGACGATTGACGATTGCTGGATGAATCATCATCTTCTACAGCAATTGTCAAGAGAGCCACCCTATACGAGTTGTAAACGCGCGCAGCGCACAGCGGAGGCTTGGAGCTTGCACTGAGCGCAGTTGAAGGGGCGCAGCCCCCTTACGCATCACGCGTGTTCCACAGAACCAGTTTTTGACGCTGCGCAGTGCGCTTTTTTAGCCTGCGGCAGCGCAGTAGCTCCTATTTTCCTGCTGCTGCGCAGCTCCGCGGCGCAGCAGCAGCAAGAGCAATTGATTCCACGGCGCGCAGCGCACAGCGGGGGTTTGGGGCGCAGCCCCGAGATCTCCCCCTTTCCTACGCTGATAGAATTGCTATAGTCAATCGTCAATCGTCAATCGTCAATCGTCAATCGTCAATCGTCAATCGTCAATCGTCAATACAATGAACAGATTGCTTTCCATCCTCTCGCCGCTCGTCCTGCTCGGGCTCTGGGAGCTTGGCGTGGCGGTGGGCTGGCTCAACCGGGTGTTCTACCCGCCGCCATCCGAGGTGTTCGTCACCTTCGGCAAGCTCGTGGCGGACGGCACCCTCGCCACCGATGTCGGCATCAGCATGCTGCGCGTCGGGCTCGGCTTTGTGCTCGGCGGTGTGCCGGCCATCGCTGTGGGCCTACTGATGGGTATCAATGGGACGGTGCGCGCGATCGTCAGGCCGCTCGCAGCGGCGATCTACCCGATCCCCAAGATCGCGCTGCTGCCGCTGATCATCGTGGCACTCGGCATCGGCGAGACCAGCAAGATCGCGACGATCGCGATCTCGGTCTTCTTCCTGGTGGTGCTGAACGTGGCCGCCAGCGTCATGCAGATCGATGCGAGCTACTTCGAGGTGGCGCGCAGCTTCGGCGCGAGGGGCGGCTCGCTGTTCTGGACGGTGGCCCTGCCTGCCAGCCTGCCCGGCATCATGGAGAGCGTTAAGATCGGCATGGGCTTCGCCCTGACGCTGATCGTGGGCGTGGAGTTCGTTGGCGCGCAGGAGGGGATCGGCCACCTGATCTGGAACGCCTACGAAGTCTACGCCATCGACCGCATGCTCGCCGGCGTGATCGCCGTGGCGCTGGTCGGCTGGGTGGTCACGCTCGCCCTCGATGAGCTTGAAGTTATCCTTGTGCCGTGGCGGACACAAGCGCTCACGCGGCGCAAAGTCCAGCGGCCGACCGTCGCGCCCGCCCCGCCCGCGGCGATCCAATCGCCCGCGCGCTCAACCCCAATCACTATGCGAACACTTCTGTCTATCTGGTGGCGGACGCTGCGGCCGTGGAGCTACACCGCCGCTGTGATCCCGGTGCTGCTCGGCGGCTGCCTGGCGGCCTGGGCGGGCCATCTCAATGTCCCGGTGCTGCTGCTGGCGGTAGTCGGCTCGATCGCCATCCAGGCCGGCGCCAACCTGATGAACGACTACTACGACTTCACCCGCGGCACCGATACGCCGCAGGTCCAGGGCACCGGCGGCGCGCTGATCCGTGGCGACCTGACGCCGCGGCAAATCTTCATCGCCGGGGTCGTCGCCTTCATCATCGGCTCGGCCATCGGGCTGTACATGGTCGCCATCGCCGGGCAGTTCATCCTCTGGCTCGGCATCGTCAGCGTGATCTGCGCCTACGCCTACACTGGTGGGCCGTACCCGCTGGCCTACAACGGGCTTGGCGAGATCGCGGTCTTCATCTTCATGGGCCCGGTGATGGTGGTCGGCTCGTATTATGTCCAGACGCAGCAGGTCACCTGGCCGGTGATCCTGGCGTCGCTGCCGGTCAGCTTTCTGGTGGCGGCCATCCTCCACGCCAACAACCTGCGCGATATCGACACCGATCGCGTCAACGGCAAGCGGACGCTGGCGACGATCCTGGGGCGGCAAGGCGCGCGCTGGGAGTACTATCTGTTGATCGGCGGGACGTATCTCTCGCTGCTGGGGCTGGTGATCGCTGGGATCGCCCCGCCGCTCACGCTGGTCACGCTCGTCACGCTGCCGCTGGCGCTACGCCTGGTGCGGATCGCCGGCAGCGAGACCGAGGCGCCGAAGCTTCAGCCGGTGCTGCGCCAGACCGCCGCGCTTCACCGCCAGTTCGGGCTGCTGCTGGTGGCTGGCTGGTTCGTCGCCTACGCCGCATCGCTGCTGCTCCGCTGACGTGGCCCGTCTCTGTTGTCCCATCACCCCGCCGCGGCGTGTCACGTCCGTATGGGCGAATCAAGCGCATGTCGAGTGGCCGCACACGATCGATCCTGCGCGCTTCGCCCCTCCTCGTGTCACCCCGTCACCCGGTCTCCCGTCACGCCACCACCAGCCGCCCCCAGCCCGGACCGCCGACCACATCGCCCTCGCGCGCCACCAGCCGCCCGCGCACCCAGGTGGCCACCGCCCTGCCGCGCAGCCGTCGCCCGATGTACGGCGAGTGGGTGTGGCGCGAGCGCAGATCCTCGGCGCGCACCGTCCACTCGGCGCGCGTGTCGGCGAGCACCAGGTCGGCGTCCACGCCCACTGCTAGCGTCCCCTTGCGGCCGTAACAGCCGAGCAGCCGCGCTGGATTGGCGCTCAGCAGTTTTGAGAGTAGTGGCAGCGGCATCCCGCGCCGATGCAGACCCTCATCCAGCAGCAGCGCAAGCGTCAGCTGCACCCCGGCGATCCCGCCCCACGCCGCCCAGATATCGTCGTCTCCCCGACGCTTCATGGCGGTGGGGCAGGGCGAGTGATCCGATGCGATCATATCCACCTCGCCGGCCAGCACCCGCAGCCAGAGCGCATCCAGCTCATCGCGGCCGCGCAGCGGCGGGGCACACTTGGCATCGGCCCCGATCGCCGCCAGGTCATCGTCGCTCAGCGTCAGGTAGTGCGGGCAGGTCTCGCAGCTCACCGGCTGCCCGGCCGCCCGCGCCGCAGCCACATCGTCAACTGCCGCCGCTGTGCTCAGATGCACTAGGTGCAGCCGCGCCCCGGCGGCCCGCGCCAGCAGCAGCGCCCGCCGCACCGCCTCCAGCTCGGCCAACGGCGGCCGCGATGCAGCCCACGCTGCGGCATCGCGCCGCTCCGCAGCCCGCAGCGCCGAGCCGAGGTAGCCGGTGATCGCATCGTTCTCGGCGTGGGTCAGCACCGGCCAGCCGCGCGCTGCGGCGAACTGCATCCCTGCCAGCAGCACACCGTCGCCCACGTTTGGGAAGTCGGCCATGCCGCTGTCGCTCATAAACGCCTTGAGGCCCGCCACCCCCGGCGCGTCCTGCTCGCCCAGTGTGGCGATGTTATCATCCACCAGCCCGCCCCACAGCGCGTAGTCCACGTGCGACTGACCATCGATCGCGGCGAGTTTGGCCAGCAGGCTCGCGCCGTCGATGGTGGTCGGCGAGCAGTTGAGCGGCATATCGCAGACCGTCGTCACCCCGCCGACGGCCGCTGCCGCGCTGCCGTAGGCGAACCCCTCCCAGTCATCGCGGCCGGGGCTGTTGAAGTGGACGTGGACATCGACGAGCCCCGGCAGCAGCAGCTTCCCGCCAGCGTCCAGCATCTCCCGCGCCGCGCCCAGGCCGCGCCCGATGGCGGCGATCCGGCCGTCGGCCACCGCCAGGTCGCCGGTTCGCACACCATCTTCGTCTGCCAGCAGCGCGTCGGCGATGATCAGGTCGTACAATGGAGTGTCTCCCGATCGCAGCGCGATCGTATCTACGTCAACCGCCAATAAGAAGGAGCGTAGCGTATGAAGGCCGAAGTCGTCGCGGTGAGCCGCAGCATCAGCCACACGTTCAGCAAAGCGCCGCGCGAGCGCATCGCGCTGCTCGCCGGCCTAGGAGTCGAGGGCGACGCACATATGGGCGAGACGGTCAAACATCGCTCGCGCGTCGCCGCCGACCCGACGCAGCCAAACTTGCGCCAGGTGCATCTGATCCACAGCGAGCTATTCGACGAGCTCGCCGCCAAGGGTTTCAGCGTCGCCCCAGGGCAGCTCGGTGAGAACATCACCACCAGCGGCGTGGATCTGCTGGCGCTCCCAGTCGGCGCCGCGCTGCACATCGGCGGGCAGGCGGTGGTCGAGGTGACCGGCCTGCGCAACCCGTGCGCCCAGCTCGATGGATTTCAGCCTGGGTTGCTCGCCGCCGTGCTGGACCGCGACGCAGACGGCGGGCTGGTGCGCAAAGCGGGGATCATGGGCATCGTGCGCGCGGGCGGCGAGGTCTACATCGGCGATGCGATCCGCGTCGAGCTGCCGCCCGCGCCCCACCGCCGCCTCGAGCGAGTCTAGAGTCCGACCCGCACGATCGTCCGGCCGCTGCGATCTTGGAAAAAACCGACGCCATCCTGGATCAGCCCGAGGTAGAACCCCATCTTGGTCTCCTGCTGCCTGATACGGATCCGCCCGGTCACCACCGCCTCCTCGCCCGGCAGCAGCACGTCCTCGACGTTCGGCACCTTCCACTGTGAAGGTGGCCGCGGCGAGAGCGCCCAGCGGTAGGGGTAGCGCTTGGCGGCCCCACCCGAGTTCGCGTCCCAGTCCACCCCGATGCGCCAGAACCCGCCGGACTTGGACGTATACGCGCCGCCGTCCACCGATGAGAAGACGTCGTCGGTGCTGTACTCGTAGCCCGATGGCGGCCCATAGGTGCGAATCGGCACGTCGCCGGTATTCTTGACCCGCATCGTCACCGTGATCACATCGCCGAGCATGACCGCCTGCGGGGCGATATAGCTGTAGGTGATCGTCGCCTCGGGCTGCCCGGCGCCGGCGATGGTGACGGTCTGACGCTGCTCGACGACGTTGCCGTAGCGGTCTTTGGCGCGGATGGTGAGCGTATACGCGCCATCGGCGAGCCGCGCGCCGTCCACCGTGCGCCCGTTCCAGATAAAGCGCTGCGGCGTGGGGGCCGCCCTATCTGCGGTGACGAACGGGCAGAACGGCGCGCAGCCTGGGCCGCTGAGCTCGATATCGAGCGTGGCAGTGAACGGCAGCTGGAAGGTGATCTCGGTCACATCATCGATGCCGTCTTCGTTGGGCGAGATTGTGACTGGTGAAACCACCAGGTTATCGATCTGCGGCGGCGGGGCATCGGCGGCCCGGATTGTCAGCGGGGCGCTGAGCTGCGCGCTGCTACCATCGTCACC
>JAYUUK010000228.1:0-12903 GCA_043754595.1 Roseiflexaceae bacterium | reverse complement strand
AGCGAGGTCTTGCCCGAGCCACTGCCACCTGAGACCACCATCGTGGCTCGCCCGATGACACACGCTTCGAGGAAGGTCAGCATCGCCGCGCTTGCCGACCCATAGCTGAGCAGCAGATGGCGGGGCGAGGCCGAGCCCCAGATCCATCAGCGTCAGCTGCCCATCGCTGGCCAGCGCAGCGCGAGCGGATCGACGGCGAACCATGGTGGGTGCAATGGTAATGGGTGCAATGGTAGCGGCCATAGCGTCGAGCGCCGCGCCCACGTCTTCGCCCAAGAGCGTCTGGGCGGAGCTGAAAGTGTACGCTTTCAAGGAACGATCGCATGGAGCTCGCCGGCTCTGCGCAGTCTTGGCCGTGCGGCGCCCTCGCTCTGGCCGCTACTCGCCGGTGAGCGAGATCAGCCGCCGCTGGGCGGCGATGCTGACCGCCTCGGTGCGGTTGGACGCGCCGAGCTTGGCGAGGATATTTTGGACGTGGACCTTGACGGTGCGCTGGGCGATAACCAGGCCGGCGGCGATCTCGGCGTTGCTCTGGCCGCGCCCGAGCAGCCGCAGCACGTCGATCTCGCGCGGGGTGAGCTGGTCATCGGCGGCGCCACCGACGAGCCGCGCCGCAACGCTGGAGTCCAGCGAGGTCTGGCCGGCGGCCACTGCGCGGATCGCCGCCAGCAGCGCGTCGGTCGAGGAGTCTTTGAGCAGGTAGCCGCGCGCCCCGGCCCGCAGCGCGGTGAAGATGAACTCGTCTGTGGCGTAGGTGGTGAGCGCCAGGACGCGCGCGCCCGGGTCGGCGGCGCAGATCCGCCGCGTGGCCTCAGGGCCGTCCATCAGCGGCATCTGCAAATCCATTAGCACCACATCGGGGCGCAGCTCGGTGTAGCGCGCCACCGCCTCGAAGCCGTTGGCCGCCTCGCCGACGATCGCGATCTCGGGCTCGTCCTCAAGCAGCGCCGTCAGCGCCTCGCGGACGATCCGCTGGTCCTCGACGATTAGGATGCGCAGTGTCATAGCCGTAGCCTTATGGTATGGTGAGCTGCACGACGGTGCCGCCGTCAGGGGCGCTCTGCACATCGAGCGCGCCGCCGGCCAGCCGCGCCCGCTCGGCCAGCGAGCGCAGCCCAAATCCGGCGCGCGGCAAAGCAGGGTCGAAGCCGACGCCGTCGTCGGCGATCCGCATGACGAAATGTTCCCCGCCGTCGGTGGCGATCGTCACGCTGCGCGCCCCGGCGTGCTTCTCTACGTTATGCAGCGCCTCCTGCGCGATCCGCAGCGCCTGCGTGGCGGCCGCATCCGAGATCGACAGCGCGCCGCGATGCTCGGCGCGCAGCGCCAGCCCGCTGCGCTGCGCCACCTGCGCGGCCAGCGCGTCGAGCGCCGCCGGCAGCCCGGCGGCGTCCACCGGCGGTTCGGCCAGGGTCCAGACGCTGCGGCGCACATCATCGAGCGTCAGCTGCGCCAGCTCGTGCGCCCGCGTCAGCCGCTGCTGCGCCCGCTCAGGGTCGCGCCCGAAAGCGCGCTCGGCGGCGGCGATCTGGAGCGTCACCGCCGTCAGCCCCTGCGCGATGGTATCGTGGAGCTCGCGGGCTAGCCGGTTGCGCTCGGCCAGGGTGGCGGCCCCGGCGGCGGCCTCGGCCAGCGCCGCGTTCTCGGCCACCAGCGCGGCCAGCCTATCGCGCTCGGCGGCCAGCTCGGCGGCCAGCGCGTTCGCCCCGCGCCTGGCCTCGGCCTGCTGCACCGACTGATAGGTGAAGGTTGCGATCACGGCCATCAGCGCGCCGTAGGCCGCCGTGGAGCTGAGTAGCGCCGCCGGATCGCGCTGGCCGGCCAGCCACAGCCCGAGCGTCAGCAGCCCGCACATCAGCAGCCCGACGAGCGCGGCGCGGCGCGGCCGATAGTGCAGCGCGGCGTGGACCACCGGCACGGTGAACACCATCGGCAGCACGAAGCGCTCGCCGCTCAGCGTCTGGGTCGCCAGGGCGATGCCGCCGAACAGCAGGATGTAGCGCGGCACGTGGCGCACCAGGGTGCAGAACGGCTCGCGGTCGATGGCCGGCGCGGCGGCCAGCAGCAGCAGCGCCAGCGCCAGCGCCAGGTACAGCGCCAGCGCGCCGCCGTCGCCGAGCAGCTCGCGCCCGCCGGCCAGCGCCGCCGCCCCCACCGCCAGCACGGCGGTCCAGACCAGCTGCGAGCCGACCTCATCGGCGATGCTAGCCCGCTCGCTCACGGCAGCTCCCGCGCCCCGGCAGCCTGCATCCGCTCGCGCGATGTTGCGCGCGCCTCGCTGACGGTCAGGTGGGCGGCGGCGGCGGCCAGCCCGAAGCGCGGCATATTGCCGTAGATCGCCTCGTGCTGCCCAGGGTGAACCTGATAGGTCTCGTGCCAGATGCCGACGCTGCCATCGCCGCCGACGGCCTTGCTGAATGCCTGCCACGCCGGGAGATGGGGGTCGTCGCGGTTGCGAGCGAAGGCTTCGAGCTGCTCGTATGAGCGCCAGTACTGCACCATCACGATCTCGCGCCAGCGGACGAAGGTCTCGGCGTGGAGCAGCCCCTTCTCGGGGTGCTGCATCAGCGTGCTGATCATCGGCCCCATCGCGCTGGCCACCGGCAGCCACTTACGGATGGCGCGCAGCCGGTTGATGCGCATCCCGATCAGAAACACCACGAACGGAGCATCGGTCTGCGCGGTGTAGCGCCCAGCGAAGATCTTAGTCATACGGGTGCTCCTTGCGCTCGGCGAACCGATCGCGCCACAGCAGCGCCGCGCCGATCAGCACGAGCGCTACGCCAACGCCGAGCTGCGCCACGGCGGCCATGCTCCCGGCCAGCCGTGCGAGCGCCGCGCCGTCGATCGCCAGCGACGAGCTGGCGTGGATCGCCGCGCTCGTCAGCGGCCAAATCAGCCACAGCGTCCACCACGGAAACGCCCCGCAGCGCCGCCCCGGCGACGCCAGCCGGATCGTCGCATCGTCCAGCGCGCCCCGCGCGGCGCGCTCGCCCCCTCGATCTCGATCGTGACACATGATTGGCCTCCATTCGTCTGCTCCCGCAGCTACAAAGCGGCGACGCCGCTCACCCTGATCATAGGTCAGAGCCGGCGTCGCCGCATCGATCGAATGGGATGTTTTGGGTGGGCGCGCGGCCGATGCGCCGCTAGTCCTTTTGGCCGATGCGGCTCAGGAATGGCCGAGCGCCACGCGGATGGCGCGCAGCGCGCGGTGCTCGTCCAGGCTCTCCGGCACGCCGCCGAAGCCAAACATACCGCCGGTGCTCTCGGCGTTGGCCACCGCCTCGGCGATCTCGCCGACGAACGCGACGTACTCCTGCACATCGATGGCAGAGGCTTTGTGGCGCAGAACGGAGACGGCGCTGCTGCACAGCGTCACCGCCTCCTCGAGCGGGTCCAGCCCGAGCCCCTGCGTGATGCGGATCTGCTCGCCCGCCGGGTCGAAGTCTGCCAGCAGCTGCACGATCAGCGGGCTGGCGGCGTAGCGCTCGGCCGCCGCCAGCCAGGCCACCAGCAGCGCCGCCACCTCGCGCTCGGCACCGCCCTCATCGGCCACCGCCACCGCCGCCGCCACCGCCAGCGGCGCCATGCCGATGATCTCCCACTCGCCGTCGCTGATAGGTATGCTCATGCGCTCGCAATCCTAACCGATGTGTCCAAACGATCGTTGGGGCTGCGCCCCGATCCGCCGCGTCACGCCTCGCGCATAGCCACATCAGGCGGACTTGTTTCCCCCTGCTGCGGCCAGCGGCGCAGCAGCATCTGCGAGATGTTGAGGCTGATCCGCAGCCGCTGCGAGTCCTCGTCCTCGCCGAGCTCGCCCTCCCACAGATCCAGCCAGCTCTCGGCCTCAGCGTCGCGCTGCTGCGCCAGCAGCAGGCTGACCTGCACCCGCGCGAGGGTGCGGAGCTCGGCGGGGTGCAGCCGCTCGCGCGCCACGATCGGCGCCAGCACCGCCTCGGCCGCCGCATAGTCTTGCCGTCCTATCGCCTGCAATGCGAGGGAGGCGCGGGCGAACAGATAGGTAGGGTGCTGCTCCACGATCTGCGCGATCAGCGCCTGGCTCTCATCGGGCCGCCCGGCGAGTTCGAGCGCCAGCGCCAAGTTATTTTGAATATCCGGCGCGTCAGGCTCGAGCGCCAGCGCCGCGCGCAGCAGCTGCTCGGCGTTTGGATCGCTCTGGTTGAGCAGCTCGATGGCTGGCGCGAGCAGCTGCTGGACCGCAGGGCGATGCTGATAGCCGAGCGTCTCGTCCAGCGTAAAGGAGAGCAGCAGCATTGGCTGCTGCCGTCCATCGCGGTAGATCGTGATCATCTGATTGCGCGGCAGCAGCCCGGCGGAGAGCGCGATATCGATCGCCTGGAGCCGCATCGCATCTGGCCCCCACGGGCCGAGGCCGAAGTCGCGCGCGATGGCCGCGAGGTCGGCGCGCTGCGATGAGGCAATGATCGAGAGCGCGAGGCCGCGCGCCCCCGGCCCGCCGCGCTCGAGCAGCAGCGGCAGCAGCGGCACGATGGACGGGCTGGCGCGAAGGAACTGACCGATGGCGCGCGCGGCCTCGCGCGCGCTGGGATCCTCTCCCACCTGCACGACCGCCCGCGTGAGGCGCTGGAGCGTGGCGGCCGAGAGCCAGCCCTGGATTTCCAGATACCATGGCGCGTGGCGCTCGCCGGGCGGCAGCGTCAGGTCATCGCGCTGCGAAAGCGCATCGGCGAAGGCAGGGTCATACTCGAACGAGCGCTTCCAGTAGCGCTTGGCCGCATCGGCGCGGCCCTGGCGCAGCGCGGCCACCGCCGCCAGGTGGTAGACCACCGCTGGCTCGGCCATCTTGGCGATCTGCCGGCGGCGCGCCGCCGGCTCGAAGCGGTCAAGCAGCGCCTGGTCATCGCCGAAGTAGGCGAGCGTCTCAATGATCAGCATGGTCTCATCGGGCGTGGCGGCGCTCGCGGCCAGCAGCTGCTCCTTGGCCAGCTGCGCCGCCACCAGCTCGCCGCCGAGGAGCTGCGCGCGCGCCAGCAGCGCCAGGGCGCGCACATCGCCCGGGAGCAGCGCGAGGCGGCGCTGGGTCAGGCGCACCACCTCGCGGGTATCGCCGCGCTGCTCCGCCACCGCAGCGATCGGCAGCAGCGCGCCGCCAAACTGCGGCGCGCGGCGCAGCACCTTCTGCCCAAGCTCCCAGGCGCGGTCTAGCTCATCGTTATCGTTGGCGGCCACCATCTCATCGAACAGCAGCGCCACCGCCTCGCCGTCCGTGCCAGTCAGCCCCTCCCCAGCGAGGATGCTGGCCGTCGTGGCGTCGAGCAATGCGAGCAGCTCGCGCACCTCGCCGACGCCAGGATGCTGCGGCGCAGCGGCGATGGCGGCCTGTAGATCGCGCCGCGCCAGAAACGGCCGGCCGAGCGCGACGCGCACCTTGGCCCGCCGCAGCAGCAGCGCTGCGTCGCTCGGCGTGGCACCGAGCAGCGCGCCGCTCAGCGCCTCCACCGCCAGCTCGTCTTCAGCTTCGATCGCGAGATCGAGCTGCAGCCGCAGCAGATCGGGATGATTGGTGTGGCGCTCGGCGAGCGCTTCGGCCAGGGCCATCGCCGCCGCGATCTCGCCGCGCGCCAGCAGCGCCCGCGCCTCGGCGATCGGCTGTGTCAGCGACGGCGCAGCAACGCGGTGCGCCGGGCGGATCATCTTTGGCATCGATCCCTCTCATCTGTGGGCGCGGCCCAGCCGTGGGCGCTACCCAAGCGGCAGCTCGCGACCCTCGATCGCCGAGCGGTAGGTGGCGTCCAGCAGCCGCAGCACTTTCAGGCCGTCGGCACCATCGGCCACTGGCTTGCCATCGCCGCGCACCGCAGTGAGGAACTTGCCGATACCGATGCCCCAGACTGTCGCAGCGTCGGTGTGCGGCAGCGTCGGGATGATCTCAACGGCGACGCCGTCCTCGTAGCGGAAGAAGCGCAGCGGCTGCTCGACGCCGTAGCGGTCTGGGAAGAAGTCGACGCCGCCCTGGTCGCCGGCGATCTGGATGCGCTCCTCGTTGCGGCCGTGCAGCGCCCAACTCACCTCGACGGTCACCAGGCCGCCGCCGGCCATCCTGGCGTGGATCGCGGCGTAGTCGTCCACATCGAACGTGCCGCCCGGCACGCGGTCCATGCCCCAGCCGCCGAGTCCGAGCTCGCGCGGGCCGTGGACCGCCACCACCTCGCCTCGGACGCTTGTGATCTCGGGGAAGCCGAGCGCCCACATCACCATATCCAGCACGTGGACGCCGATGTCCATCGTCGCGCCGCCGCCGGCCAGCTCTTTGCGGGTGAACCAGCTGCCGTAGCCGGGGATGCCGGAGCGGCGCATCATACGGCCGAAGGCGAACGTCGGCTTGCCGAGGTGCCCGGCGGCGATGAACTGCTGGATGGCCACGTACTCGGCGCGCGGCCGGTTGGACATATTGACGGCCAGCACCAGCCCCTTCTGCTGCGCCAGCGCCACCATCTGCTCGCCATCGGCGACGCTGGTGGCCAGCGGTTTTTCGCACAGCACGTGCTTGCCGTGCTCCAGCGCGGCGATGGCGGCCGGCGCATGGAAGGCGTTCGGCACGCCGATCACCACCGCGTCCACATCGGGGCTGGCGCAGAGCTCGCGGTAGTCGCTGTAGGCGTTGGGGATGCCCGCCGCTGCTGCGGCCTCCTGCGCCCGCACCAGGTTGGTATCGCAGATCGCGGCGAGCGCCACGCCGCTCTGGCGCTGGAAGTTGGGGATGTGGCCGCGAGTGATGATCGCGCCCGCCCCGATGAAGCCAATGCGAATGGGCTCTGCCATGGCGAGTGTTCCTTTGCTACATGGATCCGCAAACAGATCTATCTTACCACTATCCCACCACGGGAAACTCGCCGATGCGCAAGTTGGTGGCACCGTACGGGATGAGCGCGATCTGCCGGCTCGCGGCAGCGGCGGGCGTCGCGGGTGGCACCGGCGCAGCGGCGCTATGCTCCAGCCCCCAGGCGGGCACGGGCGTCGCTTGCACCAGCAGTCTGAGCGGCGCGCCCTCCGGCGAGAACGGCCAGTCGCCCACGGGCAGGCGCTCCAGCTCGCCGGTCACGTCGGCGGCGAGCGCGTAGGCCCACTCGCTGGCCGGGGTTGCCTGCCAGTCGTGCGGGCCTGGCGCGGCGGGCGCGGGGTGGCCCGGCCGCTGCTGGGCTTCGAACGGGCGCTCGCGCACCAGCTCCCAGCTCGGCTCGATCGGCAAGGCGAGCAGCAGCGGCCCGAGGCGCAGCGCCAGCCCGCCGCTCTGGCGCAGCTCACGCTCGACGGCCATCGGCAGCGTCAGCGTCAGCTCGGTGGCACCATTCCAGGTGCGCTCGACGCGGGCGAAGCCGCCCGGCTCGGCGGCGATCGTCGTCCCACCGATGGCGATCGTCGCGCCATCGGCCCAGGCCGGGATGTGGAGCGCCAGGGCGAAGCCGACCGGCGATGACACCTCGACGACGATCGGGATCTGCTCGGCGAACGGGTAGCTGCCGCCGACGCTGATGCTGACCGCCGCGCCGCCGATCGCGCTCTCGAGGGCGCAGGGCGCGTAGGAGATCGCCGCGAAGCCATCGGCGCTGCGCATCCAGAGGCTGGCGGCGAACTTGGGCCAGCCCTGGTGCATGTTGGCGGTACAGCAGCCGAAGTTTGGCTCAAGCCCATAGCAGTTGGCGTCAGGGCCGTTGTTGGTGTACACCCGGTCATCGGCGCTGGTGGCCTGCACCTGGTTGACCTGCTGGACGTACTGGTGGGCCCACATATCGGGGGTGAAGGTGGCGGGCAGCGCGTTGTAGGCGATGCGCTCCAGCCGATCGGCCAGCCACGGGTCGGCGGTGATGCTGAGCAGGACTTCGAGCGAGTACATGTACTCGACCACGGCGCACAGCTCGGTGCCCTGCGACGGGCTGAACCCGGCGAGGTGCTCGTCGCCGCTGAAGACGCCGGTGGCCTGGCCGTGGTAGCGGTCGAGGGTATCGATGATCTGACGGTGGGCCTCGGCGTCGGCCTCGTCGTGGGAGAGGCGGGACCAGACGCCGGGCTGCTTGATGCCCATGCTGTTGTTGACCACGTGCGAGCTGAAGTCGAACGGGAACGTGCCTCCTGGCAGCGGCTCGGGCGGGAAGATCTGCGCCAGCGTCTGCTTGGTATGGTAGGGGAAGGCGGCGAAGTGGGCGCGCCAGTCGAAGCGCTGCTGGTAGGCGGCGTCGGCCAGCTCAAGCAGCGACTCGGCCCCGGTGCGCTCGTAGAGCCAGAACAGCGGCACGGCGAGGTCTGGCCAGCGCCAGCGGCCCCAGTCGAACAGCGGCTGGGTATCGAGCAGCTCGGCGAGGCGGCGGCAGAAGCGCAGCATGGCCGGGATCACCCGCGCATCGCCGGTGGCCTCCTGGTACTGGGTCAGCGCCTTGAGCGCCACGAACACCGGCCACGGGTCATAGGCCTTGCGTCTGACGTCGCTGGCGTCCAGCACCGGCCCGAGCCAGCCGTCGTCGTGCTGGAGCGCCAGGATGCGGTCGACCCAGTCGTGGGCCACAGCGATCAGGCGCGCGTCGCCGAGCAGGAACGCCAGCGGCACGAAGCCATCGAGCCAGTAGGGGGCGCGCTCCCAGCCCTCGGCCGCGCCGCCGCCCCAGGCGCTGTCTCTGATATCGGGCCAGAGCTCGTGGAGGTGGCCGCCGAGGCCATCGGCCTGGATCTGGAGCTGTCTGGCGAGCCAGCCGGCTGGCCGGAGCGCGCCGAGCGGGAGCGGGGCGAGCGGAGTGGGCAGCAGCGTCAGGTCTCTCATAGTCCCCTCATCACATGTTTAGCAACGATTCATCCGCATACGAGCGTCATAGACTATACTCAGAGCTAGAGACGTGATGTGAGCGGCGACCATCACGCTAGCGCGAGGAGCGCTCTGAACCCCAGCCGCAGCTACATCCTCACCATCCTCTTTTTTGCCGGTCGCCGCGAGGCGACCGGCGCTTCTTTGCGCGCCATCGCCCGCGCGCCATCGCCCGAATCCATCGCCCGCGCGCCATCGCCCGAATCCATGGGATGCATGGCCCCGTACGGGCGAAGCAAGCGCTCGGCATCCTATTCCTCCAGGGATCGATCGTGGGCGCGCTTCGCCCCTCCGAACGCCGCCATCGCCCGCGCCTACGCCCGCCGGACAGCGATCGGCAGCTCGCCAGCCAGGATGTTGAGCACCAGGCTCACCAGCGAGATCACGAGCCCGCCCCAGAATGCGGCCCAGAAGTCATTGATGGCGAACTGCACCCCGAGCGCCGCAGCGATCTGCGCCGTGAGCAGCAGCAGCACCGCGTTGAGCACCAGCCCGAACAGCCCGAGCGTCAGGATAACCAGCGGGCATGTCAGGAGCGCCAGCAGCGGCTTGAGCGTGGCGTTGACCAGCCCGAAGACCAGCGCCACGATGCCCAGCTCCCAGCCGGGGCCGCTGAACCTGATGCCATCGACGAGATAGACGGCAGCGAAGATCGCCAGCGAGGCGATCAGCCAGCGCAGCGTGAGCGAGCGGGCGCGCTGCCAGCCACTCGGCGGCGGCGGCGGCGCGGGGAACGGCGGTGGCGGCAGTGTCATGAGACCCTCCGTGTCAGCCAGAGGCCGGCCAGGATCGCCAGCGCGCCGGCAACCTGGAGCGCCCCCAGCTGCTCCTGGCCGAAGCCGACGGCGATCGCCACGCCGATCACTGGCACCAGATTCGAGTAGACCCCGGTGCGCGTCGCCCCGAGCTGCTTGACGCCGCTGTACCAGATCCAGTAGGCGATCACGACCGAGCAGACCGCCGAGTAAAGTATCACGCCCCAGCCGAGCGGCGGCAGATGGCCCCAGTCGGTCGCCAGCGCCGCCGGCGCGCCGACGAGCAGCAGAAACGGCGTTCCGGCCATCATCGTGGCGGCGGTGACCCGCAGCGGCGAGTGGCGCTCAAGCAGCGGCTTGGCCCCGACAGTGTAGGCGCTCCAGCAGATCGCCCCCAGGATCACCAGCAGGTCGCCGCGCAGATTGTCTGACGAAAGGTGGAGCCCGCGCGATGCGAGCACGAGCAGCGCGCCGAGGAACGAGAGCGAGACGCCGACCCAGGCGCGGGCGCTTGGCCGCTGCTGCCCGCGCGCCGCCTCGTAGATCGCCAGCCAGATCGGGGTGGTGGCCACCAGCAGCGCGGTATTGGCGGCGGTGGTCATGCTCAGCCCGGTGAGGAACGCCAGCTGGTAGGCGAAGTTGCCGACGATGCCGAGCCAGAACGCGCGCCAGCGCAGATCGGCGTCGATCGCCAACGAGCCCTCGCGCCACAGCACCAGCAGCACCAGCAGCGCGGTGGCCAGCCCGAAGCGCAGCGCGTTGAAGGCCAGCGGCGTCAGCACGCCGAAGACGAGTTTGACCGCCGTGATGTTCGCGCCCCAGAAGAGCACCGCCAGCAGCATGAGCAGATCGGTGCCGCCGAACGCCGACCCGGCGCGCTTTGCGGCGACCGGTGGTGATGAGACAGCCATTGGTTCTTTCTAGAGCCCGACGGCCCGCAGCCCGATCGCGGCCGCCGTGAGCAGCAGCATCGTCGCCCCGATCAGCTGCGGCGCAGCGCGGCGCAGCCCCGCGCCGCTCAGCGCCAGACCGCGGCGCTGCGGCGCGAGCTCGATCCGCTGGCCGCGCCAGTAGGTGACTTTGGCACCGGCGCGCCCGCCGCCGAGCAGGATTCGCACGCCCTGGTAGAGCAGCGCGCTGCCAGCGCCGCCGAGCAGCAGCGGCGGTATCCACCATGGCAGCGCGCGCGCGTTCATCAGGACGATGATGCCCAGGATCAGCGCCACCCAGCGCCAGTCGAAGTTGAAGTTGCACATTCGTTTCCCCCGTGTGGATGATGTGGAAAAGAGGGAGATGATTCGGGGGCTGCGCCCCCAATCCCCCGCTGCCCGCTGTCGCACGCATTATTGGCCTGCGGCAGCGCGGTAGCCCCTCTTTTGCTGCTGCGCAGCAGCAGCAGCAGCAAAAATCCTCTCCTATGATAGCGCAAAAGTGCGCCGCTTGGAGGGCCTATGCTACAATACCGCCACAGGCGAACACTGGAGCACATCAATGGCCACCTACCAGCAGTCGGGCGTCGATATCGCGGCCGCCGAGCGCGCCACCAGCATGATGGCCGACGCCGTGCGCGTCACGTACACCCCTGCGGTGCTGGCCGGCATCGGCGCGTTCGGCGGCTGCTTCGACCTCGGCGTGGCGCTCGGCGGTGCCCCTGGGCCGGTGCTGGTGGCCTCCACCGACGGTGTGGGCACGAAGACGCTGGTCGCCGCAGCGCTCGGCCGCTACGAAACCATCGGGCAGGATCTCGTCCACCACTGCGTCAACGATATCCTGGCCCAGGGCGCGCGCCCGCTATTCTTTCTGGACTATATCGCCAGCGGCAAGCTGCGGCCCGAGCATATCGCCGCAGCGGTGGGCGGGGTGGCCAAGGCCTGCGCCGCGTTCGGGGTGGCGCTAATCGGCGGCGAGACTGCCGAGATGCCAGATGTCTACCACGACGACGCGCTGGACCTGGCAGGCACGATCGTCGGGGTGGTGGCGCGCGATGCGATGCTGCCGCGCGGCGTGGCCGTGGGCGATGCGATCCTGGCGCTGCCTTCCAGCGGGCTGCATACCAACGGCTACTCGCTGGCGCGCCGCGCGCTGTCACCGCTCGGCTACGATGCCCGCCCCCCCATCCTCGGCGGGCAGAGCGTCGGCGATGCGCTGCTGGCGATCCACCGCTGCTACCTGCCGGAGATCGAGGCGCTGCGGGCTGCGGCCATCCCGGTGCGCGCCCTGGCCCACATCACCGGCGGCGGGCTGTGGGATAACCTGCCGCGCGCGCTGCCGCCCGGCATGGGCGCGGCGATCCGGCGCGAGAGCTGGGACGTCCCGCCGATCTTCGCGCTGCTGGCGCAGACCGCGCAGCTGAGCGAGCGCGAGGCGTTCCACGCGTTCAACATGGGCCTCGGCATGCTCGTCGTGCTGCCCCAGGATGCGGCCGATGCGGCGCTGGCGCTGCTGCCTGACGCCCGCGCCGTCGGACTCGTCACCGACGAGCCGGCGGTGCAGCTGTTATAACTAGAACGTTTGTTTGACATTTCCGGAAACGTGTGCTACGCTCGCAACAGCAGAGAAGAAAGGTGGCCCGTATGTCGGATGCCGTCGCCGAGCTGGCAGAGCCAACTACAACCGAAGCGATCCCCGACGATCTCCTCCCGATCTTCCCGCCATCTCACCTCCCAGATAGCGATGGAGCTCCGATGGAATCGATGTGGCACGCGCACAGCGGGATGCTGCTCAAGGCTGGATATGTGACGGCGCGCGCCGAGCGGCGCGATTTTTTCGTCGGCATCAACACTTTTTTTTACTACAGCATCCATCAGGTGCGCAACAACGACTTTATCGGCCCCGATGTTTACTTCGTCAACGGGGTAGACGGGTCGCGCAAGCGCCGCTACTGGGCGACGTGGGACGAGGATGGGCGCTACCCCGACGTGATCATCGAGCTGTTGTCCGACAGCACCGAGCGCACCGACCTGACGACCAAGAAGGATCTGTACGCCACACGCTTCCGCACCCCCGAGTACTTCTGCATTGGCTACGAGGTGGGGCGGCTGCTTGGCTGGCGGCTCGGCAGCGGCCTGGTCTACGAGCCGATCGTCCCTGACGCCGACGGCCGGCTGTGGAGCGAGCAGCTCCAGCTCAGCATCGGGCCGTGGCAGGGCAGCTTTCTCACCGAGACCTACACCTGGGCGCGGTTCTATGACCAAGATGGCGCGCTGGTGCCGACGCCCGACGAGGCCGCGACGGAGCGCGCCGAGGCCGCGACGGAGCGCGCCGAGGCCGCGACGGAGCGCGCCGAGGCCGCGACGGAGCGCGCCG
>JAYUUK010000227.1:0-4259 GCA_043754595.1 Roseiflexaceae bacterium | reverse complement strand
CTCTTGCATACATCTGCGGCATCGGCATCGCCAGGATCGTGCTCCCCACAGCCATTCTCCCCTATCGGCATCTCATCGCTCCGCTGATCGGCTATGTCGCCGTCATCCTCATCGGCTACTGGTCGGTACGTACCGTCACAAGTATTGGCGTCGCACTCAGCGGCATCGCTGTGCTAGGATGTATCGCGCTGCTGGCCAGTCTAGGCCGACCGATGCCAGCTGGCTTAGATATTGCCGAGTATGCCGTCATCGGCGGACTCCTGTTGCTCACGCTGGCAGCTGGGGTCGGGCCGCTGCTCCACTATGGACACCCGGCGATTATTGGCGCTGGATGGGACACCGAGAACTATTTGCCGATGGCGGAGTATTTGCGGACGATGACGGTCTCAGACATTGTGGCCGCGCCGGCGAACCCACTCCGCGATCTTAACGCCCACCCTCCGGCCATCGGGCTAACCCTCGGGTACAGCATCTGGCACGCTGCTGTCAGCGCCGTCACCGGCGTTGAGCCGTTCACAAGTTTCGCGCCGCTGCTGAGCTGGATGCGGGCATTGGGCATCTTAGCTATCTACCTCCATCTGCGAATCGCCGTGCGGCTGAGCAGGGCGGCGGCGACGCTAGGGGCGGGCTGGGTCGCGGCGAACGCGCTGGTGCTGTGGATCAGCTACTTCAACTTTGGGATGCAGCTTGCGGCCTGGCCGATCCTACCGTGCATGCTGCTACTGATCAGCGTCGTCGACCGGGCGTTCATCGACGATGGCAGCCGGGCCTGGCCGGTGATATTACTCGCCTCAGCTACCATTGCCGCTCTGCCGATCACCTACTATCCGGCGCTCTCGTTTGGCGCGCCGCTCGGATGTGGTATTTGGCTGGCGCACCTGCGGCTGAAGACCTGGCCAAGACAGCTACTGGCCGGCGCGCTGCTGCTGGCCGGCGCGCTGCTGCTGGCGCTGCCGACGATCCAAGACTATCAGCAAGGGTTTGCGTTTAGATACAGCAACACCCTGACCACACTCGGTCTGTTTCGCTTCATCACGCCGGGCGAGGTGCTGGGGTTGACGCCGTTTCAGCTGCGCGCCATCGATCCGCCGCCGATGTCCCCGCTTGATCAGCTCGCGGCGCTACTGCTGGTGGGGATGACCACCGTCGGGCTATTCTACGCCCCAAGCCGGCGGGTATGGGCCGGTGTGCTAGCTGGTGCGTTCGGCTATCTGATCTTCATCCGCTATGGACGAAGCTACGAGTATGCCTATATGAAAACAGCCGCTAGCCTGTCGTTCCTGTTCATGGGCGTTGCGGCCACCGGATGGGATGTGCTATGGCGCTGGACGCGAGCCGCCGCGCCGCAGCTACGGCTGGCAGCTGGCGTGCTGGCGATCGTCGCCGTCGCCGTACCCATTCACTCCATGGTCCAGGCGCAGCACTCGGTGATCGCCGCGCACTGGAGCGGACCAGGGCTGTACAGCGACGGTACAACGCAGCTGCTTGCGCTGCGCAGCGTCGTGCCGCGCGGCGCGACGGTCACGATGACGTCCGATGTGCGTAGCGCCGGTGTCGAATCCGGATTCGCCGCGTACAGTCTAAATCACGCGACCGTCTGGGGTACAGTGAAGACCGGCTATGCCCAGACCAGCGCCGGCCCGAGCGACCAGATCGGCGATTTTGGGCTGCTGCGGGTCGATGAGGACCCGCAGCTCGCCGGCTATGAGACAGCGGTCTGGCAGGGCAGCAGCTACCGGCTCTATCGCCGCCCAGCCAATCTGCACGCCTACCTTGGGCGCGGTATGATGCTGCCGCCGCAGCGCACAATACAGATTGCGGTGGGGGCTGAGGATCTGGCGCTTGGGCCGTATTTCTTTCACGGCGGTGCGCCGCGCGATCTGGATATACTGCTGGGTTGTTTCGCGCCGACGACCATCCGCGTTGGGACACGCAGCTTCGCTGTACCGCCCGGCGTCTCAATACTCCACCTAAGCGCCATCGCTACACCCACACAGCTCCATCTCGCCAACGACGGCGGGACGACGATCCACGTGGCATCGATCGCGCTCCAGTCACGCAATGAGGCCCATCCTACTACTGTCGAGCGGCTGCCGACCCACGCCTTCGTCGCGGCGCACGCCGCGCCGGACGCCGCGACAATGCGGGTCACATTCGATGCACTGCTGAGCGGCGGTCCGCTGACTCTCGCCGTCGATATTTGGGACCGCGCGCGCGGCCAACACTACGGCTGGGTCGGGGCGCGCGTTAGCGCGAGCGAATCGCCACAGTCGATCGGGTTCAGCATCGATCTCGCTAACCAGCGAGCGACCGCCAGCGACGCCGCCGGTATCGTGCTGCCCATCGGCGCGCAGTTCAACAAACTTCAGCCTGGGACGTATACGGCGCAGACCACAATCGCCACCGGCGCGTGGCTACCCACCCCACCGATGGCTCTGTTCAGCTTCACAGTGCGTGATGACGGCAGCATCGCAGATATCGTGACCGTCGTGCCGCCGCCGCAGATCATCTCGCTGGTACAGCCCGAACATCGCACCGACGCGCTGATCGGCGATGATGCGCAACTGATGGGCTATGCGCTGGGCGCTGGACAGGTGACGGCGGGCGAGCATGTACCGCTCAGTCTATGGTGGCGCGCCGAGCGGGCGGGGAGCGAGCAGCGCAGCGTCTTGATCCATCTAGTGGATGCGCGCGGGGCGCGCGTCGCACAGTTTGATGGCCCCCCCGCTGACGGCTCGCGACCGACTGAGAGCTGGCGGCGGGGCGAGATCGTGCTGGATAGCCATGTCATTGCCTTCCCAGCCGATCTACCGCCCGGAGCCTACCGGCTGCTGATCGGGATGTACCGCTGGCCAGCGGTCGAGCGGCTACCGCTGGTCATTTCCGGACAGCGCCAGCCAGAGGATGTGCTGATAATTCCGATCGAGGTTGTGCCATAGACTTTCCGGCAGAGCGCGCGTCACATGTGCAGGGGGCGAGATCGCCTCGCCACATATGAGGCAAACAATGTCGCAGACCATTTTTACTATGCATAGTTTCTCTCAAGGCGTTTTCGTCTCGGCGGGGGCGAGCGTCGGGATGGGCTGCGGCGTAAACACCATCACTGTGGGCGGCGGGACGGGCGTAGAAGGGGCGGCGCGGCCGCTGAGCAGGCGGCCGCCGAGCAGCAGCAGCACCAGCATCACCGCGATGACCACCGGCAGCACCCAGCGCTGGAGCCGCTCTGGCGTGGTGGCGGCGGCGCGGCGCGGCCGAAACAGCTGCCCGGTGTCGGGGAGCGCGCGCACCTGAAGATGGCCCCAGACCGGGGCACCGCCGTTGTCGGCGAGCCAGCGCCGTCCGGCGGTGGTCGCCAGGTCGATCGGCGCGCCGGCGGCCAGCAGCGTGTAGCAACTCGCCGCTGCCCCGGCGAGCGCGCTGGCGGTCAGCGCCCCGCCAACGGCCAACGTCGCCGGCTGCCGCTCGCCGAGCAGCAGTGCGGCCAGCAGCCCTGGCGTTGCGCTCAGCAGCTGCCCATCGCCGCGGCTCCCGCAGACTGTCACCAGACGCAGGTGCTCCCGGCTGCGCAGCATGTCGGCGAGCGCGAAGGCATCGATCGGCCGGTTCAGCCGCACCTCAAGCTCCTCCTCCGATGTCAGCAGCACCGGCGCGGCCAGATGAACGATCGCCGGATCGATCTCGTCGAGCGCGCTCGCCAGCGCCTCGGCGGTGGCATCGCTGAGCAGGCGCAGGTCGATGCTGCCGCGCTGCAGCGTCTCGGCCAGCGCCGCCTCGAGCGCGTCGAGCTGCGCCAGCTCACCCGGCGCACCGACGGCCAGGATGCGCAGCGGGCCATCGAGCGGCAACGGCTGCGGTGGCGATACCCCGCGCCCGACGCGGATCAGGGCGTAGTCGTCGCGCAACGCCGGCACCCACGATCGCGCGCCGCCGAGCGCCACCCACTCCCACGGCAGCGTCGCTAGCTCGTGGTCGGCGATCTGGAGCCGGATCTGCACCCGCCGGCCGGCCGCCGCAGCAGTCCGGGTGTAGCGCAGCACCAGATCGCGGATCTCGGGTGAGAACAGCGCGCGGCCGAGCTTGAGCCCGATCGCCTCGGGCGTATCGAGCGGCACGATCGTATTTGGTTTCAGCAGCTGCGCGCCGAGGTCGGCCAGCTCATCTGGCAGATCGAGATCGTGCTCCAACTCCCGGTCGCCAGCGGTGACCCGCACCAGATAGCCGCCCTCGGCGCGCGCCCCGACGGTCAACTGAATTAATGC
>JAYUUK010000226.1:0-4269 GCA_043754595.1 Roseiflexaceae bacterium | reverse complement strand
GGCAGCTGCTGTACGCGCCAAACAGACGCTGTATCGTGTGCGAAGCGACGTTATTTCGTGCTATTTGAAGCGAGAATTAGAGAAACCGACAATACGTGTAATTATGTATCAATAATTGTCATTACGAGCGTAAGCCCTGACTTGTTATCATGAGACCACAGACGATCGACGTGCGGGAGCGCATCATGCGCGCGACCGCCGAGCTACTCGCCCGCGGCGGGCACCACGAGGTCTCCTCGCGCGCGGTCAGCACCGCCGCCGGGGTGCAGGCGCCCACTATCTACCGGCAGTTTGGCGATATGCGCGGCCTGCTCGACGCGGTCGCACGCGAGACGTTTGCCGAGTATGTGCGCCAGAAAGCGACCCGCGAACAGACCGACGACTCGATCGAGGATCTGCGGCGCGGGTGGGATATCCATGTAGCCTTTGGGCTCGCCAACCCGGCGGTCCACGCGCTGATCTATGACGCCCCGACGACCATGGCCGACGCGTCGGTGGCGCGCGACGCCGCTACGATTCTGAACGGTCTGGTGGCGCGGGTCGCCGAGGCGGGGCGGCTTCGCGTGACCGTGCCGCACGCCGTGAGCCTCATCGCCGCCGCAGGAGAAGGGGTGACGCGCTCGCTGATCGCCACCCCGCCCGATGCGCGCGACCTACGACTCTCCGCGACCATGCGCGAGGCGGTGATCGCCGCGATCACCGTCGCCCCGTTGGACGTTAGCCCCGGCACCACCGCGCCCGGCCAGCAGCGGGTGGCGGCGAGCGCCGCGCGCAGGGCGACGGCGCGCGCCGACGTGCCAGGCGTCCTTTCATCGGCCGAGCGGCTGCTGCTCGGTGAGTGGCTCGACCGGCTGGCCGATGTGGGGGGCTGAAGCGCGAAGCGCAACGCGGGGTTTGGGCGTGCACTGCGCGCCGTCGAAGGGGCGCGGCCCCCAAGAATCTCCCACGCTCCTCCGATAGGAGGGCTCTATGATGAAGGACGAAGCGATGGCAACTGTACGCGAGGGAAATCAGGTGGCGTTGATCGTTGTCGATGTCCAGATCGGCGTGATGGCTGATGCCTGGGATGCTGCCCGCGTCGTCGGCAATGTCGCCCGCGCCGTCGAGCGGGCGCGCGAGCGCCAGGTGCCGGTGATCTGGGTGCAGCACAGCGACGCCGATCTGATGCATGGGTCGGCGCCGTGGCAGCTTGTGCCGGAGCTGACCCCCGAGGCAGGCGAGCCGGTGATCGATAAGCATTTCGAGTCGTCGTTCGAGCAGACCTCGCTCGAAGACGAGCTGTCGCGGATCGGGGCCACGCACCTCACGCTGGCCGGTGCCGCAACCAACTGGTGCATCCGCGCCACCGCGTACGCCGCGCTGGATCGCGGCTATGATCTGACGCTGATCAAGGATGCGCACACGACAAAGACCATCGAGCTCGACAGCGGCAAGCAGATCGCGGCGTCAGACATCGTCGAAGAGCTGAACATCGCCATGACCTGGCTGAGCTACCCGGGCCGGGTCAACGGCACCGCATCGGTCGAAGCCATCGACTTCACCCCCCCCGGCGCGCGCTGACGTACTCGCCGGTGCCGCGTCCCGGGATGTTGCACCAGCACAGACGCTTCGCGGGCGGTTGAGCTGGCGGGCAGGGCGTGGTCTGGCGCTCAGCGTGACATGCGGCAGACTCGCTGGCATATGCGCAGAAGTTGATCGGTGTGGTGGCGTATGCGGCGTGTGACCGAGACAACCTTTGTCCGCCAGGTGCTCAGGGCCGAACTTCCGGCGATCGTCTGCTTCGGCGCGCGCGCGTGTCCTGGGCTGAGCGCGCTGCGCCCGGCGCTCCGACGTATCGAGGCCACCTACGCCGGGCGGCTGCTGGTGGCCACCGTACAGCTCGACGACGCGACATATTTGGCTGAGCAGTACGGTGTGGCCGCCTCGCCGACGCTGATGGTCTTTGCTCACGGCGAGCGTCAGAGCCAGGTGGTCGGGTTCATCGCCGATGGGCTGCTGGAGCTGCTCGCCGAGGACGTGGCGCAGGGCATCGTCGCTGGCGACGGCTTCTGGAGCCCGGTCGAGGAGCGCTTCGAGGACGCCGTGCTGCTGCCGCTGCTGCGCGGCTGGGGGCTGAGCGCGCGGCGGCAGGTGACGTGCGCGCTGCCGGGGGGCAATGCGGCGCAGCGCGGGCGGATCGATCTGCTCGTGTACGACGACGACGCGCGCCCGCCGATCGCGCTCATCGAGAGCAAGCGGCAGATCGCCGACGCGTTTGCGCTGCGGCAGGCGGCGGCGCAGGGCTTCGCCTACGCGCGCAGCCTGGGGCTCGCTACGTTTTTCGTCGCCGCGCCGCGCGGGCTGTGGGCCTACCGCAGCGATGCGCAACGTGCCACGCTCGTCGAGCACATCACAAGCCTGGAGCTCCACGCGCAGCCCGCGCGGGCGCGTGGGCTGTTGCTGCGGCTGGTAGCGTCGGCGTCATGATCGCCCCCTCACGGCAGACGGCCCACGCCGCCAGTCCATGATGGGCAGAAGCTGATCGTCGCCGAAATGGGCGAGCTGTTTGTTGGTGATCATGGCCGCCCAGCCCGCAGACTGCGGGTGGTATACGACAACGCCACTTGGCGCACCCGTGAGGCCGAGGGAGTGGTTCCTCGTTCCGCTGCCGGTGATCGAGGCCGTCATCGAAGCCCGCCCCCCGGACTGTCCACAGATAGCCACAGATAGCCACAATGCAACAACGCCCGCCTGCCGCGCGTCGTAGCGCACATCGACGTGAGACGTAAACGCGCGGAGCGCACAGCAGGGGTTTGGGGCGCAGCCCCCAACATTCTCCTCTTTTGTCTTCTTATCAGTTCACACAGACACGAAAGGACCAGTATGAGCAGCGGCTACACCGACGAGGACACCGAGCGCGTGCGCGAGACCGAGCGATCGACTGCCGGCCACCAGACACAGCCGCTCGGCGGGGCGGTGGTGCGGGTCGGCCGCGACATGCTCGGCGGGCGGGGTGGGGCTGTGAGCCTGCCTGGGGTGGCGCTGATGGTCATCGGCGCGCTGATGCTGATTGGCTACCTCTTCGGGGCGACGATCGATCTCACCCCTGGGCTGATCCTGCTGACGATCGGCGCGTGCTTTTTGTTCTTCGCCTTCTGGCAGCGGCTCTACGGCCTGATCATCCCCGGCTGCATCCTCGCCGGCCTGAGCATCGGCGTCCCGCTCGCCAGCCTCACGCACGGGGTCTCGGTGCTGTGGGGGCTCTCGCTGGCATTTCTGGCGATCTTCGTCGTCGGGCGCGGGATGTTTGGCGTGCGGGTGCCGTGGCCGGTGGTGCCGAGCGTGATCCTGTTCGCCGTCGGCTGCATCACCGCGATAACTAATCTACCGGCGCTGCTGGCCGCGCCATTCGCGCTGCTGCCGCTCTTGCTGATCGCGCTCGGGCTGGCGCTTGGGGTGCGACGCGGGGCGCAGCTCTCCGCGTAGCCGTGAGCTGCGCCCCGCGCTATCCCTTCGGCGTCGGTGCGGCGCGATCTGGCAGATACCAGAATGGGCTGGTCATGCCGAGGCCGCCAAAGATCGCCTCGATCTGCTCGATCGTCCGGCCGCGGTACTCTGGTGCCATCCGGTTGTGATACCAGGCGCGGGCGAGCTCCCACGTCGCTACAAGCGACAGCGCCTCGCCGCGCGGCACGCCGCTGCGCTGCGCCCACGAATCGATCGCCTCTTCCGACCGGAAGAGCAGGATCGTCGCTCAGGTGAACACTAAATCGTCGTACCACTGGACGAACGGAAGCGGGAAGTGGACGACCCCTGGCGGCGGTGAGCTGAGCTGCCCGCTACGGACAGCGATCATGACGAGCTCGTCGGTGTCGGCGTAGCGGGTGTGGATCGTCGCGTCGCTGCCGAGCATTGCCGGGATGCCGAGCGCGTCCCAGGCGCAGTTGGCCCAGTAGAATCGCCCGGACGCGGCGACCCGGTAGCGCGTGGGGACGGCCGAGTACGGGTTGGCAATCCTGATCGCTTTGGTCTGCGGGTCGAGGAACAGTGCGTGGCGGTCGTGGAGCTCGCCGAGCAGCCGCTGCGCATCGCCGGTGCCGATCTGGAAGTAGGCGGCGATCTCGGCGACGGTCGGCGGACGCTCGGTGGCGGTGAACGTGGCGTAGACGAAGCTGCGGACGTCCCAGAGCAGCGGTTCGTCGCTTGGCTGGCTCATCATGATGCACTCCTTCTGCGGCGCGGCAGACGCAGTATAGCGGCCACCGCGCAGATCGGCAAGGCGGCGCGCAC
>JAYUUK010000225.1:0-41164 GCA_043754595.1 Roseiflexaceae bacterium | reverse complement strand
AGCAGCGCCGCCGGGCCGTGCGACTCAGTCTGTCGAAGGCTAGCGAAAGCGAGCGCGCTATGGGTGCCTATCTCATCAAACGCCTGTCTGGCATGGCAATCGTGTTTATTATGGTCTCGATCGTCGCCTTTCTGCTGATGCACTCGATCCCCGGCGGCCCGTTCGATGAGGCGCAGATGCCGTTGCCGGCCGCTGCCAAGGCCAACATCCTCAGAAAGTTTGGCCTGGACAAGCCGCTGCACGAGCAGTACCTGATCTATATGGGCAACGTGCTGCACGGCGATTTTGGTATCTCGTTCGCCAGCCCATCTGAGACGGTGGCCGAGGTGATCGGACGGACCTGGCCGGTGAGCATCCGGCTCGGCGGGGTGACGGCCTTGCTGGCGCTCAGCACCGGCATCGTGCTCGGAATCATCGCTGCGGTGCGGCAGAATACCTGGGTGGACTACGTCATCACCTTCGTCGCCACCGCCGGGCTGACGCTGCCGAACTTTATCGTGGCGTTCTGGATGATCCTGGCGTTCGCGGTACAGCTCAAGGTCCTACCGATAGGCGGCTGGGGCGATGACTGGCGGCAGTGGATCATGCCGCTGATCGCGCTGGGCATGACGCCGATGGGCATAGCGGCGCGCTATACCCGCGCCTCGCTCGCCGATGTCCTGACCTCGGATTACATCCGCACCGCGCGCGCCAAGGGGCTGGCCGAAGTGATGGTGACGATGCGCCACGCGCTCAAGAACGCGCTCATCCCGATCATCACCGTGCTCGGGCCGCGCATCCCGGATCTGATCACCGGCACGATCTTCGTCGAGACCATGTTCCGCATCCCCGGCATCGGCAAGTACTTCGTCACCAGCGTGTTGGACCGCGACTACCCGATGATCATGGCGGTGATGCTGCTGGTCGCGATGCTGTGGGGTTTCGTCTACCTGCTCACCGATCTGCTCTACACTGTGATCGACCCGCGGGTCAAGCTGGCCTGACCAGGAGCTCCGTGAGGAGCCAGGAGCGGGTGGCCAGGAGCCGGTGACTCGATGAGTAGCCAGCAGTCGGTAGTCCAAACTTGCTCCTTGCTCCTTCCTCCTTCCTCCTTGCTCCTTCCTCCTTTATCCCGCTTCACTCTCATGCATACACGGAGCCGCCCATGAGTGCGATCGTAACCGACAAAACTCCCGTCGTCACCGCCGACCCGATGACGCAGCGCAAGCCGACGAACCTGTGGCGCGATGCGGCCATACGCTTCTCCAAGAATAAGCTGGCGATGGTGGCGCTGGTGATCGTGGGACTGCTCGTGTTCATGGCGATCTTCGCCGATGTGATCACGCCATACCGCTACGATTTCTCCGATCTTGCCAAGACCAGTAAGTTCCCCGGCTTCCCCGGCCATATTCTCGGGACGGATCAGGTCGGGCGCGATCTGCTGAGCCGGCTGATCTACGGCGCGCGAATCTCGCTGACCGTCGGGCTGGGCGTGCAGGCGATCGCGCTGGTGATCGGGGTGACGCTCGGGCTGACGGCCGGCTTTCTCGGCGGCTGGGTGGACTTCGTAATCATGCGATTTGTTGAAGTGTTCACCGCCATCCCACAGTTGCTGTTCGCGCTGTTTCTGCTCTCGATCTACGGCGGCGGGCTCATCAACGTCATCCTCGCGATCGGGCTGATCGGGTGGGTCGAGATCTGCCGGCTGACGCGGGCGCAGGTGTTCTCGCTGCGCGAGAAGGAGTACATCGAGGCGGCGCGGACGCTCGGCATTCCGCCGATACAGATCGCGCTGCGCCACCTGATGCCGAACGCGATCTCGCCGCTGATCATCGCCGTCACGCTCGGCATCCCGACGGCGATGTTCACCGAGGCCGGGCTGAGCTTTCTCGGCATCGGCATCAACGACCCGCTGCCATCGTGGGGGCAGATGGTCGGCACGTCGTTCTCCTACATCCGAATCTACTGGCACCTCGGGCTATTCCCGACGTTTATGATCGCGATCACGATGCTGTCGTTCTCGTTCGTCGGCGATGGGCTGCGCGATGCGCTCGACCCGCGACTGCGGAAGTAGCCGGGCCGATCGTCCACAGATAGGCACAGATAGGCACAGATACCGGACAAATGATCCGCTCATCCACGCGAGTTGACGCGAATGCCTGGCTGCCAGGCAGCCTCGCCACCGACATCTGCTGTTAGCCACGGATGCCAGCTTTGCCACCATGTCTGCTGCCAGACGCAGCTCCACGCGATCGCCCCGCGTGGAGCTGCTTTTTTCGTCCGCTGCGATCGATCATGTGGTACTATCGTGCGGTAGCACCCAAGGAGAACCAATGACCATCACCTTCGACCGCGACGAAGCGCTGGCACTGCTGCGCGAGCTCGTCGCCATCCGCAGCTATCCTGGCGAGGAGACGGCGGTGCAGCAGCACGTGGCCACATGGCTGGCCTCGCACAGCATCCTGCCAGCGCTGGAGCAGACGGCCAACGGGCAGCCGAATGTGATCGCCAAGCTCGAGAACGGCCGAGGGCCGACGCTGCTGCTCAACGGCCACGTCGATACCGTGCTGGCGGTGGAGGGCTGGGAGCGCGACCCGTGGCAGGGCTGGGTCGACGGCGACCGGCTGTACGGCCTGGGGGCAGGCGATATGAAGTGCGGCGTGGTTGTCAATATGCTGGTGGCGCGGGCGCTCCACACCAACCGCCAGGATTGGCGCGGCACGCTGATCTTCAGCAGCGTCACCGACGAGGAGGCCTACTCGTACGGGGCGCGCGCGCTGCTGGAATCGGGCTTTCACGCCGACGCGGCGATCGTCACTGAGCCGGCGTTCACCGAGGCGATCATCGGCGCGCCCGGCAAGGTGCTGATCCGCATCACCGCCGTCGGCAAGGCGGCGCACGGCTTCTACCCGCAGGAGGGGATCAACGCCGCTATCGAGCTGGCGCGTTTTGTGGCTGCGGTCTGCGATGCCGTCCCGCCGCTCTCGCACCCGCGCATCCCATCGTCGCAGACAATCCTCTCGTTTCAGGCCGGCAGCGCCCAGTATGTGATCACGCTGCCCGAGCGGGCGACGGCGCTGCTGACCCGGCAGATCGTCCCTGGCGAGACCGCCGAGTCGGTGGTCGAAAAGCTGACCGCGTTCGCCGCGAGCCTCCAGTCGCCGGCAACGTTCAGCTTCGCCATCGAGCCGCCGTACTACCCACCGTTCGAGTTCGCCGAGCCAGATCATCCATTTACCCAGGCGTTCAGCGCCGCCAGCGCCGCTGTGCTCGGCGCGCCGACGCCATGTGGCTATAGCGCAGGCGTGAGCGACGCGAACCTGACTTCGGGGCAGGCCGGCATCCCGACGATCATGTACGGGCCACACGCCGGTGCCTTCCACCAGTGCCAGGAGTGGGTCGATGTGACGTCGCTCGCGCCGTGCGCGCAGGTGGTCGCCGAGACTGCGCTGCGCTTCCTGGACGGCAGCGCCGCGCCGGGCACCGGCCTCTGAGTTGGAAGCGCACGAAGCGCAGCGCGGGAGTTTGGGGCGTAGCCCCCGAGATCATCCCTTGTCTCCTCTTATAGGATCACTCTATTACCGCACTGCCGCAGGCCTAGAACGTGTGCGACGGCGTAAAAAAGAGAGAACGATGCGACTGCTGCTGATCCGCCACGGCGAGACCGCGCTCAACGCCGAGCGGCGCTATATGGGGCACGCGCCGACCCCGCTGAACACCACGGGGCGCGAGCAGGCGCGACTGGTCGGCGAGCGTCTAGCGCGGCTCGGCGCTGCTGCGCTGTACACCTCGGATTTGCCACGCGCCGCCGAGACCGCAGCGATCATCGGGGCGACCGCCGACCTGACGCCGCAGCCGATGGCCGGGCTGCGCGAGATCGATGTGGGCCACTGGTACGGGCTGAACGTCGCGGAGATCGCGGCGCAGCACCAGGAGAACTACGCCGAGTACCTGCGCGAGCCGGCGGCCACCGTGCGCATCGGCGGCGAGTCCTACACGCAGCTCCAGATACGGGCCGTCGCGGCCATCGCGGCCATCGCGGCGCGGCACCAGATCGGCGAGACGCTGCTGGTGGTCTCGCACGGCGGCACGATCCGCACGCTGCTGTGCCACGCGCTCGGGCTTGAGCTGCGCCACTTCCAGCGGCTCTGGATCGACAACGCCGCGATCAGCGAGCTCGTGCTGGCGGGCACGACCGCAGACGACGAGTGGCGCGCCATGCGCTACAACGACACAGCGCACCTCGATGGCATGGCGCTGGCCAGCGGCGAGTGAACGCCGCCGCACCCTCGCTCAGCGCCGCACCATCACCAGCGGGAAGTAGACCCCGCCGCTGGCTGGCGATTGGCCGGCCATCACCCGCAGCGTGACCCGCACCGTCTGCGGGCTGCCCGCCGTGCCCGCCTGCCCATCGCTGACGATGACATTGCCGGTGTAGACCCCCGGCGCTAGCCCGCCGCTCGCCACCCGGACCTGGATCTCCCCTGCGCCGAGAGTCGCCGTCAGCCACGGCGCATCGGTCTTGAGCTGCGGCGCGAGCGTCCCGCCGCAGCCATTGGTCACGCTCACCGTCTTGCGCTGCGGCCGTGGGTCGAGCCGGTAGGCGGCGAAGCTCAGCGCGGTCGCGCCGAGCCCCAATCGCGGCAGCGGCACCACCTTCGTCAGATCCGCCGGGTCGAGCTGCGGGAAGCTATTCGGGTTGAGCGGGTCGGTGCTGTAATTCACCTCGTCGCCGTCCGCCCAGCCATCGCCGTCGGTGTCTGGCGCGCGCGGGTCGGTGCCGCGCGTCGCCTCGTCCTTATTGGTCAGCCCGTCGCCGTCGGCATCGCCGCTGGCGTCTGCGATGCCGTGCGCCGCCTCGTAGTCATCGGGGATGCCATCGCCGTCGGCGTCCGCGCCGCTGGTGACGAGCAGCCAGACCTGGTTCGAGATCGGGGCGGGCGAGTAATCCGATCGGCGGTACTGGCGCGCGCTGAAGGCGTACCAGTAGCCAAGCGCGAGGCCGTGGATCGTGGTGCTGCCGCCGTAGCCGGCGTCCGAGATGCGGACTGGCGATGCACCCTCGGTCGCGCCTGTGCCTGCCTGCCACGGCCCTGCGGCGGCCTCGCGGGCGTAGAACAGATCGTAGAGCGCGCCGGAGCTCGGCCAGCTCAGCGTCACCGAGCGGTCAGCGTTGATGACGCCGGCGATCGTCAGCGGCGTCTGCGCATCGGCGATCCCGCTGACCGTCGTCGTGGCCGCCGCAGTATCGACGCGCCCGCTCACGTTGCCGCTGGCGTCCACGCTCGATACGCCGCCGCCGAGCACCACGCGAGCGTCGCTGCTGCTCAGACCGAAGACTCGGGCGCACTGCTCAGCGCCAGGGGCGTACGGCACATTCGCCAGCACCCGCTCGATGATCTGCCGGCCCGCCGGGTACACACTATCCATGACGCGGTATGTGAGCTGGTAGGCCGCGAGATCGTGGGCCGGGCTGACCGCCCAGCAGGCCAGGTGGCCCATGGGCGATGTGCCGAAACGCGGCGCGCCAGGCTTGGGCGGGGCGGCGGTATCGCGGTAGCGCAGCGTTCCCTGGGCGATGCTGGTGCTGACGCCGACGTACTGATCTTCGCCAAACGGCGTGACCGCCGCCCCGCGCGCGTCTTGCAGCGTGGCGTAGACGGTGTAGTCGCTCGTGCCGAGATACGACAGATCCCAGTCGTAGAAGCCGGTCGCCGGGTCGAGGTTCTCGCGGATGACGCCGCCGGCCGTCTGCGTCGGCTCAAGCGCGGCGGTGTTGGTGGCCGAGTAGAACAGCGTCATGCGCAGGTTAGCGGCGTCTGCCGGCGGCGTCCAGCCGATGCGGTACAGCTGGCTAGTGGCGCCGTCGGTGGCGGCGTTGACCGTGGTGATGCCGGCCGGCGCGGTGAACGCCAGCTGCGGCGTGCGCTTGTTGGCAAAAAACACCAGGTGGTAGTCGTCGGTGGCGGTCGCTCCGGCGATCCGCGCCTTCCACGCGCCAGGCTGCGGGTTGGGCACGCCGAACATGATCGCCTGGCCCTTGGCGGCGACGTTGACGCCGTTGGCGGCGGCGTTGGCCTGGGTGATCTCGGTGCCGTCCGGGCGGATCAGCGTGAGCTGCGGCGCGCCGCGAGCCCAGCTCAACCCCGCCAGAAACGCGCCGGTGGTCTGGCGGACATCGAGCGTCTGCTCGACCTGGCTCGCGGCTGGGGCGGCGACGAGCTGTGGGCTGGTCTCGATCGGTCTGCCGGCGATCTGCGGCGCCGCACGTACATCTGGCTGCCCGCTCGTGCCAGCGCTTTGCGGGAACGGCGGGCCGCCAGGGCCGTACTGATCCAGCAGGAGGTGGCCGTCGCTGCCGAGGATGAAGCTGGTGCAGGCCAGCACCGCCGGCGGCAGCACCAGCGCCGCATTGAGCGCGTCGCAGTCCAGATTGATGTAGACGCCGACATCGAAGCCGAGGATGACGACTTTGCCCTTGATGCCCCACTGGTATGCCGTGCAGCTCGCATTGCCGCAGAACTGGCCGAACTGGAGCTCGACACCGATCGTCGTGTCGTCCGGCGGCAGGTCGAACAGGAAGGTTTCGAAGATCTGCCCCTGCTTGATCTTGAACTCAGCTTTGTAGCTCGCCGTCAGATGCACCCGATCGTCGCCCGCCAGCCAGGGGTAGCGGTTCTGCCAGCCGCTGCCGCGCCAGATGTGGGCGTACAGCTGCCCGTGCATCACCCAGTTATCTCTTCCGGGCAGCCAGCCCTCTGCGCCCATGCCGAGGTCGAGCGGGTTCCAGGCCACCCACAGGTGGCCGTCGCCGTCCATCATGCCGAGGATGCGCCCCTTGGCCTGCATATCGAACAGGCCGCGGGTGTCAAGCGTGAGCGTCCCCACCCCTTTGTACGGCTTTGGCTGGGCGGCCGGCTCGCCGACGTAGAAGCCGACGTTGACCTTGATCGTGGCGAAGTCTGGGTTGATGGTGACGATGCCGCCGATCAGCGTGACGTACAGCGCGGGCGGCTGGGCCACCGGGATGCCTGGCTCGGCGACGTTGAGCGTCAGCGTCACCTCGCGCAGCTGGCTCTCGCACAGCGTGAAGCTCGATGTCACCATCGTGCTTTCGTCGGTGTCAGAGCTGAGACCTGGCAGCCCGAGCTTCGCCACGCCTTTGATCACCTGGACCGGCGGGCCGCCGACGCCGGGGCACGGCATTTCGTCGATGGTGACGTTGGCGTTGAACGTTTTGAACGAGAATCCGACGTTGGTGGCGTCCTGCGGGCTAGCATCCTGCGGTTTGGCGTCTGGGTGGTCGCTGCTGAAGACGCTCAGCGCGCCCGATTCGCTCACCGTCACGGTCTTGGGCGTCTGGTTGATTAGCACATCCGGCATGCGCCAGGTACGCTTTGGCGCGGCCCAGGTGTCGTCGGTGGCGCGAATATCGCCGCAGAACATGGCGCAGCTCGCCAGGCCGTTGCCGCCGCCCGCGCCCTGCCCAAACGCCCCGATCACATAGTCCACTCTGGTCCACGCGCCGCCGAGCTTGGCATTGTGGATGATAATGCCGCTGTTATTGCGGACATCGGTGAACGTGTGCGCCGCTAAGTCGTAGCGCATCTCCCAATCGCCCGCAGCGCCATACTTGAAGCGATAGGTCATGCTGGCGAACGGCGCGTTGGCGATCTGGTTGAGCGGCGCGAGCGTGACGTTGAGCGGCCCGGTGCCGCTTGGCGACTCGTCCCAGCCGGCGTAGCCCTCGGCCTGCACGCGCCAGCTGAGCGTGAACTGCTGATCCTTGACCCCATCGACGGTCTGGAGCTGCCGTGAAAAGCGGGTGGAGTACGCGGCGTACTGCTGGCCGACATCGCCGTTGGGGGCCATGACGATGCTGATCGTCGAATAATCCAAGCTTTTTCGGTCATAGTCCGCCAGGATATCGGACATGCTCGATGGTACGCCGCCCGATGTCGAAACCTCGAGCGTGCCGCTGGCGTTCGGGCCGGTGTAGTAGCCAGCCAGACCGGTGCCAATTTCGAAGCGCGGCTCGATCGTGTCAGGTGGGTCAATGCCAAGCTCGATCACGGCTGGGGTGGTGAGATAGTTTTGCGAGACATCGATGCAGACTCGCCCGCCAATCACCACCAGCCGGCTCATCACGCCCTGCCAAGTAATCAGCGGGGCGTATACCTTCCCATTGAAGGTTGTATTGTTACATATCGAGCTGCCGCTGGCGCTGAAACCGGCGGGCGAGAACATCCAGTAGGAACCGGCTTTGAGCCATAGCTGCGGCGCATTGGCCGGAGACTGGAGGGCATTTGGTTTGCTGACGATCGCACAGCCAGTTTCGGTGATGATCGCCGAGCGCGGGCAGATCCGCACTACGATTGTGATATGTTGGGTGCGAATGCGCGGCACGAGATCGTTTGGGTCGGCCATATACGTCGCTCGTTTGAATGCCGTCGCGTCACCAGGAAGATCGAGCACCATCGCCCAGTTCCCAGCTGTCGCCTCGGTCACGACGAGGCGCTGCGTCGCATCGCTGGCGATCGTTTTGACCTGCGTACCCTTGGCGGCGATCGAGCGATCGGGCGGGAAGAGATACAGCTTTTCTTCGCCAGGGGGATAGACAAAATCGTCGAGTCGGCTCGTCATCTTCACGCTGGCGCGCGTGTTGGCGAGCATCGGCATCGAGAACACCCGCACAAGTTGGTCGGTCGGGATGCTGAGTGTCTGGGTGTAGACTTGCCCGCCGGCATTGACCGCTGCCAGATCGGGGGTCGGCAGCGCCGTCGAGGTCGCCACCTGGACAGCGTACTGATCGAGTTGCGGGTCGGCCGGCAGCGGGTGAACCCGGAGTTCGCGGCCAGCGGCGCTCGATCCACGGAACAGCATGAAGTTCGACCCATCACGTGAGCCATCGCCGCGTGCCCACTCCGAGCAGCCGTTGCCGAGGCAGTTCGAGCGCGCCGAGCTCAGCGTAAACGCGTGGGGGTATTTGCTGGTGGCGTAGCCGTTGGAATCTGGCCCCCACCCGGTATACGAGAAGAGGCCTGTACGCTCGACAGGATTATCGAGCCATAGGATCCTGGTGCGAAACCCCTTGACCGAAGCTACCGTCCAGTCGGCACCGCCGCTATCCAGCATGCTGTAGCCGTGGTAGGATCGCACATAGCTCTGATCGTCATTGAGCGGCGGGCGCGGCGGGTTCGTACCGTAGCCATAGACCGTGTTGAGCGGCAGCGCGGGGCCCTTGTAGTCGATCACCAGCGCCAGACCGGCACCCTTGAGCCCAATGTTGTCAAAATCGCCGAGCCCATTATCCTGAAAGCCGCTGCGCACCGGGAAGAAGACAAACGGGCAGCCAAAATAGGTGCTACATTCCGTCGTGTTGCTCAGCAGCAGACCGTCGTTGGCCGCGCCATTGATCCAGTCGCTCACTAGCCCGCCGCTGCCGCTTTGCAGCAGACAGTTGTTGACGTTGCCGGTGGGGTAGGTGCGGGTCAGCAGCTGGCTCACCGTGCAGCGCGTCTGCCCATCGGTCGCAATGCCGCCCCACGTCGGGTTGCCGCCGACCTAGCCGCCATCGGTGATGCGCTCGACTCGCATGCCGAGCGCGACAAGATCGTATTTGTTGAACACCCCACCGCTCGCCGCCACCACCAGGCTGGCGCGGTCGATGGCAAACTCGCGCGGGAACAGACCGCGCCCCAGATTATTGAACTTGACCAGCGTCCGCACATCGCCGCACTCGGGCTTGAATCCCACACCGGTGGTGATACCGTCGAAGCCACAGCCCGCGCCACCTGGGGTCTGCGCCACCTGCTTGACCGTCAGCGGCCCAACGACCGCCAGCTTGGGGTCCCAGACCACCGGGTACTGGCGGCCGGCTTCGGCCCACCAGCTCCACGGTGTCTCCATCGTCACCAGCCAGGAGACCGCGTCGCGCGGCTCGACGCGATAGCGCGCGCCGGTGCGCTGACTCTGCCGGTCGCGCTCGAAGATCGCGGCGGGGGCGATGGCCAGCTGTGGCTGACCAGCCGCATCGCGTAGCTCAAGCCCGCCATCGGTGACGAACGCGCCAGTCTGGACCGCGCCATCGGCGGCCAACGCCATTCCCGGCGGCAGCGTCAGCAGCGCGCTCAGCTCGAGCGTGAGCGGCTCGGTGGCGGCGACACCTTCAGGGAGCTGTGGGCGCGCGGCGAAGACCAGGTTATGCTCGACCGACCCCGGCCCGACGATCAGCTCGTCGCTGAGCTCGGGCAGCGTCCAGCTCGCGGCATAGGCGATGCGCGCGCCGGAGTCGTGGAGCGTGCCAGCGGCGGCGCGCGGGGTGGCCAGTGGCAGCGTCGCGTCGCTGCGGCGCAGCGCCAGCGACTGCGGCGTCCAGGCCAGCGTCGCGCCATCGATGGTCATCCGGGCGTCAACGCGGCTGGCATGAGGTCTGGATCTGGAGCAGGTTGCGCGCGCTGGTGAAGCCGTTGGGGGTGGGCGCGAAGCTGGCGTCGATCGGGAGCCACGCGCCATCGGCGGCTCGATAGCGCAGCGGCGCGGCCGCGATCATCGCGGTATGGTTGCCGCCGCCCAGATCGATATCGCGCATAAAGGCCGGCGAGATGCCGGGCAGATCGTCTCTGAAGGTCGGGGGCTGCTGGGGAGCCTTGGCCGGCTGCGCGGCTATCGACTGCGCTGCGATCGGCTGCGTGGCGATCGGTGCGGTGGGTGGCGCAGGCGGCGCGATCGGGTGGAGGAGCGGCAGCGCGGCCGCCACCAGGAGCGCGAGCGCGAGCAGACGCGCCAGCAAGTGACGCGGTGTGACGAGACTGGTATGTGCGGCGCGCATGATCTCCTCCGTTATTTTCCACGTTGTGGTGATCACCCCTGCCCGCAATGATTTCTGGGCGCGCGCCACGGTGTAAGCCGCAGCGCAGCCCACTTGGCGATGCCGCTGGAATGACGCTCGCGGTGCAGCGAATGTGGCCGCGAGGCCGCGAGCGTGATATGTGGACACAAACGCGGGCGGAGCGATTCACCCGCGATGTGTCATTGAGGCGTTGCAATCGTCAATCGTCAATCGTCAATTGTCAATCGTCAATCCACTAGCGCTGCACCAGCGGCACCCAGATGCGCGGCTGCTGGCTCGACCCGCCGCCCGTGCCCGGCACGACGAGCAGCGTGATCGACTCGGCCGGGAAGCTGGCGGTGAAGCTGCCGCCGGCGATCGGCTGGCTCGGCTCGCGGGCGATGGCGGACAGGTTGGCGGCGCTGTAGCGGAAGACCGATGCGCTCGCGCCTGGGGCGAACCCGCCGAGGCCGACGCTTGAGCTGAGCGCGCCCTTGGTCTTGTTGATGACCATCACGGTCAGCGCGCCGTCGCTGCGCTGCGCCGCGTAGATCGCCAGCTTGGATTGGTCGGCGCTGCTGGCCTGGACGCTGGTCTCGCCGAACCGCCCGCCCTGCCCATCGTAGTTGCGGTACATCCTAAAGGCGTAGGCGCTCGGCCTGTTCGGGGCGAACTTGGCGTTATCGGCCTCGTAGCGCCCGTCGAACAGCGTGGCGAGGTCGACGCCCTCGCGCCCGAACACCCCAAGGATATCGGCCTGGGCCAGCGCGCCGTTGAGATCGGCGTGGGCGCCCCAGCTATACTCGCTGATGGCGATCTTGGTGCCTGGGTAGTTGGCCGCCGCCAGCGCGCGCAGCCGGGGGATGAGCTGGACGATACCGCCGTCCGGGCCAGCGTCCTTGATCCAGCTATCATCGACGTACGTCGGGTCCCACAGCGAGCGCACCGATGCGAGCCGCGCCGCCTGCTGGGCGCCATCCCCGGCCGGGCTGCCGTACGAGCCGTCCTGCGGGTACCAGTGGACATCGAGGTAGTCCAGGATGCGCGTGCCGTGCTGCTGCTCGTAGGCGCGCATCTGCTGCAGATACCAGGCGAGGAACGGCGTGCCACCGTTGGCATTGCGGTCGTCCGGGGTGGCCCAGTCCTCGCGCTGCCCGTCGTAGAACGAGTTGAAAAAGTAGGAGTAGCTGCCAAGCGACGGCCCGAGCGTCTTGGCCCCGGCGTCTGCGGCCTTGACCGCTGCGGCGTAGGCGTAGGTGCGGTCGCGGAACTGCTGATAGGTTAGCGCGGTGGGCACCAGATCGGCGTGGGTGCCGCTCCACAGGTCCGGCTCGTTGTCCAGCGCGTAGTACGGCACGCCGCCCTGCGCCGCAGCGCCGTAGGCCGCCTTGAGGCTGGCGATCCAGACCTGGGCATCGGCGGGGGCGAAGGCGACGCTGGTATCGGCCGGGTTGACCGACGGCGGGAAGGTGAGCGTGCCGCCTGGGGTCTCGCCGGTCACGCCAGTGCCGCACGCCGGGTAGTCCGGGTTGGTGGCCGCCAGCCCGCCGTACGGCTTGGGCGTGTAGGCGTATCTGGCGGTGCTGAAGCCGCAGGTAGCGTTAGTATCGTCCTTGGCCACCCAGCCGGTCATCGGGATGGTGAGGATGCTCTTGGTGCCGGTGCGGCGGTCGCGGGCCACAAAGTCGGTGGCGCTGATATCGGCCGGGCGGTTGGCGAAGTAATAGTCAAGGCCGCTGTTGGTATTATTGGTGCGCCAGTTGTAGCGGGTGGCGAGGTTGCCGCCGTAGCGCCGTACCGGCAGCCCGATCTCGCGGGCGAAGGTCTCGTCGGCCTCGTGCAGGCCATAGATCTCGGGGCTGATCGGCTTGCGCGACGCCGCCACATCGACGCTCAGCGCCGGGCCGTTGCCGCCTGGCTGCTGCGGGTTGCCGACGCAGGCGCTGGTGCTTGGCGTGCCGCCGACAGTGCTCAGAAAGCACCATGCGGTCGGCTCGAAGCCACCGGGCACGTGGCCGCCGCCCTGCGCGATCAGAAACGTCAGGTCGAGGCCGGCGCAGCGAGTTCCCAGCGCGTCGGCTGACTGGCTGAAGGCGTAGGACTTGACCGTCAGGCCGCCGACCTGCGCCGGCAGCGTGCGCTCGGTCTGCGCGCTGACCCGCACCGTGTAGCACCCGGCCGCCTCACCCCAGCCGCTCCAGCTCGAAGCGCCGTAGTCCACATCGAGCGCCGGCGGCGCGGTGTACGGATCTTCGCCGCCTGCCGGCGCTGGCTGACCGTGGATATCGAGGATGTGGGGGGTGCGGGTCGCGCCGGTGAACAGCGAGGCGCGCGGCCCCCAGTACCAGCCGGTGTCGGCGCTGACATCGCCGCAGGTTCTGTCGCTGCCGGCCTTCACGGTGGTGCCCGGGTCGCCCTCCTGACCACCGGCCGGCGGCACGGCCTCGCCATCGCAGTAGAAGGTACCGGAGATCGGCACGATCGCGCGGATCGTGTTGCGGGTGCGCGGGTCGGCGTAGAGATAGTAAGCGAAGCCAGCTCCGCGCGACTCGCCGACGACATAGACCTGCTGCGGATCGATGGCGGTGCCGAGCAGCGATGTGCTAGCTGTGGCCTGCGCGATCAGCTTGACGATAAAGTCGGTGTCGTCGTACGGCTGGCCGGTCTCGTCCATGCGAAAGCGCCAGGCCGAGCCGTCGATGGCGGCGGCAGCAGGGATGTTGTTGCGCCCCTGGGCCGAGATCAGCACCGCGCCGTTGCTATCGCCGAGCACCGCGCTCTTCCACGCCGCGCTCAGCCCCATATCGCCGCCGTCGCCGTGGAGTTGGATCAGCAGCGGGCGGCCAGCGGCGGGGGCCGGCTGGGTGGAGACGGCGTAGGTGAAGCGACGGGTATAGCCATTGACGCTCAGCATCGCGGCGGTGTCGGCGATGCTGGCGGCGTGGGCCACCGCAGCGGCGCGCCAGCCACCCTGTCCGCCAAACACAACCGACACGATCAGCAGCGCGCACGCGACGAGATTTCGCACGGCGGAGTCCCTTTCTTCAGCTTGGTGGCCCGCGCTCGACGAATGCAGCGCTCGGCGGCAGGCGTCACACGGCGCGGGGATCTGGAATACACATAGTAAAGCACATCGGCGCTTCGGCGGGAAGCCCAAAAGCGATACTGTTGGCGATATTGGTTGGGTAACGTGTATCGGGGCGCATTTCTGCTATAGTGATGTGGGAAAGCTGATGCGACGACTGACGGGGGAAGCGATGGCTGACGACCTGCCGTTTGGCCGCGAGGTGCGCGCGCGTCGCAGGGAGATCGGCCTCACTCAGGAGGAGCTCGCCGCGATCGTCGGGTGCGCGGCGATCACGGTGCGTAAGATCGAATCCGGCGACATGCGGCCGTCGCAGCAGGTCAGCGCGCGGCTGGCGGCGGCGCTCGGCCTGTCGCCCGACGCACAGCAGCGCTTTGTGCGCGCCGCCAACGCGCTGCGCTTCGAGGAGCGCCGCCGGCCAGCGGCCGCCAGCGCCGCCCCGCCCGACATGCAGCGCGCGCGCCGCGGCTACGTGATCGAGGGCGAGATTGGCAGCGGCAGCTTCGGCATCGTCTACCGCGCGCGGCAGCCGCAGCTCGGGCGCACCGTTGCCATCAAAGTCATCCGGCCACAGTACGCCGACCACCCCGATCTCATCCGCCGGTTCGCCGCCGAAGCGCAGATGGTGGCGCGGCTAGAGCATCCGCATATCGTGCCGCTGTACGACTACTGGCGCGAGCCGGGCGACGCCGCGCTGGTGCTGCGCTACATGCGCGGCGGGTCGCTGCGCGATCTGCTCGCCGGCGGACCGCCGCCGCTGCCCATCGCGCTGCGGCTCGTCGAGCAGATCGCCGCCGCGCTGCGCGCCGCCCACCGCAGCGGCATCGTCCACCGCGATCTCAAGCCGGCCAACATCCTGCTCGACGAGGAGGCCAACGCTTATCTGGCCGATTTTGGCATCGCCAAAGATCTCGCGCTGCTCGATGCTGCGCCGCCTGGCGCGTTCATCGGCTCGATCGCCTACGCCGCGCCGGAGCAGCTCAGCGCCGGGGCGGTGAGCCGCCAGACCGATATCTACGCGCTAGGGATCGTGCTATTCGAGCTCCTCACTGGGCAGCGCCCGCTCGCCGACGCGCACCCGCTGGCGTCGATCGAGCAGCAGCGCCACGCCGAGCTTCCCGCCATCGGCACGCTGCGGGCCGGCTTCCCCGACGCGGTCGATGCTGTCCTTCGCCGCGCGACCGCCGAGCTGCCGCACGATCGCTACGCCGATCTGGACACGTTGCTGGCCGATCTGCGCCCGGCGCTTGGCCCGGCGCTCCCGGCGGCGGCAGGGACAGCGGAACAGGCCACCGCGCCGACCGAGGTGTTCGACCTTGCGGCGCGCGACAACCCGTACAAGGGGCTGCGGCCATTTGTGGAGAGCGACGCCGCACGCTTCTTTGGGCGCGAGCGGCTGGTGCGAACGTTGCTGGACCGCCTCGCCGAGCCTGGCGATCTGGCGCGCTTTCTGGCGGTGGCCGGCCCATCCGGCAGCGGCAAGTCCTCGGCGGTGCGCGCTGGCCTGCTCCCCGCGCTGCGGGGCGGCGCGTACCCCGGCTCCGAGCGCTGGTTCATCGTCGATCTCGTGCCGAGCGGCGACCCGATCGCCGCTCTGGCCGCCGGTCTGTGCGCCATCGCCCCGGCCGGTGTGGACGCAGACGAGCTGCGGCAGCTGCTGGCCGCAGATGTGCGCGGCCTGCTGGCGGCGGCTGAGCGGGCGCTCCCTCCCGACCCGTCCGTCGAGCTGGTACTGCTGATCGACCAGTTCGAGGAGCTGTGGACGCTCTGCCCCGATGAGGTGATGCGCCGGCATGTGTGCGACAGCATCGTGGCCGCCGCCCTGGCCGAGCGCTCGCGCCTGCGGATCGTGATCACCATCCGCGCCGACTTCATCGACCGGCCGCTGCAGTACGTCGACTTCGGCGAGTTGTTCAGCCAGCGCAACCAACTGGTGCTGCCGCTCACCGCCGACGAGCTGGAGCGCGCGATCGTCGGGCCGGCGCGCTGGGCCGAGCTGACGCTGGAGGAGGGTCTAACGGCGGCGATCCTGACTGAGATCGGCCCGCGGCCCAGCGCGTTGCCGCTGCTGCAGCATGCGCTGAGCGAGCTCTACGAGCAGCGGCGCGGGCGGGTGATGACTCGCACCGCCTACGCCGCCTTTGGGGGGGTGGCTGGCGCGTTGAGCCGCCGCGCTGAGACGCTCTACGCCAGCCTCGATCAGAGCGGCCAGGCGACGGCGCGCCGGCTGCTGCTGGCGCTGGTGAGCCTCGGCTCTGGCGGCGAGCCGACGCGGCGGCGGGTGCTGCGCGCCAATCTTGGCAGCGCCGGGCCGCCAGCCGATGTCGCGATCGTGCTCGACGCCTTCGGCGCGGCGCGGCTGCTGACGTTCGACCGCGACCTGCTGACCCACGATCCAACCGTCGAGCTGGCCCACGAGGCGCTGCTGCGGGCCTGGTCGCAGCTGAGCGTGTGGGTCGAGACCAGCCACGAGCAGCTCCAGCTCCACCGCCGGCTGAGCATCGCCGCCGTCGAGTGGCGCGCCTCGCAGCACGACCCAAGCTTTCTGGCGAGCGGCGCGCGGCTGGCGCAGTTCGAGACGCTTGGTGGCACCGAATCCTGGCTTGACCAGGCCGAGCGCGTCTATCTCGAAGCTAGCACCCGCGAGCGCGACGCGCTGATGGCGCGCGAGCGCGAACGCGAGCGGCACGAGATCGAGCTGGCGCGACTGGCGCAGCGGCAGCAGCGCGATGCCCAGGAAAGCGCGCTCATTGCCCAGGGGCAGGCGCTGGCCTCGGCGGCCCAGGCCGCGATCGCCGAGGGCAACCTGGACCAAGGCCGCGCGCTGGCGCTGGCGGCAGTCCAGGTGCCGCGCCCCGCCCCCGAGGCCGAGGCGATCCTGGCGCAGGCGGTCTACGCGCCAGGCACACGGCTGCTGCTGAACGGCCACACCGACGCGGTACTGGGTGTGGCGTTTGGCCCAGACGGTCGGTGGGCGATCTCCGCCTCATCGGATCGGACGCTGCGGATCTGGGATCTGTCGAGCGGCAGGGAGCGCCACCGCCTGCTCGGCCTCGCCACGACCCCGCTGAGCGTGGCGCTGAGCCCCGACGGACGCACCGCGCTGGCCGGCGGGCTGGATCGGGTCGTCCGCCGCTGGGATGTAGCCAGCGGCGACCAGCTCGCCCCGCTGGTCGGCCACGATGACACGGTCACCTGCGTGGCGTTCAGCCCCGACGGGCGCGCGGTGGTCTCGGCCAGCGAGGACCGCACGCTGCGGCTGTGGGACGCGCAGACCGGGTTTGAGCTGCGGCGGTTCGGCGCGCCCGCCGAGCAGGTCTGGGCCATCGCGTTCCGCGACGACGGGGGCGCGCTGCTGTCAGGCGCAGCAGACGGAGCGGTGCGGATCTGGGATGTGCAGACCGGCGCGGAGATCAGGCACTTCGCTGGGCATACCGGCCGGGTGGCTGGCGTGGCCTGGAGCCCTGATGGGCGCACGATCGTCAGCGGCTCGTGGGACACGACCGTGCGCCGCTGGGATGCCATCAGTGGCGAGCTGCTCGGCAGCTTCGTCAACCCCAACGGGCAGGTCACCAGCCTGGCCAGCGGCCCCGATGGGCGGACGGTGGCGCTGGCGTCGGCCAACACGGTGCAGCTGTGGGATCTAGCCAGCGGCAAGACGCTGCAGCGCTTCGGCGAGCACCGCGACGAGGTGTTTGACCTGGCCTTCAGCCCGGACGGCGACGAGCTACTCTCCGGCTCGCGCGACGGGACGCTGCGGCTGTGGGATCTGCGCAACGCCGCCGAGCTGCGCCGCCTGGAGGGGCACATCGGCTGGATCCGCAGCGTGGCGATCGACCGCGCCGGCCGCATCGCGCTCAGCGGCTCGTGGGACTGGGCGCTGCGGGTCTGGGATCTGGCCAGCGGCGAGGCGCTGCACGTGCTCGCCGGCCACAGCGATGGCGTCGAGGGGGTGGCGCTGAGCCCGGACGGGCGGCTAGCGCTCTCCGGCTCGGCGGACAGCAGCGTGCGGCTGTGGGATGTGGCCAGCGGGTGTGAGCTGCGGCGGCTCAGCGGGCACACATCGTACGTCTGGGATGTCGCCTTCAGCCCCGACGGGGCGCGCGGGCTCTCGGCATCGGAGGACGGCACGCTGCGTGTGTGGGATCTGGCCGGAGGGGCGGAACTGAGCCGGTTCACCGGCCACGTCGGGGCGGTGGTGAGCGCGGCGTGGAGCCCCGATGGCACCACTGCGCTCTCCGGCGGGGCCGACGGGGTGCTGCGGCTGTGGGAGGCCGCCACCGGCGGCGAGCTGCGGCAGCTACGCGGGCACAGCAGCGCTGTCAACAGTGTGGCGCTGAGCCCAGATGGCGCGCTGGCGCTCTCCGGCTCGGCCGATGGCACGGCGCGACTGTGGGATCTGGCGCGCGGCACCGACCTGCAGCGCTTCCCGAAACAGGCTGGCCCGGTGCTGTTTGTGGCCTGGAGCCCAGACGGCCGCGCCGCGCTGTTCGCCGACGGTCTCTCGACGCTCTCGCTATGGGACATCGCCACCGGCCGCGAGCTGCGGCGCTACGCTACCGACGGCGCGCTGATCTACAGCGCCACGTTCAGCCCTGACGGACAGACGATCCTGGCCGGCACCACCGATACAACACTACGGCTGTGGCGGGTGGACTCGCACGAGCGGCTGCTGGAGCTGGCGCGCGAGCGGCGCTATATCCCCGAGCTGAGCGATGCGCAGCGGGCGCGCTACCAGCTCGGAGATGTCGCGCTAACTGACACGTGATCCCGCAGGTGGCCGGCAGCGAGCGACATCCCCCACCCGCCGACGATCCGTCCCGCTGCCCGCCACCTCAGACATCCGGCACCTCAGACGTCCACCCGCCACCGTCGCCACACGGCAGCGAGCGCACATTCCCGCACGGGGTAGATCCGCAGGTGGCCGGCAGCGAGCGACATCCCCCACCCGCCACCTCAGACATCCACCCGCCACCTCAGACATCCGGCACCTCAGACATCCCCCACCCGCCGACGATCCGTCCACACCGCCACACGGCGCACGTCCACGTGACGCTGATCTCAGCGCAGCGTCGCGAGCAGCAGTGCGTTCGGCCCATCGACCCCGGGCGGGAGCGCCGTAGCCTCATCGATCGGGAGGCGCGCGCCGTCCGGGGTGTAGACGCCGATGACGAGGCGCAATGGCCCCGGCGCGAGATCGGCGGGGAGCTGGATCGGCAGCGGCGCGTCGAACTGCTGCCCCGCCTGCCACTGCGCGAACATCCCGCCGTCGATCGCGGCATCCACCCGCCCGACGGTCGCGCCGCTCGCGTCTAGCACGTGGACGAAGACCAGCGCGCCGGCAGGCATGGCGCGCGCGACGCTCCAGGATGGTACGACGGTGAGCAGCGCTCCATCTCTGGTGGCGGTGTAGCCGTTGAGCCGCAGCGATCCGGCAAATCGAGCTGGTGAGCGCACGGCATATGGCCGCACCAGCTGATGCACCGTGGCGTACACGACGCCTTCGCTTTCGACAGAAAAGAGCGCGGGCGTGGCGAGCGCCGCCGCGTCGGCCTCGGGCGACTCGCCGCGCTGGATCGAGCGGATGTAGCGCACAACGTAGCTGCTGGGCCGCGCCAGGTACTCGGGGCGCAGATCGAGCACCTGCACTCGCTTCGGCACGAACGGCGCGAGGTTGGGCGGCGTCCAGGAGAGCACCGGCCCGCGATCGAGGTCTGGCCTGGCGCTGAGCCACGCGCCGACCCGCTCGAAGCCCTCGCCCCAGCCGACGAGCAGCACGCGCTGGGCCACGGCCGGGCCGCCCAGCAGCGGGTTGAAGTAGCCGAGATAATAGCTGTGGCGCGGCAGCAGCGGAGCCAGCGTCAGCGCCAGCGTCAGCCCCCAGCCGACGACCGCGCGCCGCCGTGCAGTGGGTGGATCAGCCTGCGCGACGCGGCCCATCCGCGCGAGCAGCATCCTGACCAGCCAGACCCAGCCGCAGGCCGCCAAGATCTCCAGCGTCGGCCAGATCGGCAGCAGGTAGCGGTCGAACTGCTTGGCCTCGATGCTGAGAAAAAGCGTTATGTAAAGCGCAAACAGCCCGAGCAGCAGCTGACTGAGCGGGCGCCGCCAGGCCAGCGATGCGAGCCAGACGATCAGGCCGACCAGCGTCCAGGGCGTGGTACGGAACGCGACGACCGCCGGGTAGAACAGCGGCCCAGGCACGCCGACGGGCACGCCGAGGAAGTAGTTGCCCGAGTGGTGCGGGTTGCCGCCGTTATCGCGGACCTCGGCCAGGATCGAGCCAAACGCGCCGAGCGGGTTGACCCACATCGCCGGCCAGAGCAGAGCGAAGGTGATCGCCGCCACGCCGCCCCAGAGCAGCCCGAGCGCGATGGCGCGCCTGAGCGCGGCGGCGCGGCCTCCAGGCGACGGCACAAACACATCGGCGAGCAAGATCACGCCGGCGAAGGGGATCAGCAGTAGCGCCGGGGCCTTGGTGAGCAGCGCTAGCCCGGCGAGCACTGCAGAGGCGATCAAGAGCTTCGGTCGGATCTGCTGCTCGCCCGAGCTGGCGACCGGGGCACCGCGCGCCGCCAGCAGGCAGAGCAAGCTGAGGGTCATGCAGCTCGTCAGCAGCGCGTCGAGGTGGAGGAGGCGGCTGTGGGCGATCAGAAACGGCGAGGTGGCCCAGAAGATCGCGCCGAGCAGCGCCGCGCGCCGGCCGACGAGGCCGATCAGCAGCAGGTAGCCGACGGCGACGGCCAGCGCGTTTGCGGCGGCGAGCGGCAGGCGGAGGTAGCCGAGATACGTCGCGCCGCCGCCGGCCCAGCCGGGGTTGGTGACGCCGCGGGCGGCGGCGAGCGCCCGGCCGAGGCTGCCGAGCCACATCGTCGTCACGCCGGGGTGGCCGGTCTGGTCGGTGGCGGCCCAGTCGCGCGCCGCCACCGCAGCGGCGAAGCGGTCGGTGCGGCCGATCCAGTGGTAACCCTCGTCGATGGTGAAGAAGTCATCGAGCGCGGCGGTGCGTGGCCCGATGGCGAGCAGCAGGATGAGCAGCGAGAACAGCAGATCGCGACGGTTCATGGGCGTTAGTGTAGCGAGGATTCGCTGGTATCATAGCACATTGGGGCGATGGCGAGGGAAAGGCGAATCGATGATCTACGATATTGTAGTGCTCGGCGAAGTCAACGTCGACCTGATCCTGAGCGGCGATGTCGAGCCGGCGTGGTCGCAGGCCGAGAAGCTGCTGGACGACGCGGCCTTTGTGCTGGGCGGCTCGTCGGCGATCTTCGCCTGCGGCGCGGCGCGGCTCGGGCTGCGCGTCGGCTTCGTCGGCGTCGTCGGCGATGACTTGCTGGGCCGCTTCTGCCGCGACGGGCTGGCGGCGGCCGGGGTGGATGTGCAGCACGTTGTCGTCGACGCGACGCGGCGCACCGGCATGACCGTGATCTTGCAGCGGCCAGACGACCGTGCGATGCTCACTCACCTGGGCACCATCGCCGCGCTAGAGCGCTCACACATCCCCGAAGCGCTGCTGACCCAGACCAGGCACGCGCACGTCGGCAGCTACTGGATGCAGACCGCGCTCCAGCCCGATCTACCGCAGATCTTCGCCGAGCTGCGTCGCGGTGGCGCGACGACGTCGATCGACACCAACTGGGATCCGAGCGAGCGATGGGCGGGGATGGAGCTATTGCTGGGCGAGGTCGACATGCTGCTGCCAAACGAGGGTGAGGCGCTGGGCCTGGCGCGGGCGCTGGCCGGGCGCGCGCTGCCGATCGATGCTGCGGCCGAGTTGCTCGCGGCGCGGGTGCCGACGCTGGTGCTCAAGCGCGGCGGCAATGGCGCGCTGGCAATGCGCGGGGGCGAGCGCGTCGCGGTAGCTGCGCCACAGGTCGCGTTCGTCGATGCAGTGGGTGCCGGGGACTCGTTCGACGCCGGGTTCGTCTATGGTCAGCTGTCCGGTTGGGAGCTCGCCCGCAGCCTGGCGCTGGCCAGCGCTTGCGGGTCGCTCTCGTGTAGGGCGGCCGGGGGCACCGCCGCGCAGCCGACGCTCGCCGAGGCGCTGGCGCTCGCGGAGACGGTGTAGCGAGTCTCGTACCGCTGAGGTGCGAGCGCACTGGTGCGGCAGGATGGCGATCAGCCGGCCAGGCTGCTCCCGCAGCACGTCTTCAATAGCTACACGAAAGCGTTCAATAAGCGCTATGGCGCGAGCGGCACCCTCAGGCGCGATACAAGGTGAAGCTCGTCGCTACCGATGCGTACTTGCTCCGGCTCTGCGGCTACATCCACGCAAACCCTGTGAAAGCGCACGTCGTCACCTGCCCGCTCGCCTGGCCCTACTCAAACTATCACGAGTGGGTTGGCGCGCGCGAGCGGCACGCTCGTCGACCGGGGCTTCGTAGCGCAGTGCGCCGCCGATCCACAGCAGTACGCAACATTCGTCGCCGCGTGTGCTGTGCTACCATAGCGGATCGCCATCTGCTGAAAGGACGAACCGATGACTGCGCTCGTCACCCGCCCGCTCGCGCCCGCTGACCGCGATGCGTGGGAGCCGCTCTGGCGCGGCTACCTGGCGTTCTACAAGACCGAGCTGCCCCAGGTGCAGTACGACCTGACCTGGGCGCGATTCCATGACCCGGCCGCGCCGATGTTCGCCGTCGGCTGCTGGCGCGGCGAGGCGCTCGCCGGGATCGCGCATTACCTCTACCACCCATCGTGCTGGACGGCTGGGCCGTACTGCTATCTGCAGGATCTATTCACCACACAGGAGCAGCGCGGCCAGGGCGTCGGGCGGGCGCTGATCGAAGCGGTCTACGCCGCGGCGCGCGACAGCGGCGCTAGTAGGGTCTACTGGACAACCCACGAGACCAACGCTCAGGCGATGCTGCTCTACGATACGCTCGCCGACCGCCCCGGCTTCGTGCAGTACCGCAAGATCCTCTGAGGTCGGGACTGACAATTTGTTCATATGGCGGCGTAGCGTATCGCTGGCGCAATGCCGCGTGCTATACTCAGATGACACACGCGGAGGTTTTTGTCCCCCATTCTCCGATCGCATCGCCGATCAGGCGTCCGGTCGCGCCGCCGCTCAGCTGTCCAGTTGAGGCCGCTATGTCGACGTACTCCATCGCACCGCGCACCGTGCAGGACGGCCCAAATCAGGCGGCACATCTGCTGCTGACGCGGCTGATCGAGCGCGCTGGGCTGAGCCGCAGGGTGTTTCTCGATCTGCTCGCCGACCGCGGCTACCCCTTCAGCGACGACGACTTTGCCAACTGGGGGCGGCGCGGGCGGGCCTTCCCACGCGCCCCAGGCACCGTCCACGCCATGATCCACGTCCTGATCGAGAGCCAGCCGCCGCAGCACCGTTGCAGCGCGGCCGATGCGCTATGCTTCCTTGGCCTGACTGGCATGCCATTCCCCGAGCTCCAGACGATCGCCGCGCTGTTCGCACCGGACGAGTTCGGCGCGGCGCTGGCCGCATACTTGCCGGCGGCAGCCACACCGCTGTTTCGCGAGCGTACATCCGACGGCGCCGGCACTACCGCGAGCCGCGGCTTCCTGGCGCTCGCCGAGCTGCTGCGCGATGGCGAGGTGCAGCGCGCTGTCGGGCAGTTTCGCAGCGCGTTCGCGGTGGTCTGTGAGCAGATCGAGCTGCTGGCGGGCTATAAGTGGCTGCACGATCTGTTTCAGCAGCTGGAAGACCGCTACTATCTGGTCTACCATGACTATCGGCGGCTCCCGGCCGACCAGGGGGCGTGGGCGCTGATCGAGCGCAGCGCGCCCGACCTGCAGGCGATCGTCGATGAGCTGATCGAGCGCGCGGCGGTGCCATCCATGCCGGCCGCTGCGGTGCGGTGGCAGATTCCGCTGGCGAGCAGCGCCGAGTTGCTGCGCGCCGGCGTCGAGCGCGGCGATGGGGAGGCGCTGCAGCGCGCCGTCGGACAGCTGAACCATCTGCTCGGGCGCGAGCCATCGCAGATCAACACCCGGCTGATGGGCACCGCCGCCGCGCTGCGGCTCCACGCGTTGACCGATGCCCTCCAGACGGTGCGCGACACGCTGGCGGACCGCCGGCTCGGCCCGGACGCCAGCCTGCGCTTCACCGACTTTGCGCAGGGGCTCGACGCGCTGATCCGCCTCGACGCGCGGCTCGGCGGCGCGATCGCCATCCACAACGCAGCACAGCAGGTGGACGACGAGCTGCGCCGGATCGAGGCGCAGCTGGAGCACGATGCGACCGAGCTCGCGATCGCGTGGGCCAGCGTGTGGCCGATGATCGGCCGACTCTGCAGCGGCACGAGCGCGAGCTGGGCGACGCGGCTGGAGCAGAGCGCAGTCCAGCTCGAAGCGGCGCTCGCGGCCGGCAATACGCCTAATACAATCCGGCTGTTCCGCGCCTGCCGCAGCCAGGCCAGCCGGGGCTTTCACCAGGTGGACCGCGATCTGCTGGGGGTCTGTGAAGAGCTGCGCCTGATCGGCGAGCCGCTCGCTGCGGTGTTACGGATGATGGTATAGCCGACCATGCCAGAGACCAACGATGAAGCCTTCACCTCGATCGGCGCGCTCAAGGCCGCCCATATCGCGCTGCTCGAACGGCGGCGGCACGAGGGCGATGGCGGCGAGTTGATCGCGGCGGTGACTGCATTTATCGAGCGCGGCAGCGCCACCGGCACGATCCTTGAGGCCGACCCCGATCGCTGGGCCGGGCAGAGCGTGCTGGACTACTGGGCCAACGTGGTCTACCGCGCCGGCTACGACGCCATCGACAGCGCGCTGGCCGACTTCGACCCGCTGTGCATCCCCGAGCTCGACGATGCGCTCTGCCCGTACATCGGGCTCGATCCGTTCCGCGAGCCGACCCAGGCGCTGTTTTTTGGCAGGCAGCGCACGATCGCTGATCTCGTCGAGCGGCTGTGGGGGAGGCGGCTGCTGGCCGTCGTCGGGCCGTCCGGCAGCGGCAAGTCGTCGCTGGTGCTCGGCGGGCTGCTGCCGGTGCTCAAGGCTGGCGCGCTCAAGCATAGCGAGCGCTGGCGCTATCTGCCGCCGATCGTCCCCGGCTCGGACCCGCTCGGCGCGCTGGATCGGCTCGGGCTGGCATCTGGCATGTCTGACGACGTACCGCCTTCCTGGGCCGACCAGCGGCGGCTGACGATCCTGCTTGGCGATACGCCGACGGTGCTGGTCGTTGACCAGTTCGAGGAGCTGTTCACGCTCTGCGAGGACACCGCCGCCCGCGACGCATTCATCGCCAACCTGCTGGCGCTGGCCGACGCGCCTGGGCAGCGCCACACGGTCATCCTGACTATGCGCAGCGACTTTGAGTCATTTGTGGCGCGCGTGCCGGAGCTCCACGCGCTGTGGGAGTCGGCGCTGGCGCGGGTGGTGCCGCTCAACGCCGCCGAGCTGCGCGAGGCCATCGAGCGACCGGCGACAGCGGTCGGGCTGCGATTCGAGGCGGGCGTCATCGAAGGGCTGCTGCAGGATATTTTGGGCGAGCCGGCAGCGCTGCCGCTGCTCCAGTTCACGCTGCTCAAGCTGTGGGAGGAGCGCGAACGCAACCGCGTGCCGTGGTCGGTCTACGCGCGGCTGGGCGGCGGCCGGCTGGCCTTAGCTCGCAGCGCGGACGCCTTCTATGACGAACTTATCCCCGAGGACCAGATCGCCGCGCGCCGGCTGCTGCTGCGGATGGTGCGCCCAGGCGATGGGCTCGAAGTGACGAGCAGCAGGGTGCGGCGCGCGACGCTGGAGATCGGCGGCGAGGCGCGCGACCGGATCGACCGGGTGATCGGCAAGCTGGTGGCGGCCAGGCTGGTGCGGCAGACGGCGGGCGAGACCCCGGCGGACGACCAGCTTGAGGTGGCGCACGAGGCGCTGGTGCGCAACTGGCCGCGGCTGGTGGGCTGGCTCGAAGATGAGCGAGTGGCGTTGGCGGCGCGGCGGCGGCTGGAGGCGAAGGCCAACGAGTGGCTGCGGCTCGGGCGCGGCAGCGGCGGGCTGCTCGATGAGATCCAGCTGCGCGACGCCGAGCGCTGGCTGCTGGGGCCGGACGCCGCGTATGTTGGCTATAACGAGGCGCTGCACGCGCTGGTGCAGAGCAGCCGCGATGCCATCGATGCGGCGCGGCGCGACGCCGAGCAGCAGCAGCTGGAGCTGGCGCGCGCGCAGGCGGTGGCCGATATCCAGCGCCGCCGCGCCGAGGAGCAGGCGCAGGTCTCGCGCCGCTCGCGCCGGCTGGTCGCCGTGCTGCTCGGGCTGCTCGCGCTCACGGCGGCGGCCATGTTTGTGGCGCTGAACCAGACCTCGCTCGCCAGACGCAGCGCCACCGAGGCGCAGACGCTGGCGCTGGCCGGCGGGGCGCAGGCGGCGCTGAGCAAGGGCAACACCGATCTGGCGCTGGCGCTGGCGCTAGCTGCCAATCAGCTGGATGGGCAGCAGCAGCAGGCCCAGTTGACGCTCGCCGAGGCCGCCTATGCGCCAGGGACGCGGCGGCGGCTCGTCGGCCATACCGCCGGGGTGCAGAGCGTAGCGATCGCGCCGGACGGGCGCACGGCGGTCTCCGGTTCGCGCGATACGACGCTGATCGTCTGGGATCTGGCCAGCGGCACAGCGATCCGGACGCTCAGCAGCCACAGCGATGTGGTCAACAGTGTGGCGATCGGCCCCGATGGCAAAACCGCGCTCTCCGGCTCGGACGATAATAGCGCGATCGTCTGGGATCTCGCCGGCGGCGCGCGGCTGCGGACGCTCAGCGGCCACACCGGCCCAGTCAATGGCGTGGCGATCAGCCCCGATGGAAAAACCGCGCTCTCCGGCTCAAGCGACACGACGCTGATTCTGTGGGATCTGGCCAGCGGCGCGCGGCTGCGGACGCTCAGCGGCCACACCGGCCCGGTCAACGGTGTGGCGTTCGCGCCAGACGGGCGGACCGCAGTGTCGGCGTCTGACGACACGACGCTGATCATCTGGGATCTGGCCAGCGGCGCGCGGCTGCGGACGCTCAGCGGCCATAGCGGCATCGTCTTTAGCGTGGCGGTCAGCCCAGATGGAAAAACTGCGCTGTCTGGATCGAGCGATGCGACACTGATCCTGTGGGATCTGTCCAGCGGCGCGCCGATCCGCAGCTTCGTCGGCCACGCGCGCGATGTGTTCCACGTGGCGTTCAGCCGCGATGGCCGCGCCGCGCTCTCTGGCTCGCGCGATAGCCAGCTGGCGATCTGGGACGTGGCCACCGGCCGGCGGCTGCGCATCCTGGTGGGCCACGGGGCGGCGGTGCAAAGCGGCGCGTTCAGCCCCGATGATCGCGCGGCGATCTCGGCGTCGTCGGACTTCACGCTGCGGCTCTGGGATCTGCGCAGTGGCGCCGAGCTGCAGCAGATGGTCGGCCACGGCGGGCGCGTGATCGCCGCGCGCTACAGCCCAGATGGCACAACCTTCGTCTCGGGCTCGGGCGATACGACGCTGATGCTATGGGACGCCGCCAGCGGTCGCCGCATCCGGACGTTCGCCGGCCACACCGCGGCGGTCGCGGCGGTGGCGTTCAGCCCGGACGGGACGAAGCTGCTCTCAGGATCGACCGACAAGACGCTGATTCTGTGGGATGTGGCGTCTGGCAAGCAGCTGCGCTTGTTCGCTGGGCATAGTGCCGAGGTCAGCAGCGTCGCCTTCAGCCCAGACGGCCGGCTGGCGGTGTCCGGCGCCGGCGATAAACGGCTGATCGTGTGGAACGTCACCAGCGGGGCGCAGCTACGGACGCTGGTCGGCCACAGCGAGAAAGTCAACAGCGTGGTCTTCAGCCCGGACGGCACCACGATCGCATCGGGGTCGCGCGATGCGAGCATCAGGCTATGGAATGCGGCCAGCGGCACCACGCTGCGAACGCTCGTCGGGCATACGGCCGCGGTGCGAACTGTCGCGTTCAGCCCAGATGGCAGGCAACTGCTCTCGGGCTCGGAGGATAAGCACGTGCTGCTGTGGGATGTGGCGTCCGGCAAGCTGCTGCGCCAACTCGATGAGCATAGCGCGGCGGTGTGGAGCGTGGCGTTTAGCGCCGACGGCAGGCTGGCGATCTCCGGCTCGGATGACGCCACGGCGATCGTCTGGGATCTGACCAGCGGTGCGGTGCTGCGGCGGTTCGCCGGGCACGCGGCGGCGGTGCGGACGGCGAGCTTCAGCCCAGACGGGCGGACAGCCCTGACTGGCTCGGACGACGCGACGCTCATCCGCTGGCGGCTCGACACTCTCGCCGAGCTGATTGCCTGGACCCGCGCCAACCGTTATACGCCGCCTATCACCTGCGACCAGCGCTCGATCTATCGGCTCGCACCGCTCTGCCCGCCGAATGCTGCGCCGTAGAGATGGAACGGATTTTTGACGCTGCGCAGCGCGCTTTTTTTCCGGCCTGCGCAGCGCGGTGGTTTTGCTGCTGCTGCGCAGCGGATCTGTGCAGCAGCGCTACTGTAATCCTATCGGAGTGGTAAGGGGATGATCGCGGGGACACCCAGAGGGTACCCGGCCCCCAAACCCCCGCTCTGCGCTTCGCAGCACGACGCGGCGTTCGGCAATTGTCAATTGTCAATTGCCCAGTAGTCAATATACTAGTGGCACAGCCCGGCCGGGTTGCTGGTGGTGCAGTGATTGCTGCTGTAGGCGTTGACCAGCGGCGCGCCGTTGGCGTCGTAGAGGTCGGTGCCGCCACTGCCAGCGATGCGGTTATCGCGCAGCGTATTGGCGTGCGCGCCCAGGTTCAGGTGGATTCCATCGCCGCCGCTGCCGCTCACCCCATTCTCGACGATCAGCGCCGCGCTGGTGCCGGTCAGCTCAATGCCATTGCCGACGCTGCGGCTGATGACGTTGCTGCGCACAATGTTGCGCAGACCGGGGGAGAGCCAGAGGCCGATCTGATTGTCGGTCAGGGTATTATCGCGGATCGACGCATTGGCGTACTCCGAGACGATCCCGAAGCCAAGCGCGTCGGGGCCGCCGCCGATATTACCGCTGATGATGTTATCCTCGACATCCGCGTCGGTCTCATCGAGCCGGATACCGATCTGGGTCTCGGATTCCCCACCCGCGCCCTGGCCGCGCACGGTATTGCCATCGATCTGCGCGAACGTCCCGGCCCGGTCGCCGCCATCGGCCTCGATCCCCATCACTCTGTAGCGCTCGACGGTATTATCCTCAACGTTGGCCTCGCCCTTGTAGATCGCGATGCCCACTTTTATATCGGTGACACTGTTCTTCGACACCGATACGTAGGTTGGCCCGGCCTCGCCCTCGTCTGGGACGTAGCCCTGGGTGCGGATGCCGGCGTAGATCCCCGAGCCAGCGCCGCTGATAGTGAATCCGCTGATCCGCGATCGTTGCGGCCCGTTGAAGGCCACGATCGCATTGTGCTCGTCGACACCCACAAGCGGCGAGCGGATCGTCGCGCCCGGCTTAGCCTCAAGCGTCAGGCTGCGCTCCACCTTCACGAACTCGGTGTATGTGCCAGCGCAGACGAGCACCCGCTTGACGGTCAGATCGTCGACCGCCGCCTGGATGGTGGCATAGTTTGGCTTGGCGCACGAGCCCTTGCTCGCCGCGTTGGTCGGGCCGTCATCGTTGACGTAGACCGTCCGCATGCTCGCCGCGCTCGCCGTGCCGAGCCCCGCGCCACCGGCGATCGCCGCCGCCACCGCTGCGGCCGTCGCCCACTGATTCCATTTCTTCATCATCATCCTCCTCTTTGCACTTAGCTGAATTACGCTGTCAGCTCTATGTCGCAGTGTAGCTCGCGGCGCTGGGGGATGCCCGTCAAATTTGACAGCAGTGTGTGCGCTACGCGGTGGAGCCGATGTAGACCGTGTGGCCGCTGGGCAGGGTCGCGTCGAGCGCCGCATCGACGATCGCGGCCGCGAACTCATCGATCGTCGGCAGATGGCCGGTCTGCTCGCGGCGCTGCGCCACCACTCCCGGCTGGGCGCGGTCCAGCAGCCTGGGCGTGATCGTGCCGTCGATGACATCGCCGCTGACGACGAGCAGGCGGATGCCGCGCGCCGCGAGCTCGCCGATCCTGACGCGCAGGGCGTCTTCGCCGGCTTTCTTGCTGGCGGCCACCGGCTCGTAGGCGGCCATCACCGGCTGCTGGCCGTAGAAGTGCGCCCAGTGGCTGGTGACAAAGACGACGGTGCTGTGGGGCGCGAGCAGCGGTAGCAGCGCGTCGAGCGTGGCGACTTGGGCGGTGAGGTTGATCGCCATCGCGTAGTCCGCCGGCTTATCTTTTTCTAGCCCGCCGCTGGCGTTGAGGACGAGATAGGCCAGCGATCCGTGCTGCGCCGCCACCAGCGCGGCCATGGCAGCGCGCTCCGGCTGGCTGGTGAGATCGGCCTGGGCTGGCGTCGCCCGCCCCCCGGCGGCGCGGACCTGCGCTGCCACCTCGTCGGCGCGCGCCGCTTTGCTGCGGTAGTTGATGATCACGTCCGCGCCGCGCTCGGCGAACATCCGCGCCACGGCCGCGCCGATGCCCCGCGACGCCCCGGTGACGAGCACCGCCCCCCGCTCTCGATTCGTCATATCGCTCCTGTCGCTGTTGCTTTCTGGGCGCATCATAGCAGAGCGGGGGCACGCTGCTGCGAGCGCCGGGGCGAACTGTTGTGGCGCAGCCTCCGATGCAGAGCGGGAGTACGGGGGCGCAGCCCCCGAATTCTCCCATATATTTTCCCTACGTTTTGCCTCTTGACTTAGTGTTAAACGTACACTATAATACAATTGTCAGTTAGACACTATTACCGGAGGCGGCACGCGATGGTCACAACTCTTGCGGATATCCAGGCGCTGCTGCGGCGCGCGAGAGACCCAGCCGAGATCTTTGGCCCGCTCGGCGCTGACGCGGTGGCCACGCTGCGGCGGCGCTACCGCGAGCTCGCCGCGCTGGCCCACCCAGATCGCCACGCAGCGCTGGCCGCCGAGGCCCACGAGGCGTTCACCGCCCTGCAGCAGTGGTACCGCCGCGCCAGCGATGCGCTCGCCGATGGTGTCTACGACGCGGCGCCAGCGCTGAGCATCGAGAGCCCGCTGCGGCGCTACACCAGCACCGCAGCGCCGATCGCTGGCGACCTGTGCGATGTCTATTTTGCCCGCGGCGATGGCGAGCCGATGGTGCTCAAGATCGGGCGCTCGTCGCGCACCACCGACCTGCTGGCGGCTGAGGCCAGCGCGCTGCGCCAGATCGGCCGCGCGCTCGCCGGCCAGCCGGTGGCGGCCCACTTCCCAACCCTTGTGGAGGCGTTTGTGCTGCGCGATAGCGGCGGCGTCAGGCGGCAGATCAACGTGCTCGGCCGCGAGCGCGACACCGTCAGCCTGGCGCAGGTGATCGCCGCCTACCCGCGCGGCATCGCGGCGGCCGACGCCGGGTGGGTGATCAACCGGCTGCTGACCGCGCTGGCCGTGACCCACGCACAAGGCCTGGTCCACGGCGCGGTGCTGCCGGAGCACGTGTTGATTAGGACAGCCGACCACAACGCGACGCTGATCGACTGGTGCTACAGCGCGCCGATCGGCGCGCCGCTGCGGGCCATCAGCCGCCGCTACGCCGCCGACTATCCGCCAGAGGTTCACGCCCGCCAGCCGGCCACCCCCGCCACCGATCTGGCGCTGATGGCCAGGTGTATCGCGCGGCTGCTCGGCGGGGACGGCGACCCGGAGCGGCTGCCGCGCGCCGTCCCCGCCGCGCTGCGCACCCTGCTGCGCACCTGCATTATCCCATCGCCGCACCGCAGGCCCCAGGATGCCTGGCAGCTTTTTGACGACATCCAGCAGATCTTGCGCGCCAACTATGGCCCGCCAGTGTTTCGGCCCTTTCCGTTCGTTCAATCAATCTAAGGAGCACACCCATGGGCAACTCAAACTGGAGCGATGCCGCCTACGCGGCCAGGCAGACCCACCGCCAGCAGACCAACCGCAGCGCATTCGCCTATGACGACCATGTCCGCGCCACCGGCGTCGTCACCGTCCACGAGCAGATGAACCCGTTCGGCAAGACCCGCGAGAGCCGCGACAGCATCGACCACCCGAACTCGCTGGCGATCGGTGTGGTCTTCGATGTCACCGGCTCGATGGGCGAGGTACCGCGTGTGCTCCAGACCAAGCTCGGCGCGCTGATGCGGGTGCTGGTGCAGAAGGACTACGTCGAGCACCCGCAGATCCTATTCGGCGCGGTCGGCGATGCCTACAGTGATACCGTCCCGCTTCAGATCGGGCAGTTCGAATCGGGGCTGGAGATGGACGACGAGCTCGGCAAGATCTACATCGAGGGCGGCGGCGGCGGGCAGGTCCACGAGTCGTACGAGCTGGCGGCCTACTTCTTCGCGCATCACACCACCATCGACTGTTACGACCGGCGCGGCAAGAAAGGCTACCTGTTCACCATCGGCGACGAGAAGCCGTACGGGGTCGTCCATCAGCAGCATGTGAAGACGATCATCGGCGACCGGCTGGCGTACGATCTGCCGACCGAGCGCGTGATCGCTGAGGTCCAGCAGCGCTATGAGTACTTCCACATCGTGCCGACCGACACCGCCCACGGCGGCGACGCGGCGGTGCAGGCGGCGTGGCGCAAGCTGCTCGGCGAGCGCGTCCTGCTGCTCGACGACGCCGCTGCGGTCTGCGAGACCATCGCGCTGGCGATCGGGCTGTGCGAGGGGACCATCGACGATCTGGCCAGCGGTGCCGCCGATCTGGTCAGCGCCGGCTACGACCGGGGGAGCACCGGGGCTGCGGCGAGCGCGCTCACCCGCTACGCCGCCGGCCGCCCGCCCGCAGCGCGCCTCGGGCGTGGGCTGCTGCCCGCCACCACCTTCGCCGGCGACGACGGCAGACTGTAGCTGTAGCGCACAGCGGGGTGGGGGCGCAGCCCCCACATCCCTTCTCCCACGCGGGGCGACGCCGGGCCGCGCGCCAGCGCACAGCGGGGTGGGGGCGCAGCCCCCACATCCCTTCTCCCACGCGGCGACGCCGGGCCGCGCGCCAGCGCACAGCGGGGGTTTGGGGGCCGGGTACCCTCTGGGTGTCCCCGAGATCTCCCCCTTCCCTCCTCTGAGAGGATTGCTATATTGCGAACACCAATTGTTAATTGTCAATGAGATCGAGGGGGTTATGAACCAAACATTTTTGACCGTCGACCTGGGCTTCGGCGATGCTGGGAAGGGCTCGATCGTCGACTACTTGACCCGCGAGCACACTGCCCACACCGTCGTTCGCTACAACGGCGGGGCGCAGGCGGCGCACCGGGTGGTCACCGACGAGACGCCAGCGCGCGAGCATGTCTTCGCCCAGTTTGGCGCTGGGACGCTGGCCGGCGCCGCCACGCACCTCTCACGCTTCATGCTGCTGGACCCGCTGGCGATGGAGCAGGAGGCCGATCACCTGCGCGCGCTGGGGGTCGCCGACCCGTTCGCAACGCTCACGATCGATGAGCGGGCGCTGGTGATCACGCCGTACGCGCGGGCGATCAACCGGCTGCGCGAGCTGGCGCGCGGCGCTGGCCGCCACGGCAGCTGCGGCATGGGCATCGGCGAGACGGCGCTGGACGCGTTGCACCACGGCGAGCGCGCGCTGTTCGCCGGCGATCTCGCCAATCCCGATCGGCTGGCGGCCAAGCTGGCGTTTCTGCGCGATGTGGCGCTGGCCAAGCTGCGCGGCTTCCGCCACGAGCTGCTGGACGCGCCGGAGACGGCTCGCGAGCTCGCGCCGCTGCTGGACGACGATTGGCTCGACTGGACGATCGAGTCATATCGCACATTCGCTGGGCTAGCGCGCACCGTCCCGGCCGAGCATCTGCACGCGCTGCTGCGCCGCCCTGGCTGCGTGGTCTTCGAGGGGGCGCAGGGGGTGCTGCTGGACGAGTGGCGCGGCTTCCACCCCTACACGACCTGGAGCACCACCACGTTGGAGCGCGCTGACACGCTGCTGCGCGAGGCCGGCTACGCTGGCGACGTGCGGCGCATCGGCATCGCGCGGGCCTACGCCACGCGCCACGGTGCAGGGCCGCTGGTCAGCGAGGACCCGGCGCTGAGCGCCATACTCCCCGACGCCCGCAACCTGACCCACCCCTGGCAGCAGCACTTCCGCGTCGGGCCGCTCGATCTGGTCGCGCTGCGCTACGCCACGGCGGCCGTCGGGCGGCTCGATAGCATCGCGCTGACCTGCCTGGATCGGCTGGCCGAGCTGCCATCGATCGCGCTCTGCGATAGCTATCTGTGCGATGGCGAGCGCATCGAGCGGCTGCCGCTCAATCCCAGCCGCGAAGATCTTGTCTGGCAGGGGGCGCTAACTGAGCGGCTGGCGCACTGCCAGCCGATCCTGGAGAAGGTGGCGGACGAAGGCGAGCTGATCGCGCGGGTCGAGCGCGCGCTCGGCGCGCCGGTGACGATTACGTCGTGGGGGCCGACGGCGGCGGCGAAGCGGACCATGCAGGCGTAGCCCGCCGTAGGGATTCAGCGTGCTGCGTCCGGATCGAGTGCCGCGCCGGGCCGCGCTCACGCCCCGTGAGTCACCGCCAGCCGCCGCATCATCTTCATATTCCGCATCGTCGTCTGCCCGCCGAGCGCCCTGGCCAGCGCTGGCATCTTGACCATTGAGTCGGTTGAGCGGCCGCGGACCAGCCAGTAGAACTCGCGGCCCACGCTGGCGAAGCTATCGATCGGCGTGCTCAGCGCCGTCAGCGCCGCCAGTCTACCCTCATCGAGCGCGCCGTAGAGCAGCCCGACGTGGACGGTATGCGTCGGGTCGTCCATCGTCGCATCGTCGAAGGGACGCACGCGTGCGATCGCCGCTACCTCAGCCCTGGTGCGGATGAACGTCGCGGCCGCATAGCCGAGCTCGCGCGCAAACGCCTGCCCCAGCTCCTCTTCCATCGCCGCGACATCGCCGCGCGCCGATGCGAACAGCAGATTGCCGCTGGCGATGAAGCTCTGGGTCTCGGTGAAACCGAGCGACGCCACGATCTGGCACAGCCTCGTCATCGCCACCCGATGCCCGCCGACGTTGATCCCGCGCAAGAATGCCACATACTGCTGCATTGGTCGCTCATCTTCTCGTGCGCTGCCGTGGTACGGATACTGCTATGAAAAAGAGAGAGGGATAATCTGGGAGCTGCGCCCCAGACCCCCACCCCCATGCGCTCCGCGCCTCAAAAAAGAAGCTTGATGCCTCTGGAGTCTACATCCCCGCCTTGCGCAGCGCACGGCTACATCAAAAGGAGCTCTGCTATGACCATGCCGAAGATGAACATCCGCGAGCATATGGAAGTGCTCGGGCTGGACGGCCGCCACGTCGGGACCGTCGACTCCGTCGAGGGCGATCGGATCAAGCTGACCAAGAACGACCGCGAGGCCGGTGGTAAGCACCATTATATTATGATCGATGTAGTCAGCCACGTCGATACCAACGTCCATCTAATGATCCCCGGCGACCAGGCGCTGCTTGAGCAGGTCGATGACGACAGCAACATGGATGGCAGCGACCTCGGCCGAAGCTAGGGCTCGCTCGAACATATGGTAAAGGCCGACTGTGATAATCGCAGTCGGCCTTTGGCATGTGCCACGCATCGGGGAGCTGTGGTACCCTGTGCGCAACATACAGCAATCCCACCTGATTTGTAAACGCGCGCAGCGCGACGCGGGGATTGGGGGCCGGGTACCCTCTGGGTGTCCCCGCGATCATCCCTTTTCTCCTCCAGTTAGGATTGCTCTACCGAGTGAGGGGTAAATGAAACAAAACTATCGGATGCGGCTGCGCGCGCTCGGCGGGCCGCTGCGGCTGCTGTGGGGCGGGGCGTGCGCGGCGCTCGGGCTGCTGGCGCTGCTCCCCGCGCCCACCGCCAAACTCTGGGAGGCGGCGGTGGGCGTCACCGAGTTCGGCCACTATCTGGCGGCGCTCGCGCTGCTGCCGTGGCTGCCTGGGCGGCGGCGAACCGCTGCTGGGCGGCTCGGCGCGCTGCTCGGGGCCGTGAGTGCCGCGCTTTCGCTGACGCCGCTGGTCCGGGCGCTACCGCTGGCGCGGCGGCTGCCGGCGCGGCTCGACGCGGCCTTTGGCCCGGCGCGCCTGCGTCCACGTGCGCCGCTCAGTCTGCGCAGCGCGTTCCTCGGCGTCGCCGTCCGCAAGGCAGCGCCGCGCACGCTGGTCTATCGGACCGTCGATGGCCAGCCGCTGACGCTCGATCTGTACGCCGCCGGCGGCCAGGCTCCGGCGCCGCTGGTCGTTGTGGTACACGGCGGCTCGTGGCAGAGCGGCGATGCCACGCAGCTCGCCGCGCTCAATGGCTACCTCGCGGACCGTGGCTACGCGGTGGCCGCCATCAGCTACCGCCTCGCGCCGCGCTGGATCTTCCCCGCCGCAGCCGATGATCTCGCGGCCGCCATCGATTTCCTCAAACGTCAGGCGGGTGAGCTCGGCATCGACGCGGCGCGGATCGCGCTGATCGGGCGCTCGGCCGGCGGCCAGCTCGCGCTGCTCCAGGCCTATACCGCACACGACCCGGCGATCCGCGCGGCGATCGCATTCTACGCCCCCTTCGATATGCGCTACGGCTACGACCACCCGGCCAACCCGCGCGTCCTCGATACCCGCGGCGTGCTCGAAGCCTACCTCGGCGGCACGCCACAGACCGCTCTGGCCACTTACGAAGCTGCATCGCCGATCGCGTTCGTCGGGGCGCAGACGCCGCCGACGCTGTTGATCCATGGTCCGCGCGATGAGCTCGTCACCTATCGGCAGAGCCAGTTGCTGGCGGAGCGGCTGCGCGTCGCAGGGGTGCCACACCTGCTGCTGACGCTGCCCTGGGCGACCCACGGCTGCGACTATAATTTCAGCGGGCCGAGCGGACAGCTGACGACATATGCCGTCGAGCAGCTGCTCGACGCGCAGCTGCGGCGTGCGTAGCGGGGGTTTGAAGCGCAGCCCCAAATGCATCGTGCCGATCCGCAGCGACCGGTTTTTCGCGCGTTCGCACACGTTTTTGGGCCTGTGGCAGCGCGGTAGCCGTCTATTGTGCTGCTGCCCAGCTCCGCTGCGCAGCAGCACAAAACGTGATTCCATGGTGCGCAGCGTCCGCAGGGAGCGCCTCAGAAAAAAGCGCGAAGCGCCTATTTGTGCGATAATCCATCGCCGCGAACAGAAAGGAACACAATAATGGACAGCATAATGAGCCAGGTTGCGAGCGGGAGCTTCGAGGTCACGCTGACGCCGCAGCCGGCCGGAGATCATCCAGATGACTCCGCCGTCGGCCGGCTGACGATCGACAAACAGTTCCACGGCGATCTCAGCGCCACCAGCCGTGGGCAGATGCTCGCCGCGCGAACCGCCGTCGATAACTCGGCTGGCTACGTGGCTATCGAGCGTGTGACTGGGGCGCTCGGCGGGAGAAGCGGCAGCTTCGTCTTGCAGCACACTGGCGTGATGGACCGCGGCGCATCACAGCTCCAGATCACCATTGTGCCAGACTCGGCCACCGACGAGCTCGCCGGCCTGGCTGGGACGATGTCTATCGGGCAGCAGGACGGCAAACACAGCTACACGCTACGGTACACGCTGCCGGACACCGCTTCCTAATGCGCTAAATCGCTTGACGCCGGCGCGATCGGCGGTATACTCTCAGTATTCATATCGCTCATTTTAGATTGTCCACGGAGACTCACATGTGCCGCAGCATCAAGCCGCTCCACAACATCGAGCCGCCCGCCAGCGAGGACGAGATCCGGGCTGCGGCGCTCCAGTTTGTGCGCAAGATCAGCGGCACAGCCAGGCCTTCGAAGATCAACGCGGCGCAGTTTGATTCGGCAGTGGACGATATCGCCGCCGCCGCCGCCCGTCTGCTGGCCACGATCGAGACTGCCGCGCCGCCGCGCATGCGCGAGGAGCTCGCAGCGCGCGCCAGGCAGCGCAGTGCCAGCCGGTTTGGCGGTACGTAGTCCGAGAGACCGCAGTGGGTTGAATGAGCAGAAGAAACGGCCGCGCATCTGTCGCGCCGCAAACCAGTGAGACTATGACAGATTCTCCTTCGCCTGGCGAGCGCTACGCCACCACCGATGTTCAGGGGCTCGATGCGATCCTCAACGGTGGCTTTGCGCGCTCGCACGTCTACCTCATTCAGGGGCTGCCTGGCACTGGCAAGACGACGCTGGCGCTCCAATTTGTGCGCGCCGGTGCCGATCGTGGCGAGCGATGTCTGTACATTACGCTCTCGGAGAGCGTCGCCGAGCTGCGCGCCAACGCCGGCTCCCACGGCTGGGATCTCAATGCGATCGAGCTCGTCGAGCTCTCGGCCACCGAGGATATCCTCACACCCGATGAGCAATCGGTGACGTTTCACCCGTACGAGGTCGAGCTCGGCGACACCATGCGATCGCTCTTTCGGGCCGTCGTCGATCACAATCCCGAGCGCGTGGTGATCGACTCGCTCTCTGAGCTGCGCATGTTGGCGCAGACATCGCTGCGCTACCGGCGACAGATCCTAGCGCTCAGGCAGTTTTTTGCCGATCGGCGCTGCACCGTGCTGCTGCTCGACGATGAGACGGTGGCGGAGACCCACCAGGAGCTGTCCAGCATCGTCCACGGCGTGCTGATGATGGAACAACTCTCGCCCGAGTATGGCGCGGAGCGACGCCGGCTGCGCGTCAGCAAGTATCGCGGGCAGAGCTACCGCGGCGGCTACCACGATTACCGCCTCCTATCGGGCGGGATGGTAGTCTTCCCCCGGCTGGTCGCCGTCGAACAACCGTCATTCTTCAACGACGGCGTTCTCTCCAGCGCGATCGTCGAGCTCGACGCGCTGCTCGGCGGCGGGCTCACCTATGGCACCAGCACGCTGATCTCCGGCCCTGCGGGGGCAGGCAAGTCGTCGCTGGCGCTGTGCTATGCCGCCGCTGCCGCCAGACAGGGGCTGGGGGCGGCCTACTTCACCTTTGACGAGTCGCTCGCTGTGCTGCAGTCGCGCGCCGCGAGCATCGGCATGGATATCGCGCCGCTCATCGCCTCTGGGCAGCTTTATATCCAGCAGATCGACCCGGCCGAGCTCTCGCCTGGCGAGTTTATCGAGCTGATACGCACGGTCATCGAGCGAAATCAGACCCGCCTGGTTGTGATAGATAGCCTCAACGGCTACCTCAACGCCATGCCCGAGGAGCACTTCCTGGTCATCCAGCTGCACGAGCTGTTCACCTACCTGGGGCAGCGCGGCATCGCGACGGTGCTGATCGTCGGGCAAGCCGGGATCGTCGGGCAGACGATGACGACGCCAATCGAGCTGAGCTACCTGGCCGATACCATGATGCTGCTGCGCTACTTCGAGAGCCGCGGCACGGTCCGCCAGGCAATCTCGGTGGTTAAGCGGCGCAGCGGCCCGCACGAGCGCACCATTCGCGAGCTGGCGATCGACGCGACGGGGATCAAGATCGGCGCGGCGCTGACCGATTTTCAGGGCGTACTGACTGGCACGCCGGTCTATCTCGGTGGAGAACGCTCAATGATTGTACCGCGTGATGACGACCATCAGCCCTAACACGAACCGCGAGCGCGTGCTGCTGCTGGCACCCACAGCCCGCGACGGGCGGATCAGCGTCGCGCTGCTCGCCAAGGCCGGCATCGACTGCGCGGTCTGCGCCGACATTACCGCGCTGTGCGCCGGTATCGCCGAAGGTGCCGGCGCAGCGATCCTCTACGAAGAGTCGATGGACCCGGCCGCCGCCGCGCTGCTCACAACGACGCTGATGCGGCAACCGGTGTGGTCGGATATCCCGGTCATCATGCTGGTCAGTCAGTCTTCGGCCGCGCCCGCGGTCCACCGGATATCAGCCAAGCTCGGAAACTGCGTGACCCTCGAGCGCCCGGTCCACGTCGCGACGCTGATCAGCCTGGTGCAGACCGCGCTGCGCACCCGCCGCCGCCAGTACCAGGTGCAGATGCTGAATGAGTCCGGCGAGATTCTCGCCACCTCGCTCGACGAGCCGGCCATGCTGGACCGCGTGGTGACGCTGCTCGTGCCGCAGATCGCCGACGCCTGCACCATCTACCTGACCGATGGGAATATGCTCGCGCCGCGCGCGCAGGCGTTTGCAAACCCTGACTATCAGGCGCTCGCCGATACGCTGCGCGCTATCTCGCAGATTGATAGATTTTCGGCACCGCTATGGCAGATCATCAGCAGCGGCAAGCCAGACCTTCGCCCAACGATCGACCAAACGATGATCGCCGCGCTCGTCGAAGATCCAGCTCAGCGCGCGATCCTGCAGCGCATCGGCGCACGCTCCCACGTGCTGCTGCCGCTGATCGCCCACGGCCAGCCGATCGGCGTGCTGGCGCTGGCCATGATCGATTCCGGGCGGCAGTTTGGCGAAGCCAACCTCCCGTTCCTCCAAGAGCTGACCGAGCGCCTCGCCCCGACCATCGACAATCTGCGGCTCTATGCCGCCGAGCGGCAGGCGCGCGCCGAGGCCGAGCGGGCGATCGGTGCCAGAGATGAGCTGATCGCCCTCGTCTCGCACGACTTGAAAAACCCACTGACCACGCTGCTCGGGCAAGCGCAGCTGCTCAAGCGCCGGCTCGGCGCGCAGCCAAATGCGCCTGCCAGCACTCTTCGCAGCGTCGATGCTATCGAGGAGGCGGCCCAGCGCATGCGCGCCCAGATCGCAACGCTGCTCGATGGCATGAAGCTGCAATCTGGCGCGGAGTTAGATATCCAACGCGCACCTTCCGATGTGGGCGAGATCGTGCGCGCGGCGGTCGATCGCTTTGCGCAGACCAGCGAGCGCCACCAGCTGAGCTTCGTACCGCCTAGAGTACCGCTGATCGCCGAGCTCGACGCGGCGCGAATGGAGCGAGTCCTGGATAACCTGCTGGCCAACGCGCTGAAGTACAGCCCGGACGGCGGCGCGATCCAAGTGCAACTGAGCCGGGCGCTGCGGCATGGCCGAATCTACGCCGCCATCCAGATTCGCGATAGCGGCGTCGGCATCCCCGCCGATGAGCTGACGCAGATCTTTCAGCCGTTTCACCGCGCCACCAATGTCCGCGGTACATTTCAGGGAACAGGGCTCGGTCTCGCCAGCGTGCGCCAGATTATCGAGGCTCACGATGGTTGGGTCGATGTGCGTAGCGAGCAGGGCAGCGGCGCGACATTCACCGTGGCGGTGCCAGTCATCGTAGCGCAGTTAACCGAAGGCTAGCGGCGCACATCGGATCAACGCGCCCGGCGCTGCGACAGAACTGTCGCAGCGCCTGGCGCGTTGATCCGATGTGCGCCGCTAGCC
>JAYUUK010000224.1:0-4289 GCA_043754595.1 Roseiflexaceae bacterium | reverse complement strand
GATCGCCGCCGTCAGCGTCGTCTTGCCGTGGTCCACGTGCCCGATCGTCCCCACATTGACATGCGGCTTCGTCCGCTCAAATTTCTGCTTACCCATTGTATCGCTCCTCAAGTAGTATATATTGCAATGGTGAGCGCGTCTTTACCGCGCTCACCTAGTCACAGATTAACCTCGGCGCTTCTCGATAATCTCTTTGGCGATAGCATCGGGGAGCGGCTGATAGTATGCGAACTCCATCGACGATGTGGCGCGGCCCTGTGTCGACGAGCGGAGGTCGGTGGTGTAGCCGAACATCGCCGACAGCGGAACGAAGGCTTTGACGATCTGCGCGTTGGCGCGGGCTTCCATGCCCTGTACATTGCCACGTCGCGCGTTAAGATCGCCGAGCACCGAGCCGAGGAAATCCTCAGGTGTGGTGACTTCGACCTTCATCACCGGCTCAAGCAGCACCGGCTTGCCCTTGCGCACGCCGTCTTTGAGGCCCATCGACGCAGCAATTTTGAACGCCATTTCCGACGAGTCCACCTCGTGGTACGAGCCGTCGTAGAGCGTCACCTTGAGATCAACCACCGGATAGCCAGCGAGAACGCCAGATGCCATCGCCTCTTTGATGCCGGCTTCGATCGGGTTGATGTACTCGCGCGGCACCGAGCCACCAACGATGCCGTTGACGAACTCGAAGCCTTTGCCAGGCGCAAGCGGCTCAAGCTGGAGCTTGACGTGACCATACTGACCCTTACCGCCGGACTGGCGGACAAACTTGCTGTCCACATCGGCGGGCGATGTGATCGCCTCGCGATAGGCAACCTGCGGCTTGCCCTGATTCGCCTCGACTTTATACTCGCGGCGCATGCGGTCAACGATGACTTCGAGATGCAGCTCGCCCATGCCGGCGATGATCGTCTGACCGGTCTCCTGGTTCGTGGAGACACGGAACGTCGGATCCTCATCTGAGAGCTTGGAGAGCGCGACCGCCATCTTATCCTGATCGCCCTTAGTTTTTGGCTCAATGGCGAGCTGGATGACCGGTTCGGGAAAGCGAATGTTCTCGAGGACGATCGGGTCGTCCACGTCGCAGATCGTATCGCCGGTATAGCTTTGCTTCGGGCCGACCATCGCCGCGATATCGCCGCAGTAGACCGAGTCAATATCTTCGCGATGGTTAGCGTGCATCTGAAGAATACGCCCAAGCCGCTCACGCTGATTGCGCGTGCTGTTGAGGACGTACGAGCCCTTATCGATCTGACCCGAGTAGACGCGGAAGTAAGCGAGCTTCCCGACGAACGGATCGGCGACGATCTTAAACACCAGCCCGGAAAACGGCTCGCTGTCAGCGGCGCGACGCGTGATATGCTCGACGGTCTCATCTTCCATATCTTGGCCGGGGCGAACGCCGCGGATCGCCGGACGGTCGAGCGGCGATGGGAGATATTCCACCACTGCATCGAGCATCCGCTGTACACCCTTGTTGCGCAGCGCAGCGCCGCACAGCACCGGGACGAGTTTGCCATCGATCGTGGCCTTGCGGAGCGCACGCTTGAGATCGGCGGTGTCGATCGTCATACCTTCGAGGTACATCATCGTCAGTTCGTCGTCGGTCTCAGCGATCAGCTCGATCAGCTCACTTCGCGCGGCCTCAACATCGGCGAGCATCGTTGCCGGCACATCATCGATCAACTCGTCACGACCCTGATCATCGGTGTAGATCAGCGCTTTATTTTCGAACAGGTCGACCATGCCTTGAAAGCGATCTTCGGAACCGATCGGGAGCTGGATGCGCACCGGCTTCGCGCCGAGGCGATCTTTGATCATCTGGACGGTACGCTCAAAATTTGCGCCGGTACGATCCATCTTGTTGACAAAGCAGATACGCGGCACATGATATTTATCGGCCTGACGCCAGACCGTCTCGGACTGCGGCTCGACGCCAGCGACGGCATCGAAGACCACGACGCCGCCATCGAGGACGCGCAGCGAGCGCTCGACCTCGACGGTAAAATCGACGTGGCCGGGAGTATCGAGAATATTGATGCGATAGACGACAGCGTTAAACGTCCACGACGCTGTCGTCGCGGCAGCGGTAATCGTGATACCACGCTCGCGCTCCTGCTCCATCCAGTCCATCGTGGCGAGACCCTCGTGGACTTCGCCGAGCTTATGACTGCGGCCGGTATAGAACAGGATGCGCTCAGTCGTCGTCGTCTTTCCCGCATCGATATGGGCGATGATCCCGATATTTCGGGTTCGCTCGAGGGAAATTTCACGGGACATTGCTTAACTCCTCTTGACCTTGGTAGCATCTCTGTGACGACTGCGCAGCATCGACGCATTCTGGCTGCGCCATCGCAGCCAAGCACCCCTAGAACCGACCGTAGTGCGAGAAGGCGCGGTTGGCATCTGCCATGCGCTGCACATCATCTTTGCGCTTGATGGTATTGCCGGTATTGTTATAGGCATCGATCAACTCGGTGGCCAGGCGTTCGCGCATGGGCTTGCCGCCCCGGCCACGAGCCGACATCAGCAGCCAGCGCATCGCCAGACTCTGCCGCCGGTCGCTCTTGACTTCGACTGGCACCTGGTAGGTAGCACCGCCGACACGTCGAGGCTTGACCTCAATGACCGGGCCAGCATTGCGCAGCGCGATCTCCAAGATCTCCATCGGCCCTTTTTTTAGACGACTCGATGCAAGCTCCATCGCCTCATAGACGATCTTCTCGGCGGTGGACTTCTTGCCGCTCTCCATCACCTTATTGATGAACTGCTGCACGAGAATACTATTGTATTTACCATCCGGCAGGGGTATTCGCTTCTGGATTGTGCCTCGACGGGGCATAGATCACCTCGTATGTTACTTCTTCTTAGCCGGCGCGACGTTCTTCTTAGTGCCGTACTTTGAGCGACCCTGCTTGCGATTGGCCACACCCTGGGCATCGAGCGTGCCACGCACGATGTGGTAGCGAACACCAGGGAGATCCTTCACACGGCCGCCGCGGATGAGCACAACCGAGTGCTCTTGCAGATTATGCCCCTCGCCAGGGATATAGGCAGTGACTTCCATGCCATTGGAGAGCCGAACGCGCGCGATCTTACGCAGCGCCGAGTTCGGCTTCTTCGGCGTCATCGTCTTCACCTGCGTGCAGACGCCACGCTTGAACGGCGCACCCTTGACGCGGGTCAGCTTGCCTTTCAGCACGTTGTAGTTAAAGCGCAGTGCCGGAGCCTTGACCTTCTTGACTATTGGCTTGCGAGGCTTACGCACGAGCTGATTGATCGTCGGCATTCGATACTCTTTCGTTGCTCACCGCGCACACGAGGGCGCGCATTTCTTGACAAAAAAATGTTGCCCCTGATCTGGTCGTGGTGTACACCACGCCTTAGAAGAGGGCGATGAACATCTAAAACCGATCCAAATCGGGATCAGCGATGCGAGATTGTATCACGCACACAGTGGCTTGTCAAATTATGACGCAGATGTGCTATATTCGCTCTTGACAGCGAACAGGTGTTTCCTTTATAATCAGGTTGCGACATGTGTTCTAGTGTCGTTGTCATGATCAAATCTTCTTAGTGTTACGAGCGGTCTCTCATTCACTGAGAGCGGAGCGGCCGCACGACGAAAGGACAATGCATATGCGTTCTTCAACCAGCCTCTCGGCGCGGCAGCGAGAAATTCTGACCTACATCGAGCAGTTTGTCTCGCGCCAGGGCTATCCGCCCGCCATCCGGCAGATCCAGGAGGAGCTCGCTATTTCCTCGACTTCGGTAGTAGCGTACAATCTGCGGCAGCTTGAGATCAAGGGCGCGCTGAAGCGCGAGGGCAAAGTATCGCGCGGGATCAGCATCCCCAATTTCGCAGCCGTGTCGATCGGGCGCTCCGCCGGCGGCCAGGTGCCGCTACTCGGGACGATCACGGCCGGTCAGCCGCTGCCAAACCCGCAAGACACCTCGACGAGCGATAACGAACTCATCGATGTGCCGACCGACATCGTCGCAAGCGATAAGCTGCAGGACGTGTACGCGTTGCGGGTGCGCGGGCAGTCGATGATCGATGCGCTGATCGACGATGGGGACATCGTCCTGATGCGCTATCAGGAGACTGCGGAGAACGGGCAGATGGTCGCGGTGCGGATCGAGGACGATAACGCCGTGACGCTGAAGCGATTCTACCTCGAAGGCGATAAGGTGCGGCTCCAGCCGGCGAACCAGACGATGGACCCGATATACGTCCACCCGTCGAGCGTCAGAGTCGAGGGACGGGTCGTCGGCGTGATGCGCTCGATGATGTAGTC
>JAYUUK010000223.1:0-13045 GCA_043754595.1 Roseiflexaceae bacterium | reverse complement strand
GGCCCGGCGCTGCTTGCAGCCCTGCTCGTGCTCGGATGCGCTGTGGCGGCGATCAGCTTGGTGGGCCTGCTTCGCGGCGATGCCGCCGACGCGATCGGCGGTGTCGCCATGGTCTTCCTTGGCGGGCTGCTGCTGGCCGGCGTCACCGGCTACTTGCTGATCGGCGCGCCACAGCTGAGCCACAGATCGCGGCCACCCTCAGCCGAAGGCGCGCCCCAGGAATAGCACAGATGCTTCGCGGCATTCGTCTGCTCGCGTCTGGCGGTCTATCGCGCGCCGCTCAGCATGTCATGTGGGGCGCGATCGTCGCTCAGCATGTCACACTGAGCGCCACCAGACCCAGGTGCGCGCCAGAATTGTGCCGCGAAGCGTCTGTCGCATCCGCCCGAGGAAGGAGACGACGATAGCGGCGCGCGTGGTATGATAGCTGCGTGTCGCATCGCGTCTCACGATAATAGCAGAGTGTATGTCCACCCCACAGAGCCTCCCAACCGAGCCACAGCCGCCGACCGCCGACCATACGCTCCACTCGCCGATCGACCGAACCCAGAGCGTCCAGCGCCGGGTGCTCAACCTCGCCGCGCCAGTGATCGGCGAGAACCTGCTCCAGACCATGCTCGGCATCGTCGATACGATCCTCGTGGCCGGGCTCGGCGCGGTCGCGCTCGCCGGTGTCGGCTCATCGCTCCAGGTGGTCTTCATTCTCACCGCCGCGCTCTCAGCGCTCTCGGTCGGGGCGTCGGTGCTGGTGGCGCAGGCCACCGGTGCTGGCAATATGGCGCGCGCCAGCCTGGTGGCGCGTCAGGCGATGCTCTGGAGCGCGATCGTCGCCCTGCCCATCACATTCGTCGGGCTGTTCTTCTCGCATGCCATCATCGGCATCTTTGGCCTTGGCAGCGATGTGGCGCTGGTGGCTGAGGAGTACCTGCGTATCACGCTCGGCACGGTGGCCACGCTCACGATCATGCTGATCGGCAGCGGCGTCATGCGCGGCGCAGGCGATAGCCGCACGCCGATGCTGGTGACGCTGCTCGCCAATGTCATCAACGTGGTCCTGGCATGGAGCCTGATCTATGGCCACCTCGGCATGCCGCGGCTCGGCGTGGCGGGCAGCGCCTGGGGCACATTCGGCTCGCGGCTGGTGGGCGCGCTGATCGTGCTGGCGGTGCTCTGGCGCGGCGTCAACGGCATGCGGATCGGCGGCGGAGGCGACTGGTGGCCGCGCTGGGTCCGCGCCCGCGAGCTCCTCCAGATCGGGCTGCCGGCGGCGCTCGAAGAGGTGATCATTATCTCAGCGTTCGCCGCGCTCACCCCGATCGTCGCACGGCTCGGCACCGAGGCGCTCGCCGCCCACCGCGTCGCGATCAATGTGCTCTCGCTGGCGTTCCTGCCCGGCATCGGCTTCAGCCTGGCCAGCACCGCGCTCGTCGGGCAGGCGATAGGCGCGGGCGACCCGCGCGGCGCGCGGCAGGCGGTGAGCGTTGCGATGCGCTGGGCCGTGGCATGGATGGGGACGCTCGGGGTGATCTTTCTGTTCTTTTCGCCGCAGCTGATGCAGATCTTCACCGAGGACGGCCGGATGGTCACGTCTGGCGCTGGGGCGATCCAGATCGTCGCGATCGCGCAGCCGCTCTGGGCCGGCACATTCGTCTTCGCCGGGGCGCTGCGCGGCACCGGCGACACCCGCACGCCGCTATTGATCTCCGGCATCTCGGTCTGGATCATCGTGGTGATCAGCTATATACTGGCACACTTCTGGCCATCGCTCACCGCGATCTGGGGCGCGTTTCTCGTCATCGGCCCGATCGAGACCTTCCTGCTCTGGCGCGCATGGAGAAGGAGACAGCTTGCATGACCGCATTTCCCGCATTCGTCCACAGCGTGATCGTCGAGGCGGACGCCCGCGCCTGGCCGGTGGGCGGCCAGGGGCTTAACGAGTGCAGCTTCACCTCGCTCGCCAACGCCTGCAATCTGCTGGCCGGCGCGCCGCGCTACACCAAAGACGAGTTCATCCGCGAGGCCGGTGCCCTGTTTCAGCCAAAGCTCGGCGGCACTCTGCCCCCGCTCAAATCCATCCAGCTTAGGCGGCGCGGTTACGGCTCGCACTTCGGCTACCTCGGCAACACCGACGCCGAGCGCGTCCTGCGCAGCCTGGTGGATCGCGGCGTCCCCACGATCGTCGATATCTACCGCACGCAGCAACTCGGCTCGCTCAGCTTCTACGGCCAGCACGCCACTGTGCTCGTCGGCTACTCTGAGCTATACGCCGACGCCTGCGGCGCGCGCCACGAGGAGTACTACCTCGTCGATGCGCAGTGGCCATCGCTCGGCGCGTTCGATATCGCCACCAACGATTATGACTATGACGGCGATGGGCGCGTCGAGATCTTCCCTGGCAACCGCAATTTGGAGCGCGCCGCGTTTATGCAGCTCTGGAGCAGCCGCAACTACTGCCCCGTGTTCCGCTCGCAGCCGGAGCACGATGCCTGGTACCACGCGACGATCTGCCACGACCCTGGCGCGCCGCTGATCGGCTGGCTGGGGCAGGCCGCATTGTTCGGCAGCGACGATCGGTTTATCGGGTAGAGCGTGTGGTCGCTGCGCTCCAGCTGGTTCTTTGGTTCCCTCGTTCCGCAGATGCGTCACCGCCGGCTCGCCCATCGTCAGCCCGGCATCGCCGTCTGGTCGCTGCGCTCCGGCTAGTTGTTTGGTTCTTTGGTTTCCTCGTTCCGCAGATGCGTCACCGCCCACTCGCCCACCTGCCGCCCCATCGTCAGCCCGGCATCGCCGTCGAAGCGGTAGTGGATGCCGGCGTAGACCCGCGAGCGCGCCGCCTCCTCCGCCATCTGCCACAGCGCTGCGCTGCGCTTCGGGAAGCGTGCGCCGAGGATGGTGGCCGCGGTGGCCGAGAACACCGCGTGGCCCGAGACGTACGACGGGTGATGCGGCACGCGGACCGCCGGCACGATCGATGGGTCGAACTGCGTCGGGCGGATCAGCCAGTAGGTGTACTTGGTATCCCAGGCGGCGATACCCGCGTCCATCAGCCCCATATTGAGCGTGGTCAGCAGCTCGGCCGCGCCCAGTTCGTCGAGGTCCTCGGCGACGATAATCTCGCTGGCGATCGCGTTCCAGTGGCCGGGCGGCGTGGCGGTGTTGCGCCCATCGGCCCAGAACTTGGCGATCCGCAGCTGCTCTGGCGTCCTGTCTTTGGCGATCTGACGCAGTTCATCGATCGCCGCGCCGAACTCGGGCGCTGTGATGGCCGGCGGCGGCGGCGCGCGGAACTGGTCGGGGCGCTCGAGCAGCCACGGCTGTAGCTTGCCCCACTGTGGCAGCATAGGCCCCATCGGGTCGCTCGGCGTGTTCGACCAATACTGCGGCCCGGTCGGGAGCTTGTCATCCCACGCGATCGTCGCCAGGTCTGGGTTGGATCGCGCCACCAGATTCGCCGCAAGGTCGCGGCCGAGCCGATCCCCAGCGCCGATATCGCTGCGGCAGTTGACACCAGCCCACAGCCGGCTCTCCTGGTGCTCGGCGCGCAGCGCATCGAGGCGGACCGTGGCCTGCGGGAAGAAGGAGTCCAGCACTGCGGCCGATGCGGCGGCCAGCGCCGCGTGCTCGGATGGGTAGCTGCCAGCCGCACCGGGCGCGAAGAGCGGCGGTGTATCGAGCCGTGGCGCGGCGCGGTTGAAGCGGCGCTGCTCGGCGAGCGCTGCCCGCAGCGCATTCTCCTGCGCCATGCTCAGCAGCGCGTAGACCCGCGAGGCGCTCAGTGGGTCGATGCCGGCCTCGGCCACCAGCGCCCGCGCCATGGCATTCCAGCGCAGCACAGCGTGGCGCTGCCACCCAAGCGCGGTATCGCGCTGCGCCGCGCTGCGCGCCGCGACCACCGCGCGCATCTCCTGAATCTCGCTCACACCGTCGGCGCTGCTGGGGCCAGGCGGGTCGGCGATGGTAGGCAGTGCCACGCCGCCGATCAGCGCGATCTGCGGCTGCAGCGCGGCGGGGGCCATGGCGCTGCCGGCGCACCCCGCGAGCAGATTGGCAATGAGCAGCAGGGAGAGGAGCAGGCGGGGGCGAGCGAGGCGCTGCGGGCTGGCGGGATGGTTTGTAGGTATGCCCATAGTGTGGTGCGGCCGAAGCGCGCCGGCCGATAGATGTGCTGCGACGTGTTGCAGTTATTGTCTGCGCTTAGACGCCGGTTGTCAAGCCGCAGGGCAACAAAAAAGGACACACCCTGGTATCCTCTTCTGAGACATCGCCAGGTTGTGGGCGCTGGTCACACGCTATCGTGGGTCTGAAAGCCGCGCGCGGCGAGCAGGACGTTCATCTTCTGTAGTCCGAGCCTGACTCGCGTCTTGATGGTGCCGAGCGGCCGATCGAGCCGAGTGGCGATCTCCTGGTGCGACATTCCGCCAAAATAGGCCAGCTCGATCGCCTGGCGCTGCGCGACCGGGAGGTGGGCGAGTACCTCAACGATCAGCCGGTGCTGCTCGGAGGACCAGACCGTGGCCGGCACGTCGATATGCTCGTCTACCAGCTGCTGAATGACCGGATGATCGACGTCCTCGTAGACCGGGGTGGGTCGGGCGCGCATGCGCCGCAGTTCGTCGATACACAGGTTGTGCGCGATGCCGAACACCCACTGCGCCACGCGGCCGCGCTCGCGCTCGAAGCTCGATGCCCGCCGCCAGACGCGCCAGAATACTTCTTGCGTCACATCCTCGGCGATCTCGCGGTTCTTCACGATCCGCAGCGACATACGATAGACGGCGGCGGAGTAACGGTCATAGAGGGCCTCGAGGGCGGCGCTCTCGCCGCTCGCGATCGATGCGATTAGGACATGATCGTCCGGTGTTTCGGTGCGGGGCGGCTGGGGAGCTGCATCGCCGGTGCTCAATGGCCGGGCCCTACCCGGAACGCGTTGAGAGCTCATTCAGACCCTCTCCTTCTCCTGTCTTGGGCGTCGCTGCCATCCATCCCATGCTTACCGCTGAGTATACGCCAAAAGTTGAAACCAGTCAACTCTTTGTCAACGTTTTGCAAAACCTCCGCAATACCCCTGCAACCTCCATATACGCACGTCCTCCAGGTTTACCGGAGCCGATTGTTGTCATCTATCGATCACGGCGTTCAAAAGAACCCGCTGCAAGAATCGTGCCACTTCATCCTACACATGGTGGTGATAGTGGCCTGTATTGCGCTGCCCTCCGACTGTCAGCAGAGTAATCACCCCTGCCGCGGCGCTGCCCGTCCGACCGTCAGCGCGGCGAGCGCCACACGCGCGCCAAATATCAATCTTTAGACCCTCCTCTACAAAATGAAATATGGTAAAATACCGTATTGCAGATGCAAACAGCGTGGGCTGGCGCTCCGTTCAATCGCCGCCAGACACCCGGTCTAGCAGCCGGCATAATTTGGAGCACCACTATGGATAAATCGACATGGACAACCAAGGCGGGGCTGGCGCAGATGCTCAAGGGCGGAGTCATCATGGATGTCATCAATGTTGAGCAGGCACAGCTCGCCGAGGAGGCCGGTGCAGTGGCGGTGATGGCGCTCGAGCGCGTCCCGGCCGATATTCGCCGCCAGGGTGGGGTGGCGCGCATGAGCGACCCCGAGCTGATCGTGCAAATCAAACGCGCCGTCAGCATCCCGGTGATGGCCAAGGCCCGGATCGGCCATTTCGTCGAGGCGCAGGTCATCGAGTCGCTCGGCGTCGACTATATCGACGAGAGCGAAGTGCTGACGCCTGCTGACGATGAGTTTCATATCAACAAGCACAACTTCAAGATCCCGTTCGTCTGCGGCTGCCGCAACCTCGGCGAGGCGCTGCGCCGCGTGGCCGAGGGTGCCGCAATGCTGCGCACCAAGGGCGAGGCCGGCACCGGCAACGTCGTCGAGGCGGTCCGCCACGCCCGCACGGTCTACGGCGAGATCCGCCGGCTCAAGAGTATGGACGAAGACGAGCTGTTCAGCTACGCCAAGAACATCCAGGCTCCATTCGAGCTGGTGCGCGATGTGGCCGAGCGCGGCGCGCTCTCGGTGGTCAACTTCGCTGCCGGCGGGATCGCCACCCCGGCCGATGCGGCGCTGATGATGCAGCTCGGCGTCGATGGCGTGTTCGTCGGCTCGGGGATCTTCAAGAGCGGCGACCCGCGGCGGCGCGCGCGGGCGATCGTCGAGGCCACCACGCATTACAATGACCCGGCGATCATCGCTGAGGTGAGCAAAGGGCTGGGCGAGGCGATGGTCGGGATCAATATCAGCGATATCCCGGCCGAGCAGCTGATGGCGGGGCGCGGATGGTAGCGGCGCGGCCAGAAGCGGCGCGGCCAGAAGCCGATCAGAAAGGCGCGACGCGGCCAGTCGGTGTGCTGGCGCTCCAGGGCGACTTCCGCGAGCACGAGGCGATGCTGCGCGGCATCGGCGTTGAGGTACAGCAGGTGCGCCTGCCGAAACATCTCGCGCTCATCGATCGTCTGATCATACCGGGTGGCGAGAGCACCACGATCGGCAAGTTGATGGCGCTCTACGGCCTGATCGAGCCGATCCGCGCCCGCGCGGCGGCCGGCATGCCGCTGTGGGGCACCTGCGCCGGCGCGATCCTGATGGCCAGCAGCATCGCCGATGGTGTCGCTGGGCAGCCGTCGCTCGGTCTGTTCGACATCACCGCGCGGCGCAACGCGTTCGGCGGGCAGCTCGAAAGCTTCGAGACCAACATCGATATCCCGGCGATAGGCGAGGGGGCGCACCGCGCGATCTTCATCCGCGCGCCAGTTCTCGAACGGCCGGGGCCGCAGGTCGCCGTGCTCGCCCAGCTCGGCGATGGTGCGATCGTGGCGGCGCAGCAGGGCAATATGCTCGTCAGCAGCTTCCACCCCGAGCTCGGCCGCGATGACCGGATGCATCGGTTCTTTTTGGAGTTTTAATGATCCGACCGGTGACCCCGCTCGATATGCTCACCCTACGGCGCAAGCCGCGCAGCACCGTCATGCTCTACAACGAGATGATGCTCGCAGCGCCTCACCGCGCCTTCTGGTTCGCGCTGCGCTGCGCCGCCGAGGGCGGCGGCCGCGAGGGCATCACACTGATCTCCCACGAGCGCGGCACCCATGCCATGCTCCAGGCCACCGGCCGGCGCGGCCGCCCGGAGCAGGACGTGGTGATGCTCACGTCTTATGGCGGCGGCCGCGGCACGCCGACCGACCCCGATCTGTGGTTCAGGCTGCTCGAACAGCTCGTGGCCAGCGCGCCGCGCTTTCGGGTGCAGCGTCAGTTCGCCGCGCTCTCGCAGCGTCACGAAGAGCTGCGCGAAGTGTTCCGCCAGATCGGCTTTGCGCCCTACACCCAGCAGCTCGTTCTCAGGCTCGATGGCCCCGACTGGGACCAGGGGACGACGATCGCCGCGATGCGACCACAGTCGCGCCGCGATGTCTGGGCGATCCACAAGCTCTACGGTGCCGTCACCCCGCCGCCAGTGCAGCACGCTGAGGCCCACTCGGCGCGCGACTGGATGCTGCCCATGAGCGGGCTCAACCGCCCGGTGCGGCGCGGCTGGGTGCTCGGCTCAGACGATAATCTCTCGGCCTACCTCCACCTGACGAGCGGGCCGACGGCGCACGTGCTGTCGCTGCTGATCCGGCCGGATGATCGCGGCGCCACACCCGACGCGCTGCGCTTCGCCCTCGGTCAGATCAACGACTCGCTGCCGGTCTACCTGATGCTCAGGGCGTATCAGCAGGATCTGCTCGCGACTGCCGGCGACCTCGGATTTCAACCGATCGGCGAGCAGGCGCTCCTGTCCCGTCAGTCTACCGCTGCCGTGCGCAACTCGCTACTGCTTCCCGGCATCGAGTCGGCGATCGAGCCGCGCCCGTCTATACCAACACCATTCTCCTCGATGCGAGAGGATTTTTTATGGCAGCCCAAAACGATATTACCAGCAACATCGACCTCCTCCTCACCACCCTCCCTCCCGCCATCAGACAGTCCATAGAGGACGTGCCTGAGACGATCGGCGATCTGATCGAGGTCATTATGGACCTCGGGCGTCTGCCCGAGGCCCGCTACCGCGTCAACGAGCGCTTCCTGAGCGACCGTGAGGTTACGCAAGACGACATCGACTTCGTTATCGCGCGCATCGGCACATTTGGCGACGATAACCGCGCCGGCATCCCGCGCACGCTCCACCGTATTTCTGGCATGCGCAACCGCGCGGGCCGGGTGATCGGGCTGACGTGCCGCATCGGCCGGGCGGTGTTTGGCACGATCACGATCCTGCGCGACCTGGTCGACGCCGACAAAAGCGTGCTGCTGCTCGGCAAGCCGGGCGTCGGCAAGACCACGCTGCTGCGCGAGACGGCGCGCGTGCTCGCTGAGGAGCTGCGCAAGCGCGTGGTGATCGTCGATACCTCCAACGAGATCGCCGGCGATGGCGATGTGCCCCACCCCGGCATCGGCCGCGCGCGGCGCATGCAGGTGCCGCGCCCGTCGGAGCAGCACGGCGTGATGATCGAGGCCGTCGAGAACCACATGCCGGAGGTGATCGTCATCGACGAGATCGGCACCGAGCTTGAGGCGCTCGCCGCCCGCACCATCGCCGAGCGCGGCGTGCAGCTGATCGGCACGGCCCACGGCCAGACGCTCGACAACCTGCTCTCCAACCCGACGCTCTCCGACCTGATCGGGGGCATCCAGGCGGTGACCCTCGGCGACGAGGAGGCGCGGCGGCGCGGCACACAGAAGACGGTGCTGGAGCGCAAAGCCCCGCCGACGTTCGATATGCTCGTCGAGATCCAGAGCTGGGACCGCATGATCGTTTACCAGGATGTCGCATCGGCCGTCGATGACTTGCTGCGCGGCGAGGAGCCGCTCGCCGAGCAGCGCTCCCGCGATGCCGACGGCCAGGTGATCAGCGAGACCTTCCATCGGCCGCCGCGCGACGGCGGCCCGGAGAATGGCATGTTCTCGCCCATGCGCGGTGGCGTCGATCGCGATGGCCGCGAGCCGCGCGATGGCCGCGCCGATCGCAATGGCGGCCGCAACAACCGCAGCCGCAACGGCCGCAGCGAGCGCAACGGCCGCGTCGAGACCGCCCACGATGACCGCGGCGAGCGCAGCAATGGCCGCGAGAATCGCAGCGAGAGCCGCAGCGAGAGCCGCAGCGAGCGCAACCAAGTGCTGCGCAGCAGCGTCCAGGCACAGCGGATCTACCCGTTTGGCATCAGCCGCGACCGGCTCGAGCGCGCGATCGCCAGCCTGCGCGTCCCGGCCACCATCGTCCGTAACATGAACGAGGCGACGATGGTCATGACGCTCAAGAACTACTACCGCCAGGGCTCGGCGCGGGTGCGTCAGGCGGAGGAGGGCGGCGTGCCGGTCTATGTGCTGCGCAACAACACTTCGATGCAGATGGAGCGCCAGCTCACCGATATCTTCCACCCGAGCTCTGGCGGCGCGCAACCGATCGTCGTCGAGGCCGACGAGCCGGAGGATCTCTCGGTCCCGATCGCCATCACCCGCCCGGCCGAGCTGCGCGCCCCCGCCGAGCCGCAGGTCAACGATGCCATGCTCGAGACCGAGACCGCTATCACCCGCGTCCTCAACGGCGAACGCGACGCTATCGAGCTGATGCCGGCTAGCTCCTACGTCAGGCGGCTGCAACATCAGCTCGCGGAGCGCTATAATGTACAATCAGAGAGCCGAGGCCGCGAGCCAAATAGACGAGTGAAGATCTACCGATGAGCCTGTTTCTGACATTCGAGGGGCCCGAGGGCAGCGGCAAGAGCACGCAGGCGCGTCTGCTCTACGAACGGCTTCACGCCAGTCTCCACCCGGTCATCCTGGTGCGCGAGCCGGGTGGGACGCGCATCGGCGACCTCATCCGCCGGATCGTGCTGGACCTGCAGCACACCGAGATGGCGTCGACCACCGAGACGCTGCTGTTCTCGGCCGCTCGCGCGCAGCTTGTCACTGAGGTGATCCGGCCGTATCTCGGTCAGGGCGGGATTGTACTCTGCGACCGCTACGCGGACTCGACCTACGCCTACCAGGGCTATGGCCTCGGCCGCGACCTCGATGAGCTGCAGGCGATCACCAAGGCGGCCACCGGCGGCCTCGTTCCCGATATCACGATTTACCTGGATATCAGCGCGGACGAGGGACTAGACCGCAAGCGGCGCAAGCGCCAGGATCTGCGCGGCACCCGCCTGCCGCCCACCGACGCGCGCGGCGTGGTGGAATGGAACAGGCTCGACGCCCGCGAGCTCGACTACCATCGCCGAGTCGCGGCCGGCTACCGCGAGCTGATGCAGCGCGAGCCGGAGCGCTGGCACGTCTTCGACGCCACGCAGCCGATCGAGGCGCTGGCCGACCAGATCGCCGAGGCGGTGCAGCCGTCTCTGCGCGGGATCAGGCTGCTCGAACCCGCCAGTAGCTAGGACAGCGCGCGACAGCCGCGTAGAAGATGAGGTTGCCATGAAACTTGTGATCGCCGTCGTCCAACGCCAGGATGCCCCTGAACTTCTCACCGCGCTGACATCGAACGGGCACCGCGTCACCCGCATCAGCAGCGAGGGCGGCTTTCTGCGCGAGGGGAACGTCACGCTGCTGATCGCCACCGAGGACCATCAGGTGGAGCCGCTGGTGCGCGTGGTGCGCGAGCACTGCTACACCCGCACGCGCTATGTCTCGCCGCTGCCGCCGGTCGCCGAGAGCGGCGAGTTCTATCCGCCGGCCCCCATCGAGGTGCAGGTCGGCGGGGCGACGATCTTTGTGGTGCGGGCCGCCGATGTGGCGCGGCTCGGGGTGGCACAGTAGCCATGGATATACGCGCGCTGATCGATGCCGTCGTCCCGATCCTCACCGCCATCGGCTGGGTGGTCATCGCCTACGGCGTGCTGCTCTGGGCCGCCTCCGTCCTCTGGACCTACCGCGATATCAGCAGCCGCAGCGAAGACGTGCTGGCGCAGGTGATGGCGGTGGCGCTCGCACTGGTCTTGCCGTTTGGCGGCATTGTGCTCCACCTCATCCTCCGCCCCAGACAGACGCTCGCCGAGCGCTACAACCGCCGGCTCGAAGAGGCGTACCTGCGCCAGGATATGGAGGAGCGGCAGCTCTGCCCATCGTGCCAGCGCAGCATCGAGGCCGACTTCCTGCTCTGCCCCCACTGTCACACCGAGCTGCGCCGCCGCTGCGCCGCCTGCGACCGTGTCGTCGACCTGACCTGGTCGATCTGCCCCTACTGCGGCGACGATGGCAGCGCGTCGCTGGCGCGGCGGTCTGGCATCGGCGCGCTCGTCCAGCGCTGACCGCGATGCCGCGCCGCACGCCGCTCCTGGCGCTCCTGGCGCTCCTGCTGCTCGCCGCCTGCGCTCAGGGGTCTGGGCCGCTGCGCCCGAGCGGGGTCGGCGCGCCGCCTCCCGCCACCAGCGACCGCCTGGCGATCGGCAGACCGGACGCGCCGGTCGTCGTCGTCGAGTACACCGACTACCAGTGCCCGTTCTGCGCCACCTTCGCCCGCGAGACCCAGCCCCAGATCATCGCCGAGTACGTCGACCGCGGCCAGGTCGCGTTCGTCTTCCGCGATCTCCCGCTCACCAGCATTCACCCTGGCGCGCTCCAGGCGGCCCACGCCGCGCGCTGCGCTGCGGCCCAGGGCGGGTTCTGGCCAATGCACCAGCGGTTGTTCGAAGGGGCCGAGCGCCGCGAGTGGGGCGGCGGCGGCGATGCCGATCTGGCGGTGTTCGCCGACTACGCCGATGCACTGAAGCTCGACGGCGCAGCGCTGCGGCAGTGCGTGGCGGATCAGCGCTACGCCGGGGCGATCGCCGCAGACATCGCTGAGGCGACGGCGTCAGGCTTCAACAGCACGCCGACGTTTCTGATCGGTGGGCAGAAGCTGCTCGGCGCCCAGCCGTTCGGCGTCTGGCGTCAGGCGATCGAGGCCCAGCTGCGATGAGCGAGCCGTATACCAAGCCGCAGATCGAGCTGCTACAGGTGGGCGAGTGCTGCCACGTCTACAATCGCGGCAACAACCGCGAGAACCTCTTTAGGGAGAAGCAGAACTATGCGCATTCTCTAAAACTCTACGGCCGCCACATCGCGCCCATAGCCGAGACGTATGCGTTCTGCTTGCTCAGCAACCACTTCCACCTGCTCATCCGTATCCGCGAGCACGCGCTGGACGCACATCGTACCAGCCAGCAATTCTCGAATCTGTTCAACGCCTACGCACGTAGCTTCAACAAGACATACGGCCGAACCGGGACACTTTTTGCGCAAGCCTTCAAACGCAAGCACGTGGCGACAGATGCCTACATCACGCGGGCGGTCGTCTACATCCATCGCAATCCGCAGCATCACGGGTTCGTGCGCGACTTCCGCACATGGCAGCACTCGTCGTTCCACGCGCTTCGGAGCACCCTCCCGACACGACTCAGCCGTACGTCGGTTCGCAATTATTTCGGCGGCCTAGAGCCGTTTCTCGCCGCACATGCCTGACTGGATCGATCGCCTGAGACCTGGCAGGTCTGCGCGCCAGACCCGACATGCAGCCGACCATGCCCGCGCGACCCGCCAGGTCTTCAAGGATCGAACCGCGACCTGGCAGTTTCCGCGATGCCACCTTCACGAGAGGACACAACGATGCCAGCGCTCACTGATGTCCCCGGCCTGCGCGTCGGCCACGTGCACGACGCGGCGGCGCAGACTGGCTGCACCGTGATCCTCGCGCCAGACGGCTGCGTCGGCGGGGTGGACGTCTGCGGCGGCGCGCCGGGTACCCGCGAGACCGATCTGCTCGACCCGACGGCGACGGTCTCGGTCGTCCACGCGATCGCGCTCTGCGGCGGCAGCGCATTCGGGCTGGCGGCGGCCACCGGTGTGATGCAGTGGCTCGCCGAGCGCGGCATCGGCTTTCCCACCGCCGCCCGCCCAGTGCCGATCGTCCCAGCCGCTGTGATCTATGATCTCGCCGTCGGCCGCCCCGAGTTCCCCGATGCGGCGATGGGCTACGCCGCCTGCGCCGCAGCAGCAGCGT
>JAYUUK010000222.1:0-4322 GCA_043754595.1 Roseiflexaceae bacterium | reverse complement strand
GCTACCTGCTACTTACTCCCGGCTCCTACCGGCTCTCAGCCCGCAGATCGAGGTAATCGCACTCCTCGGGCGTGAGCTTGAGCTCGGCCGCCGCCATGTTGGCCGCGAACTCGGTGGCGTTCTGGCAGCCGACGAGCGCAAAAATGTTGAGCGGCTGACTCATGACATAGCTCGTGGCGATCTGCGGGATGCTCAGCCCCTTCTCCTCGGCCAGCTCCTGCGCGCGGTCCAGCCGCCTGAAGTTGTCGTCTGAGGCGTAGGAGTGAACCGCCAGCTTATCCAGGTAGGTCTCCATCTGCCCCACGTTATCGCGGTTGAGCCGGCCGGAGAAGAACCCGCCGGCCAGCGACGACCAGGTGAACAACGGCATCTGGTTGGCCTGATAGTAGTCCCTCGCAGCTTTGCGCCCCGGCCCTGAGATCGAAACGCAGCCCTCCCACGGCTCGCGGATCTGGTCCGCCAGGCTGAAGTTGGGGCTGGCGGCGGCGAACGGCGTCAGCCCATTGGCCGCGGCGTACTCGTTGGCCTCCTGGATGCGCTCGGTCGACCAGTTGGACCCGCCGAACGCGCCGATCCTGCCGGCCTTGTTGTGGGCGTTGAGCACCTCGACGATCGGCCCCACCGGCTGCGTCGGGTCGTCGCGGTGGAGCAGGTAGAGGTCGATGAAGTCGAAGCCGAAGCGCGCCAGCGAATCGTAGATATCGGCGGTGATATCGTGCGGCGTGACCCGCTTGCGATCCTGGTTGTGGTGCGCGCCCTTGCCGAGAACCACCAACTGCTCGCGATTGCCGCGCTCGTTGACCCAGCGGCCAAACGTGCGCTCGACATCGCCGTTGCCGTAGACGTGGGCGGTGTCAAAAGTATTGCAGCCGAGGGCAAAAATCTCGTCGAGGATGCGGAAGCTGTCTGGGTTGTTCGAGCCGATCATAATCGACCCCTGCACCAGCCGCGAGATCGGCTTGGCGACGCCTGTGACGTGACCGTACTGCATCTGTGTGTGTCCTTTGTGGACCGCAGCGCGTGGCTGCGGTCTATTCCATCGGGTATTTGAGGCCCCACTGCGCGCGGATCGCGTCCATCGTCTCCATCACCTGGATCGTCTCGTCGAGCGGGATGACCTCGCTCTCCAGTCGGCCCTCGCGGACGCAGCGCATCAGCTCGGCGGCCTCGTACTGGTAGCCGTTGCCGGGGAAGCCGATCTCGACGAGCTCATCGGACTGGCCGCCGCGCCTGAGCGTCAGCTGCCTGGGCGCCCAGGACGGCGCGTGGATCTTCATCGAGCCGGCGCTGCCCATGATCACGGTCTCGTGGGGGGTATTGGTGCGCACCGCCGTCGAGACGATCGCCATGCGCTTCCCGCCGGCGTAGCTGAAGATCGCCGCGCCCTGCTCGTCCACCCCGGTTGCGCCGAGGTTCGCGAGGCTGGCGATCCGCTCCGGCTTGCCAAAGATCATCGAAGCCAGCGAGACCGGGTAGACGCCGACATCGAGCAGCCCGCCGCCGCCGAGGTTCATGTCGAATAGCCGGCTCTTTGGATTGACGTCGGTGCGGAAGCCGAAGTCCGACTGGAGCATGAGCACATCGCCGATCGCGCCCTCGGCGATCAGCTCGCGGACCTTGACCATCAGCGGCAGGAAGCGCGTCCACATGGCCTCCATCAGGAAGATCTTGTGCGCGCGGGCGAAATCCACCATCTCGCGCGCCTGCGCGGCGTTGATGGCGAACGGCTTCTCGCAGATCACCGCTTTGCCGTGCTCCAGGCACAGCAGCGTATCTGGGCGGTGGCCGGAGTGCGGCGATGCGACGTAGATCGCGTCCACGTCCGGGTCGGCGGCGAGCTCGGCGTAGCTGGCGTAGCGGCGCGGGATAGCATACTTCTCGCCGAACGCGTCTGCGGTCTCCTGCGCGCGAGACCCAACGGCGAGCAGCGTGGCGTCTGGCAGCTGGGTCAGGCCATCGGCGAACACCCCCGCGATCCGGCCGGTGCCCAAGATCCCCCAGCGAAATGTCTCGGTCATTGTTTGTTCCTCATGAACGGGCTGACGCCCGATGCGGCGAGCAGCCTGCGGCAGACACTTGCTGGCCTGCGGCAGCGCGGAAAGGCCTTTTTGTGCTGGTGCGCAGCGGAGCTGCGCACCAGCACAACAATACGTTTGTGCCGCTTTCTGGCTCCTGGCTCCTGGCTACTTCTGCACGACGAGATTGAACGGTGCCCGCACCTCCGCGCCGCCGATGCTGGCGACGACGGTGATGGCCCACGGCCCGTCCATACTGAAGGCGGTGCGGACGCGGTAGCGGCCCTGCCCGAGCGCATCGGCGATCGGCTGATTTTTGCCCATGACCATGCCGCTCATGGTCATCTCCAGGTAGACCGCCGCCCCATCGATCGGCGCGCCGTTCGCGCCATTCAGCGTGACGACGAGATCGTAGGTCTGGTTCGGCGCGATGGTGGCCGGGGTCTGGACCGTCACCTTGGTCTGTCCGACGGTCTTGACCTGGGTGACATTGGCTGGTGCGCCGGAGCAGCCGACGGCGAATAGGACGGCTGCGGCGATCGTCAGCAGCAGGCGACACAGCACGACGAAGGGCTGAGATGCGAGGCGGGTCGGCACGCGATACCGTTCCTTTTTACTGAGCGCTCGGCTGGTCTGCGGCGGCGAGCGGGTAGCGCAATGATACCAGAAAGCCGAGCAGGATGTGCTCGATGTTGAGCAGCAGGAACAGCGCCGAGAGGCTGATGGCCTGCTCGGCGGCGTAGCCGTGGCGTCCGAGCAGGGCGACGAGCACCGCATCGCGGACGCCGATCCCGGCGACGCTGATCGGGAGCGCCTGGAGGATGGCGATTAGGGCGGTGGAGCCGATGACTTCCAGCAGCGGGATGCTGAGGCGCAGCGCGAAGTAGAGCAGCCAGATGCGCAGCATCGTTGAGCTGGCCGATGCGGCGGTGGCCAGCAGCAGCCGCACGAGCGGCAGCGGGCGCAGGCTGAGCGGGGCGAACTGCTGGCGCACGGAGTCGATCCTGGCGCGGAAGCGGGCGGGGGCGATGCGGGCGGCCAGGCCAAGCAGCCACTCGCGTGGGGCGCGGGCCATGAGTGACGGCGTGATCAGCGCCATCAGCGCCGCAAACCCGAGCGTCGCGATGCGGATCAGCGGCTGCACGCCGGCCGGGAAGACATCGGCGAAGGTGAACAGCCCGATGACCGCCAGCAGCGCCATAATGAACAGGTCGAACAGGCGGTCGATCAGGATGCTGAACAGCGAAGGGGCCAGCGGCAGCCCGCGCTTTTGCAGGTACCAGCCCTTGATAAAATCGCCGGACTGGCCAGGCGTGATGCCGCCGGCGTACAGCCCGATGGTATAGAGCGCGGCGGCGAGACCGAACGGCGTGGGGGCCAGGCCGAGCTCGCGCATGATCAGCTGCCAGCGCCAGGTCTTGACGCCGATGAACAGTGGGAACAGGCAGAGCGAGAGCGCCAGCGGCCACAGATCCATGGTACCAAATGCGCTGGTAATCGCGCCGAGGTCGCTTTTGGCGAGGAAGATCACCAGCAGCGCTGGGCCGATCAGGCGCAGCAGCCAGCGCCCGATAGTCTGGATTGGCTTGTGAGCTTTAGTCATAGTGTTGAAGCCAGGCAGGATCTGTGCGACTGTGAGACCTGAGAGCGGGAGAGCGGGAGGCCGGAAGGCCGGGAGGCAACGTCATCCCTTCCTCCGCGCATCCCCTCACTCCTTCATGCGAATCTCCCCCGTGCGCTGGAAGCGGAGGCCGGCGATCTGCTCGGCGAGCAGCCCGAACATCATCACAACAATGGCGCCGACGAACAGCCCGAGCGACGAGTTGGGGATGCGGAAGCGGTACGGGTCGGTGACGAAGTAGCTGACGAGAAACGAGACCAGGCTGAGCGCGAGCATGGTGATAGCCACCGGGACGTAGACCCGCAGCGGCGCGAACAGCGAGGTCATGCGCAGCAGGATCATCACGAAGCGGAAGCCGTTCTGGAGCAGCTTCTGGGTGCTCTGGCCGCCCTGGCGCTTGTGCATTACGATCGGCTCGAAGCGGACGTGGTAGCCGGCCTTGACGAACGCCAGCGCCGATGTGGTGGGCCAGGAGAACTTGTTTGGCAGCAGCGGGATGAACTCCAGCATCAGATCGCGCTTCATGGCGCGGAAGCCGGAGGTCAGGTCCTTCATCTCCATCTCCATCAGGTACGTTCCAAACGTGTTAAGCATGCGGTTGCCGAGATAGCGGACGCGGCTGGCGTGGCTGGCGGCGTCCGGTCTGGCGGCGATGACCATATCGTACGGCCCGATCAGGCTCAGCA
>JAYUUK010000221.1:0-4332 GCA_043754595.1 Roseiflexaceae bacterium | reverse complement strand
TCTGCCGCGCGGTATCGCGCCGTCATTATAGCTGGGATAGCACGGCGCGCTGCGCTCGCGCGGAGCGCACAGCGGGGGTCGGGGGTGCAGCCCCCATGCGCATCATGCTTCTTTTCTGACGCGCTCCGCGCGGGGCGCTGCGCGCTGCGGAAGCGATGCCCGTACTGCTGCTGCGCAGCAGCAGTAAAACAGAATCTACCGCACTGCCGCAGGCAAAAAACGCGTGCGACAGATAGCATTACGGCGGCTCTACGAGCAGGGATGGACAAAAGATGCTATCATCCACTTCGCTCTCGCTTAAACTCGCTCTGCGATCGAGAACCGATGCCCATCCCACCATCGCTGCGCGCGCTGCGCCACCGCAACTACCGGCTGCTGTTCATCGGCCAGCTGATCTCGCTGTGCGGCACCTGGATGCAGAACACTGCGCAGGGCTGGCTGGTGCTGCGCCTGACCGACTCACCGCTGTGGCTTGGTATCATCGCTGCGGCGCAGGCGGTGCCGGTGCTCCTGCTCTCGCTGTTCGCCGGCACGGTGGCCGATAGACTCCCCAAGCGCCAGCTCATGCTCGCGACCCAGACGACGATGATGCTCAGCGCGCTGCTGCTGGCCGGGCTAACCCTCGGCCACCTGATCCAGCCGTGGCACGTGCTCATCCTGGCGCTCGTCAGCGGCACCGCTTCGGCCTTCGAGATGCCGGCGCGGCAGTCGTTCACCATCGAGCTCGTCGGACGCGAGGACTTGCTCAACGCCATCGCCCTCGATAGCATCGTCATGAACGGCTCGCGGATCGTTGGCCCGGCGCTGGCCGGCATGGTCGCCGCCGGCATCGGCGAGGGGCCAGCCTTTCTGGTCAACGGCGTCAGCTTCGTCGCCGCCCTGATCGGGCTGCGGATGATGCGCCTCGCGCCGTTCGTCCCGCCGCCAGCGAAATCGCAGCACAATCAGCTCGCCGAGGGGCTGGCGTACGTCCGCACATCGCCCCACGTGCGGCGGCTGCTGCTCCAGCTCACCGTGCTGTGCGCCTTCTCCATGGCGTATATCCCGCTGCTGCCGGCGCTGGCACGCGCTACCGTCGGCGCCGATGCCCTTGGTTATGGTATCATCGCCAGCACCAACGCCGCCGGCGCGCTCATCGCCGCCCTGCTGATCACCTTCGCCGGCGACCGGCTGCCGCGCATCGGGCTGCGCAACGTCGCGCTGCTCGCCTACCCGATCATGCTCTGCGGCTTCACCCAGAGCCATAGCTATCCCGCGGCGCTACTGCTGATCGCCGCCGTGGGCTGGTGCGGCATCACCACGCTGACGCTGACCAACACGCTGCTCCAGATCGCCGTGCCGGACCACGTGCGCGGCCGGGTCATGAGTCTCTACGTGCTGATCATGGTCGGCTTCGGTCAGGCGGCCGGTGTCCTACTCGGCGCTATCGCGCAGATCGTCGGCAGCGTGACCACAACCGTCGCGGTCTGGTCGGCGATCGGGCTGGCGCTTCAGGTCTGGCTCACGCTCGGCGCACGCCCGGCCGCAGCGTCAGACCCGCTCCAGCCGTCAGAGATCCGCACGGCGGCGGGAGAGGGCGCCAAACCATAGAAGATCGTGACGATCGCAGGGGCGCTCGCGGCGTTTCGCTCACGCATAGGGGACGTGGCATGACAGCCGATTTTCTCTGCGGCGCGGCCAGCCGCATCATCACGCCGGCGCTCGAAGACGTCCCAGTCTACCTCGCCGGGTTCTCCAACGGCCGACGCGCCACCGGCGTCGAGTCCGATTTGTACGTCAGGGCGCTGGCGTTTCGCCTCGGCGAGACCACGGCGGCCATCGTCGGCGTCGACCTGATCGGGCTCGATGGCAGCGATGTGGCGCAGGTGCGCGAGGAGCTCGCCAGCCGCGACATCGACCCCTCTGGGGTGATGATCGCCTGCACGCACACCCACTCAGGCCCCGATACCATCGGGCTGTGGGGGCCAGACCGCGCCACGCCAGGCGTCGATGCGCGCTATCTCGCCCACGTCAAGACGACGATCGTCGAGGCGGTGATCGAGGCGCTGACGTTCTGCTGCCCGGTGCGCCTTCGCGCCGCGACGACGGCGCTCCCCGGCTACATCGCCAACTTCCGCGACCCTGACGTGGTGGACGACAGCGTCGCCGCGCTGCAGTTCGTCAAAATCGACGAAGAGGTGGTCGGGACGATCATCAACCTCGCCTGCCACCCCGAGGTGCTGTGGGACGGTAGCACGCTGCTCTCGCCCGACTACGCCGGGGCCGCATGCCGCGCCGTCGAGTCCGTCGCCGGCGGGATGGCGCTCCATCTCTCCGGCGCGCTCGGCGGCATGCTCTCGCCCGACGTAGACGACACCCAGCGCACCCCAGCGTTTGTGGCGCAGATGGGCGATGCCTACGCCGCCGCTGCGCTCGCCGCGCTCGCCGCCGCCCCGCTCCAGGACGTGACGACGCTGACGGCGCGGCGGGCCGAGTTTCGCCTGCCGCTGGACAACCCGGCGCTCGCGCTGGCCCGCGAGATCGGCATCGTGCCGCCGCGCCCGCTCAAAGACGGCGCGCTGACCACCTCGTGTACCCTGCTCGACCTCGGTGCGGCGCAGATCCTCAGCGTCCCCGGCGAGCCGCTCCCACGGCTGGGCTTCGCGCTCAAGGCGGCGATGCGCGGGCCAGTGAAGCTCATCGCCTGCATCGCAGACGACGAGATCGGCTATATTGTGCCTGACGACGAGTTTGTGCCACCGAGCGATTATGACAACCCGGGCCGCCAGTATGAGGAGAGCATGTCGCTCGGGCCGCGCACCGGCTCGATGGTGATGGCTGCGGCGCTGGGGCTGCTCGATGCCAATCGATGAAAGAGCAGGTTCGATGCAGATCACACTCACGCTCGCGTGTGCCACTATCCCCACATCGCACCGGCTCGGGCTCCAGCGCGGCACGGAGATCGCCGACCTCGCGCCGGACGAGGCGAGCCAGCACGTCTTCGCGGTGCCGATCGAGCCGGTCCGCCGCGCCGATGGCAGCCTGGACTGGCGCGGGCCGTACGTCCACGGCAAACTAGGCGAGCGCTTCGTCTATCTGGTGTGGTCCAGGTCAGACTCGATCGGCCGACCGGAGATGGTCGGTCGCGCCAAGATCGGCCTCGGCCACCTGACGTGGGATGATGTGGCGCGGGCCGGCGATGGCGGGGGGCTCGCCGCGACGCTCGCGCTCAGCTGCCCGAATGGCGCGCCGGTCACCGCCACGCTCAAGCCGCCGCATATCGCGTGGTGATGGGGCAAATGAGGGTGTGATGGGATGATGCCAGCACACCGTCAAACCACCGCCCGTAGGGACGCAGCAAGCTGCGTCTGCCACCAAACTACCGCCCGTAGTGACGCAGCTTGCTGCGTCTGCCGATGTCTGCGCAGGAGAGCGCCCCATGACCGAACCGCAGATCGCCCGCTGCCTGTGGTGCGGCGCTGACCCGCTCTACACCCACTACCACGATACCGAGTGGGGCGTGCCGCTCTATGGCGAGCGCGCTTTCTTCGAGCGCATCTGTCTGGAGGGCGCGCAGGCCGGGCTGAGCTGGATCACTATCCTGCGAAAGCGTGAGCGCTACCGCGAGCTGTTCGATGGCTTCGAGCCGGCGCTGGTGGCGGCCTACGGTGACGCGCGCATCGCCGTGCTGCTCGCCGAGCCTGGCATCGTCCGCAATCGCGCCAAGATCGCTTCGTGCGTCAGCAACGCGCAGGCGTTCATCATGCTCCAGGAGCGAGTCGGCGGCGTCTCCGACTACCTCTGGAGCTTCGTCGGCGGCACTACACAGCGGCCGCACCGGGCGCAGATCGGCGATGTGCCGGCCATCACGCCGGAGAGCGCGGCGATGAGCGCTGCGCTGCGCCAGCACGGCTTCACCTTCGTCGGCCCGACGATCTGCTACGCGCTGATGCAGGCCACCGGCATGGTCAACGACCACCTGACGACCTGCTTTCGCCACGGGGAGCTATGAGCGATCTACCGCCAGACGCCGTCCACCCGCTGACCCGCGACGAATGGCGCAGCTGGCTCGATCAGCACGACGCGCGCGCGGGATCGGGCTGGTCAGCTACAAAAAGGCCACCGGCAAGCCATTGGTACCGCTCGTCCGCGCACTGCCCACGGACACCCGCCGTACGGCATGCACCGACGCCGTTCTGACAATCAACCCGGCACTGCAGCCATTCCAAATATGCACGAGCGCCGCGCTGCCACCGACGCCAGCGCGGCGGGCACCGCACATCCGCCCGCTTACACGCGGGCCCAACACGCAAATGAGCGAAGCACTTGTCCAGTATCTGTGGCTATCTGTGG
>JAYUUK010000220.1:0-13182 GCA_043754595.1 Roseiflexaceae bacterium | reverse complement strand
CGGCGCTGGCCGAGCGCGTGATCAATGTTGAGGCGGCAGCGCGCTAGCCCACTCCTCCGTCGAGGTGGACCTGAGAGTGTGACGGGGCGCGGAGACATTGTCTCCGCGCCCCTTTGTGCGCCGCGCCAGAGACGGGCAAGATTGTCCCGCACCAGAGACGGACAGGATTGCCGCACACCGAACAGGATTAATCTCAGTACGCCGTGCTACAATGGCGCAGCTATCCTTTCACACCTCGTGATGCGCTATGCCTCGTACATTTCGGCTGTGGCTGCTCCTCATCGTGCTCGCTGGCCTCGGACTACGGCTGCTCGTCTGGGGCTGGCACGCCCGCTACGGTCTCGGCGGCGACGAGCAGGAGTACTTCGGGCAGGCGCTGACGCTGCTGCGCGAACACCGCTACGTCGAGCTTAAGCTGATGCGCCCGCCGCTCTACACCGGCTTTCTGGCGGCCTGCATCGCCCTCTTCGACTCGCTGGTCCAGCGGATCAGGCTCATCCAGGCTATCATTGGGGCGCTGGCAGCGCTGCCAGCCGCCTGGCTGACGCTGGAGCTCTCCGGCTCGCGCCGCGCCGCGCTGATTGCCGCCGGGCTGATCGCGCTCGACTTCACCCTGGCCGCCGCCGCCACCGAGTTGCTGAGCGAGACACTGTTCATCTCCGGGATGCTCATCGCGCTCTGGCTGCTGGCGCGCGCCGCTGCGACGCTCTGCGAGCCCACACGACGCTGGCCGCGCGCACCGCTGCTGTGCGCCGCCCTGGCCGGCGTGTCTGTCGGCTGTCTGGTGCTGCTGCGCTCGGTGGCGCTGCCGCTGCTGCCGCTCGGGGCGCTGTGGCTGTGTCTGCCGCCGCTGCACGTCTGGCGAAGGTGGCCTCGGTGCGCAACGCTCCGCATGCTGCTGCCCGCCTGCGCCTTCTCGCTCGCCACGCTGCTGACGATCGGGCCGTGGACGGCGCGCAACGCTATGACCTACGGCGGGCTAATCCTGGTGGACACCGCCGGCGCGGAGAACCTCTGGCTCGATAACGACCCTGCCGGGCGCGAGGCGGTCAAGGCGCAGCTGTTCGCCCTCGGCGATGATAGGCTCGCGCGGCAGCGGCTCGCATCGCAGCGCGGCGCGGCAGCGATCCTGGCCGACCCGCAGCGCTTCGCGGTCAAAGCCTGGGGCGAGGCCACCAAGTTCTTCGCGTTGCAGTACTGGGACGACATGCGCGCGCGCCGGGCGATCTGGGTGCCGCCGCTCGAGGTCTGGCTGCGGCTGATCCTCGGCGACGGGCTGTGGCTGGCGATGCTCGTGGCGGGATCGGTGGGGATGGTCGGGCAGATGCTAGCCGAGCCGTTGACGCGCAGGCGCGAGGACGCACAGGCGGATACGCTGACGCCAGCGGACGAGGATGGGCAGGGGCATCGTTTCATCGCTTCATCTCATCTCCGACTATGGGCCTGCGGCGCGCTGCTGTGGTGCGGCTCTATCTTCGCTTCATCGCTGGTGTTTCACGTCGAGCTGCGCTACCGGCTGCCGCTCTACCCGGCGCTGGTGCCGTTTGCGTCTATGGCGCTGGCTGGGTGGATGCGACGACGCGCGCCGGGCGCGCCGGACGCAGCACGCTGCGTCCCTACGCGGGCGGTCAAGAGAAGCTGGGCGCGGCAGGCTGCGGCGCTGCTCGCCCCGCTACTGGGCATTGCGCTGACGCTGCTGCACCGAAACTACCTAGCCGAGGTGCCGGCGCTGGCGGGCAAACACCTGGCGCTGGTTCATGCGAGCGCCGCGCTGGGGATGGGCGCGCTCCCCGAGGGCCGCGCCGCCGCCGAGGATGCGCTGGCGCTCGATGGATCTTCGGCGCTGGCGCTGGACGCCATGGCCCGCGCCGCGCTCGCCGATGGCGATGCAACCACGGCGCTGACGCTGCTGAACCGGGCGCTCGATGCCGTCCCCGATCACCCCGAGACGCTGATGCTGCGCGGTGCTGCGCGGCGCGCGCTCGGCGATACGCCAGGCGCCATCGGCGACCTCGCCGCCGAGACGCAGACGCTCGACGATGCGCAGCGCTGGGCATGGCGAGTTTTTGCTGGCTTCGATGCGCCACAGCCGCGCGTCGATCTCGGCGGCGGGCTGGATCTCGGCGCGATCCAGGGGTTCTACGCCGCCGAGCCTGGCGGCTACCGCTGGACGGGCGAGGCGGCGCAGATCCGGCTGCTGCGGCCGCCTGGGGCCACAAAGATTACCCTGCGCATGGCCGCCAGTCGCGGCGGAGCCGTCGTGCGGGTGAGCACAGGCGATACGGCAGCGGAGGCGCGCGTGGGCGGCGAGTGGCAGACGTTCACCTTTCCCCTGCCCGATGCGCCGGCCGGAGCAGACCAGCCGGACACCATTGTCATCACGCTGCGCTGCGCCACCTTCCGGCCGCGCGATGTAGACCGCGCCAGCCCGGACAACCGCGAGCTGGGGGTGATGGTGGACTGGGCGGCGCTCGACGATTGACTGTGGAATAGCGGGGGGCGGGCGCGGGTGGGCGCGGGGGCGACGCGGGCGGGCGCGGGCGGGGGCGACGCGGAGCAGCGGGAGGGCGGAGTAGCGGGGGTACGGCCCCCGCGAAATCCCCTCTTTGTTAACGCGCTGGCGGCGCGTTCGCGCCGCCAGCGCGTCAGCCCTAGACCTCCATCACCACCGGCAGCACCATGGGGCGGCGCTTCGTCTGGGTGTAGAGGAAATCGCTGACCGCGTCCTTAATCTTGCGGCTGATGAACCCGGCGTCCGGCTCGGTCCGCCCGGCGCTGCGGCCGTTGAAGGTCTCGCGCACCGTCGCCTTCGTCCCCTCGATGAGGTCATCGGACTGGCGCATGTAGACGAAGCCGCGCGTCACCACGTCCGGCCCAGCCACAAGCTCGCCGGTGGCGCGGTCGATGCTGACCACCACCATCAGGATACCGTCGCGCGAGAGCAGCTGCCGGTCGCGGACCACCACCGTACCCACATCGCCGACGCTGGTGCCATCGACGTAGACGAAGCCAGCCTGGACCCGATCGACGATCTGGCCACCGGCCGCGCTGAACTCCATCACCATGCCGTTCTCCGGCACCATCACCTGGTCTGGGCTGAACAGCTTGCCCATGCCGAGTGCCAGCTTGCGGTACAGCATCATGTGGCGGTAGTCGCCGTGGAACGGCACGACGCACACCGGGCGCAGCATGCCGAGCACCATCTTGAGCTCCTCCTGCGCCGCGTGGCCCGATACGTGGACGCCGGAGCCGTTGGGTCCGCCGCCGTAGATCACATCGGCACCGAGCCGGAACAGGTTGTTGATCACCCGGTTGACCGAGATCTCGTTGCCGGGGATAGGCGTGGCCGAGACTACTACCGTGTCCCCCTGCTTAATCTTGATATGCTGGTGGTCGCGGTTGGCCATACGAGCCAGCGCCGCCATCGGCTCGCCCTGGCTACCGGTGCAGACCACTGCGATCTGGTCATCGGGGAAGCTGTTGATCTCGCTCGCCCGTACCAGCGTGCCGGGCTGCGACCGCAGGTAGCCGAGCTCGGTGGCGACCTTGCTGTTGTTCTCCATGCTGCGGCCGGCCAGGATGACCTTGCGGCCATAGGCCTCGGCCGAGTCGATCACCTGCTGCACCCGCGAGATATTCGAGGCGAAGGTCGCCACGATGATCCGGCCGGGCGCGGTGGCGAAGATCGCATCGAACGCCTCGCCGACCGTCGTCTCGCTCGGGGTGAAGCCCTTGGACTCGACGCGCACGCAGTCGGTGATCAACACGATCGGCTTGCGCTTGCCAAGCTCGCCGATCTTCTCGATGTCGGTCGGGTAGCCATCTACCGGCGTGTGGTCGAACTTCCAGTCGGTCAGGTAGACAGCGATGCCGGCCGAGGTGGTGATGCCGAGGCCGACGGTATCGGGGATGGAGTGCGCCACGTGGAACGGCTCGATCCCATACGACCCCACGTTAAAGTGCTCGCCGGCTTTGAACCTGACGAAGGTAACTTTATCTAGCTGCCGGTGCTCTTTGAGCTTGTTGGTGGCGATGCCGAGTGTCAGCGGCGTGCCGTATACCGGCGGAAAGTCGAGCTCGGGGAGGATGTACGGCAGCGCGCCGATGTGATCCTCGTGGCCGTGGGTCAGGACGATGCCTTTGACCAGGTGTTTGCGCTCGCGGACATAGCCAATGTCGGGCAGGACCAGGTCGACGCCGAGCATATCGGCTTCGGGGAACATTACGCCACAGTCGAGCAGCAGGATCTCATTATTGATCTCGAGCGCCCACATGTTGCGTCCAACCTCGCCGGCGCCGCCGAGAGGGATGACACGCAATCGATCATTTGTCATAGCACTTCACACAGGTCTGCGCACAGCGCGCAGACCCGGCTCCTTTCTCAATTGCCAGAATCGCTGGCCACGAATATCACTATTTGCATGGGCCGCGCCACAGCAGCCCATTATGCACAACGTCTATCGCCCCTGGAATCGCGCACGGCGCTCGCCGGGGTTCTACCACCAGCAGCCATCGCGCTACGCGCTGAGTTCGGCCAGACGGGCGCGGCGGCGGATCTCGTCGATCAGCTCATCGCGCCGCTCGACGCCGCCATAGATCGGCAGGCGCGTCCGGCCATAGGCCTGCGCGTGGAGAAAGCGCGCGACCGGGTTAGCAATCTGCCCAGTCAGGTCAGCGCCGATCTCGAGTGTCTCGTCCGGCTCATCGCCGGCATCGGCGGCGTCGGTGCGCCTAATGGCGCTGATCGACGACCATGGGTAAGTGAGCGCCACGCCAGTGGACTCGAAGCGCAGCCCATCGTCGGTGAGCGTATAGCTCGCCGCGTACTCCTCAAAAATATTCCAGATAACAAATGGCGTCGCGACGATCAGGACAAGCAGCAGCAGCGCGGGGATGATCTGGCCGGGGCCGAGGCCGCCGACAAACGCGGCGGCGAGCGAGCCGAAGAACCGCAGCGGGTTGTAGCTAATACCCAGAGTGGTACGAAACGTCCAGAGCGCAAACGCCCAGATGATCAACGCGCCGACGAGCAGCACGAGCGCATTACGCCGTCCATCGGCGGTTAGGCGGTAGGTTTCCATAGTCCTCTACATCAAAACAGGCTGAGCTGCTCAACATCTGGCGTCTCAGGCTTGGCCGGCGCTTCCTCGGCGACGATACCCGCCGCTGCGCGCTGCTCGGCCTGCGCCAAGAAATCCGGCAACCGCTGAAAGTCGGCCTCGATCAGCGGGCGATTCTGCGGCTGGTGGAGCGCTGCGGCCGGGTGCATCATCGGCACGATCATCCGTGCGCCGACCCACTTTGGCTGGCCGTGGATCTTGGTGATCCGCTCGCCGGGAAACCACTTCGCCATCGAGAACCGCCCGAGCGTGACGATCACGAGCGGATCGAGCGCGGCGATCTGTCGCTCAAGAAACATGCCGCACGCGGCGATCTCATCGGGCTCAGGGTCGCGGTTGTTCGGCGGGCGATGTTTGACGACGTTGGTGATGAACACATCGCGCCGTCTCAGACCGGCGAGCCCGAGCAACTCTTCGAGAAACTGGCCGGCGGCTCCGACGAACGGCCGCCCCTGACGATCTTCGTTGAAGCCCGGTGCCTCGCCGATGAACATAATTTTTGCGTCGGCCGGGCCCTCACCAGGCACCGCCTTGGTGGTGCCCTGATGAAGCTTGCATGCCTGGCATATCCTGACTTCGCCGGCGATCTGTTCGAGTAGCTCTGCTGCGCTCACATATCCCTCGCTTGCATGATAGTATACCAAATCTTTGCCAGTTGTGCTGCTAGCGTTGCAATAACGATGCCAGAGCCGCCCCGAGCCGCGCCACATCGTGCTTGATGGTATCCTGCTTGTTCCATAGCGCCCTGGCGTCGCCGCCGCGCTCCACGAGGTCGCCGGCGAGCGGTGCCACGCCGAGCCGCTCAATGGCGGCGCGCTGCACGGCATCGCAGGCCAGCGGCACCAGCCCATCGGCCGCCAGCCTGACGCGCTGCGCCTCGTCCGCCAGACCATCGTTGATAATCGCCGCATCGAGCACCCCCGGCCCGAGCGCCTCGACTACTCTGGCGACGTGGTCGGCGAGGCTATAGCCATCGGTCTGGCCCGGCTGCGCGGTGGTATTGGCGACGTACGCCACCACCGCGTCGGTCTGGCGCAGCGCCTCCACCAGCCCAGCGAACTGGAGCGTGGCGAGCACAGTGGTGAACAGGCTGCCCGGGCCGATGACCACCAGATCGGCGGTGCGGATGGCGGCGACGGCATCTGCGGACGCAGCTGCTGGCGGGTCGAGCCAGAGCTGCGCGATCGGCGGCTTGTTCAGCCCGCGCACCGCCAGCTCGCCGACGCGCTGGCCGCCATGGGCGAGCCTGGCGCAGAGCTGGGTATCTGCGGCCGAGACCGGCAGCACCTGGACCGCGCTCCCGGCGAGCGCCGCAGTCAGCTGGACGGCGCGGTCGAAGTCGCCGGTGTGGCGGGCGAGCGCGGCGATCAGCAGGTTGCCAAACGCCATCCCTTCGAGCTGCGGCACACCCGCGCCATCGAAGCGGTGCTGGAGCAGCCCTGCCCAGAGCGGGTCTTGGGCGAAGGCCGCGATTGTGGCGCGCAGATCGCCGGGGGCCGGGATCGCGCCGATCTGCCGCGCCAGCCCGGTGCTACGGCCGGTGTCAGTCACAGCGATCACCGCGGTGCGGCGCGTGGCGAATGGGGCGGCGGCGCGCAGCACCTGGGTCGCGCCGCCACCGCCGCCGATAGCGACGACGTGCATCTACTCGAAGAAGATCATATCGATGTTGCCAGGGGACTGGCCGGCCAGTGTTAGCGCCTGGGCGATCTCGCTGTGGTGCTGCATGCCGTGCAGGATCACCTGCACGATCGGCCGCCAGCGCGGCAGCGTCCACGGCTCGGGGAAGCGCTGGCTCTTCACCGTGACATCGGCGTCCACCGCCGCGTCGTCGAGCGCGCCGAGTTGCGCCGCCCAGGCATCGCGCTCGGCGGCGAACGTGTCGCGCAGCGCGTCGATGGTCGTCGTGTCGTCCGGGTCGAGCGCGGCTGGCTGCGAGCCGGTCTCCAGCGCGATGCGCCAGCTGCGACTGACCTGGAGCAGGTGGTGGAAGACCTGGTGGATCGAGCGCTCGTTGTAGATCGATGGGGCGCGGTAGGCCGCGTCGTCGATCTTCGCGGCGCAGTCCAGCAGCCGCTCGGTGGTGGCGAAGTGGTAGCGGCTCAAAAGCTGCACGATCGCTGGGTTCATCGTCTCCTCATGCTTCTTGTGTGGCGGCGGCGCTGCACATCAGCCAAATAGCGCATCGGTCGGCACATCCCAGCGCGGCACGACGGTACTCGCCACCGGCGTCTCGCCGCTAAAGACCGCCACGCCGCGCAGCGCGCCAGCTTCGGGCAGCAGCAGCTCGACGGTACGGCTGGCCGGGTCGGCGATCCAGTACTCGCGCACCCCGGCGGCGGCGTAAGCATCCTGCTTCTCGCGGCGGTCGTAGCCGGCGGTGCTCGGCGAGACAATCTCGACGATCAGATCGGGCGGCCCGACCACGCGCCGCGCCGTGAGGGCGGCCGCGCCGCCGCTGAGCACCACCAGGATATCCGGCTGCACGATCGTCTCAAACCCCAGCTCGACATCGGTGGGCGCGCTGAACACGTACCCAAGTCCAGCCAGCTGCACGACGCGGGTCAGATAGTATGCGATCAGATTGCTCGACGACTGATGGTGGAGCACTGGCGCTGGTGCCATATTGATTGCCCCCTCGATGATCTCGACGCGCGGCCCGTCGTCCGGCAGGCGCTCGTAGTCCGCCACGGTCCAGCGGCCGCTGTGGGGCGGCGCGAGCTGAGAGGCGGGGCTGGTGATAGTCTCGACCGTCATGGCGTCCCTTTCTCTGACGGATGCGCCGACAGGCTATGGGGGGGGCAGCCGCATGATACCACAGCCCTCAGCGCCGCCGCACGCCCAGCCACGTGCGCAGGGTAGCGCACATCACCAGCGGCCACAGCAGCGCGAGCCAGAGCGCTTCGAGCGAGTTCGGCAGCCCGAGCAGCGACCAGAGCCACGAACTGCCGGCGCCGACGAGCGCGAGCGGGCCGCCGATAGCGACCCAGCAGAAGAGCAGCGGCAGCGCCGAGTAGAGATCGGAGAGCGGGAAGAGCACCACCTGCGCCGCAGCGGCCAGCGCCCACCACGGCAGCCGCCAGCAGGCCAGCAGCAGCAGCGCGCCGGCGGGGAGCAGGCTCGGCGGCGCCACGACGCGCTGGTACAGCTGGACCTGCTCGACCCACGCGCCGAGCCAGCCAGGCTGGATCGCGAACGCCAGCCCCCATAGCGTGAGGCTCGCGCCAGCAAACCACAGCAGCCCGCGCCGCTCGTGCCGCAGGCTCCAGAGCAGGCCGGCGATGGCAAAGATCAGGCCATTTTGCGGCTTGAGCAGCAGGAGGGCGCAGGCGACTCCCACCAGCCACGGCGTCCGCGCGCGCATCCCGAGCAGCGCCAGCGCGGCCAGACCAAACCACACCAGCGTCGCCTGACCGAGCATCGCGCTGCGGAAAAACGGCAAGAACAGGAGCGGCAGCGGGATGAGCGTGCGCCACTCTGGCGCGAGCCGGATGGCGGCGAACGTCGTCGCACCGCCCCAGGCCGTCCAAAGACAGTTGGCGATCCCGAGCGGGAGCAGGCTGAGCGGCACCACCAGGAGCACGAGCGGCAGCGGGTAGGCGATCCCAGCGGCGGCGAACGGTGCCGTCCACACCCGCGCGAGCGCCGCAGTCGCATCCGCGCCGTAGAACGAGAGCCCGGCGCGCACCCGGCCGGCGGCGAAGTAGAGCGGGTAGAAATCGACGCCCACATCCGCCGATCGGGCGAGCAGGAGGATCCAAATCGGCAGCGCGATGCCGAGGAGCGTGGCGCTGAGCAGCCGCGCGTATGTAGGGCGGCTGGTCATTCGAGCACCGCAGCTTCGGCGGCGGCCAGCGCCGCCTCATCGGCGGGGGCGGCGCGCAGCGATGTGGTGCCGCGCATCTCAGTGCGGTCGCCGCGGGTCTGCGCGAACACATCGCGCAGCAGCGCCTCGCCGTCGGCGGTCAGGGGAATCTTGCGCCGCCCCATCACCTTGCGGGTCACATCGATCATCGAGTCGATCCGATACTCGCGAAACACCTGCCCGCCCCAGGTGAACGGCGGGATGGTCTTTGGGGCGAAGTGGACGCCAAAAATATTTGCGCCGGTGCCGATCATCGCGCCGCCGTTGAGATGGACGCCGATGCCGAGCTTGACGTGATCCGCCAGGAAGCAGCCGAGCTTGAGCGTGCCGCTGTCCACTTGCCCGAGCCCCTCGATCGTCATGCGGATGTTGCCGTAGGTATTTTTGAGATCGGAGTTAGTGGTCATCGCGCCGATGTTGACCCACTCGCCGAGGTAGGCGTGGCCCAAAAACCCCTCGTGGTGCTTGTTCGAGTAGGCCTGGACGATGCTGGCCTCGACCTCGCCGCCGATGCGGCTCCACGGGCCGATGCTGGTCTCGCCGCGCACCTTGGCGCTTGAGATCAGGGCACCCTCGCCGATGAAGCACGGCCCCTGGATGAACGAGAACGGCTCGATGGTGGCGGCATCGATCACGATCGGGCCGCCGCGCGCGTCGATCGCCAGCGGCCCGTGGAGCCACGCGTCAGGGTGGATGAAGACCCGCTCCGGCACGCTGATCACGATCCCCTGGGCCTCGGGCGGGCGGGCGGCGGCGCTCGGCCAGCCGTTGGCGCGCTGGTGGATGGCGCAGTCGCTGGCGATCTGCGCGCCGTTCTCATTGACCAGATCCCACGGGAAGCTCAGCAGTTTGGTCTTCACCTCGCGCGCGGCGCAGAATCGCATCAGCTCGGCCAGCGCCGCCGCGCCGCGCTGGGCCAGCAGGTAGCCGAGCACGGCAGACGCCAGGTGGGGCGAGAGTTTGGCCCCCAGCAGCACCGGCGTCCCCAGCAGCGAGACCCCCGCATCGGCCAGCAGCAGCGTGTTCAGCGGCGCATCGAGCAGCTCGGGCAGCCAGGCCGTCTCCAGCGCGCGGCCGTTGACCAGCACCACCGGCTCGCTGCGGCTGAGCAGATGTAGCGGCCAGCGGCCTGAGCCATAGACCACCGCCAGATGCGGCCGGCAGATCGCAGACGGCTGCGCACCGGTCTGCGCCGCGACGCGCTCGCGCAGCGTGAAGATGCCGCAGCGCAGATCGTACGTCGGCCGGGAGTAGACCAGCGGCAGCAGCGCGGCGTAGCCCTCGTCTTCGAAGAGGATGGTGGTCATAGAGCGATCCTATTGGGGGAAAAGAAAGCGGGGCCTGCGCCCCCAAACCCACGCTTTTCACGATCATCCCTTTAGCCCTTCGTGGCCGCATCTCCGTCACGCTCGGCGCAGCACCTCAAGGATCGCGCTCGCCAGCTTCTCCGGGTCGTGGCGCAGGACGCGCACCGTCCGCCGCTCGTTGGGGTTATCGAGCGAGGCGGTGAGCTGCACCACCGAGGTCGTCAGGTCGGCCTCGATCACCACCGAGCCATCGAGCAGGATATCGCGGGTGGTGATCTGGTCGGTGGCGCTGACGGTGGTCTCCTCCAGCTCCTCGAGCGCCAGAAACACCGGCGTCTGGTTGGCGGCGGCATAGACCTGCCGCACCTCGCTGTCGATCCGCTGCGCGTTGACCAGCACGTAGTCTGGGGCGAAGCCGCCAAAACGCACGATCTGCCGAATATGCTCGCCGACGCCAAAGCCGGTGGTCATGCCCGGCTCAGTCATCAGGCTACAGATATAAATCGTCATCGCGCTGCTGGCGCGCAGCGCATCGCGCAGCCTGGGGATGAGCAGGTTTGGCAGGATGCCCTCGAACAGGCTTCCGGGCCCGAGGATGATGACATCGGCCTCGGCGATGGCGTCGAGCGTGGCCTGGGTAACCTCGACCGGCTGCTGATCGGCGCTGACGAGCCGCATATCGACGACGTGCTGCTGCGCGAAGCGCTCATCGTGCGAGCGCTTGCTGCGGACATCGGTGCGCGCCCCACTGTTGAGCGTCAGCTCGACATCGAGCGGCGCTGGCGTCGGCACGACAAACGTCACATTCTCGAAGCTGAACAGACTGGAGGCGCGGTAGTAGTACTCGACCGAGTCCTGCACCGGGGTAATGCACGTCAGCCGGCTGACGATATGCCCGAGGCTGGCGGTGATCAGCACGCCCGACCCGCCGGAGATCACGACCATCTGCGGCGCGCCGCGGGCGCGGCCCAGCCCGACAACCACCTCGCCGCTATTTGGCGCCGCTTCGAGCGAGATCACGGCCAGGTCGCTCAGACGCCACAGCGCCACACCGATCGCGCCGAGGCCGAGTGTCAGAAAGAGCAGGCCGCGGATCCAGAGCGGCAGAAACTGGAGCGTGATGACGCCGAAGAGCGGCGGCAGCGCCACATTGCGGTAGAGAAACGTGACGAAGTAGCCGACACCGATCGAGAGCACGACGACGCCGACGAACAGCAGCGCCAGCGGGCGGGCGAGCCGCCGGATCGAACGCAGCCGGCTGATCAGTTGGGGTTTACTTTCCATTGGCGCGCGTGGCCTCAATGCTACCGCGCAGCGTGCCGCCGTTTCGGGCGCAGAGCTCGGCGAGCAGGAGCGTGGTGCGCGTGGCGTCCGGTGTGCCGCCATCGTGCCCGACGCTCACCTCGCCGTCGGCGCTGACGGCGATCAGCGCGCCGCTGCGGTCGCCGTCGCGCAGCGCCGCCGCGCGCGCCGTCGGGTCGGCCGCCAGCTCGACGCCGATCCCGCTCGCGTCCATCCAGGCCCGCAGCCCGCCAGGCGGCTCGGGGCTGCCGGCCGGGGCGACGATGACACCGCGCTGCCGGTGCTGCCGCGCCAGGTAGTGGCCGAGCAGCAGCGCCAGATCGAGCGGGGCGATCGTCTCGCCGAGCTGGTCCACCACCGCCAGAGCCCGGCCGTCGGCGGAGATCGCGCTGCCGAACGTCGAGCCGCTCTCGCGCACCAGCTTGCGCAGCCGCGCCAGGCTATGTTCGGCCGGGTTTGGCGTCTGCTTGCCGAAGAAGGCATCCGGCTCGCGGTTGATCTCCACAGCCTTGGCCTGCCCGTCGTCGCCGAGGACGGCGGGGATGATACCGGCACCGGTGCCGCTCATCGCATCGACGAAGATCGTCAGCGCGCTGCGTTTGATCAGGTCGACGTCGATTCGGTCGCGCAGCGCCTCGATGTACGGGCTGCGTATGTCGATCGTCAGGCGGTCTGGGGCCGGCGGCGCGGTCGGGAACGGCGTCGTATCGACGAACGGCGGCGGGTCGATCAGCAGCGGCTCGTGGCTCGGCCCGAGTAGGATGAGACCGCCGTACCAGTAGGGACGGTTGCGCGCCCCCACCACCAGCGCGCAGTCGGCGCGGCCCTGGAGCAGCGCCAGCTCGATGGCAGGGAACGGCACCGGCGAGGCGATGCTGCTGGTCGGCACGCCGTACTGCTCAAACACTCGCTGGCAGTCGTGGCCGAACTGCGGGGCCATGAAGCGCGTGCCGGCGGCGATCAGGCAGCTCCAGCCGCGCTCGACGAGCAGCGGCGCGAGCGCGTGGCAGCGCGCGCGCGCGCCGCTGACGGTGAACCCATCGGCGTGGACCGCGATCCACTCGGTTTGCTGAAGTACGGCCATGTATCCGCCCGTCAGAAAAGCGGCTCAGGCCCGCTCGAACTCGCGCAGCGCGCCGATCATCAGGTCGCGGATGGCGATGGCGCGATCCATCGTCCGCGCCTCGAAGCGGGTGGTGATCACCGACTCGGTGTTGGACGCCCGCACCAGCCCCCAGCCATCGCCGAAGTTGACGCGGACGCCATCGACATCGCTGACATCGTAGCCATCGGCGAAGCGCCGCCGCACATACTCGACGGCGGCGAATTTGCGCGCCTCATCGAACTCGATGCGGTCCTCGGGAGCCGACGGCAGCGGCGGATAGGGCAGCAGCGCCCGCTCCAGCGTCTCGCCGGCCAGCGCCAGCGAGTGGATCAGCCAGCACCCTGCGAAGGTGCCGTCGTCGAAGTGGTGGTGTTGGCGCGAGCCGAAAATATGGCCGCTGAGCTCGCCGGCCAGCGGCGCGCCGATCTCGCGCATCTTGGCCGAGCCGTTGGTGTAGCCGGTCTTCCACATCACCGGGGTGCC
>JAYUUK010000219.1:0-13183 GCA_043754595.1 Roseiflexaceae bacterium | reverse complement strand
GCGGCGACTGCGCCGCTCGACCTGACGCTATGCGGCGTGCGCTGGCGCATCGCTGAACAGCTCTTGCCAGGCGCTCAGCGCCCGCATCTGTGGGCTCTTCTTATGTTGGTTCGCCTGCGCGCGCAGCAGGACATGGTCGAGCCAGCGCACGGCATCGACGATATATGGCCCCTTGTTAAGCATGACGCACTCGGCCCGATTGGCGAGCACGACATCGCTGACCTCGGACCGCGATGGCATGCCCTCCTCTGCCATATGCTCTAGCACCTGCGTCGCCCAGATCACCGGCACGCGCGCCGCCTCGCAGAGCCAGAGGATCTCCTCCTGCATCTCCGCGAGCCGGGCGTAGCCGAGCTCGACCGCCAGGTCGCCGCGGGCGATCATTACGGCGGTGGGCAGCCCGGCGGCGGATTGCACGATAATCTCAGGCAGGTTGCGCACGGCGCGCTTCGTCTCGATCTTCAGCACCAGCGTCGGCGCCGGCCTGTCGGTGGGCAGATTCTGGCCGATCGCGCCCTGGAGCATCGCGACGTCGGCCGCCGACTGGACAAACGAGTAGCCGATCATGTCGGCGTGGCGCACAACGAACGCCAGATCATCATAGTCCTTTGCGGTCAGCGGCGCGGCATCGAGCTCGGTGTCTGGAAAGTTCAGCCCTTTGTCGGCGCGGATCTTCTTGCCATCGGGCGGGGCCTGCGTAATGGTGAGCAGCGCATCATCGCCGACCATCTTTGTCACGATGGCCCCTATCTGGCCATCGTCGATCCAGACCTGAGCCCCCGGCGCGAGCTGCTCGAACACCTGCGGCAGCGTGCAGCCGATGTGCGGCAGATCGGTGTGGTGGTGGGCGCTCAGATCGCGCATCAGCAGCAGCGTGTCGCCTTTCACAAAGCGATGCTTGCTCGGTTTTTCCGGCAGTACGGTGCGCATCTTCAGCCCGCCGAGATCCATCAGCAGCCGCACCTGCCTGCCGTCGCCGACGGTCTCCTCGGCGTGGCGCAGGTTGGTAATCATCGCCGCCCAGTCGTCTGGCGTGTCGTGGGCGCAGTTGATTCTGACGCACTCGGCACCGGCGCGCAGGATCGCCTCGATAAACTCGGTGTCATTGGCGGCCTCCGGCGGAAGCGTCACCATGATGCGCGTGTTGCGCCCGTGGAGCCCCCGGCCGAAGATCGCCGTCGCCTCGCTGGCGATCGTCCGCTCGCCAGCGAAGAAGCTCTCCGCAGTCGGGAAGGCGATCCGGTCGGTAGCCGCACCCCCGCTTGCGGTCCCGAGCATGGCGGCGATAGCATCGAGCGATGGTTGGACGTGGGATTCGCTACGCCCGAGCGACGATAGCCCGCTGGCTGCCAGCCTGTGCTGGAGCGGCCGCAGGTCGTTGCGCCGCAGCGCCAGATAGAGCGCTAGGTTGCGGGCGGCCGCGACGAAGGCCGGGCGCTTGATGCGCGGCTGCCACTCGGCATACAGCGCCTCGCCACGAGTCATCACATCGTTGCGCAGCGCCACGATCGACTCCAGCAGCGGCGCGAGCTGCGGGGTGGACGGCGCGCCGGCGGGCGATGTTCTGGTGGACGAGGCCTTGGCGGTTGACATTGTGGCGGTTGACGTTATGGTGGGTGACGTTTTGCCGGGTGACGTTTTGCCGGGTGACGTTTTGCTCGTTGACATTCGATACCTTTCCAATGGAATCTGGGCGGCGCAGCTCGCCGGCGCGCATGGGGCGGCCCGGCGTTCTATGCGCCGATCATCATGACCTGTTCAACGGGGCGGCGCAGCGAGCGCGGCATGGCTTCGGCGTAGCCAAACCGTACCAGCAGCTGTGGCAGCGCCGTGCCAAAGCCCATGGCGCGCTGAAACTGCCCGCGCACCGCCGCGACTTCGACCGGCTGGTTGAGGAACGCCGATTTGATGTTCAGCGACGTCAGCGTGAGCGCCAGGCGCTCGTACACCTGTCCGGTGCGCACCCACGGCGCCTTCCCATCCGTCGCCGAAGCGATGACCACCACGCCGGATGAGCTGTGCAGTTTGCTGTCGTCTGCATCCGCTTGCTGCTGCGGCTGCGTGTGAGCCAGCACCAGCTGACCGAGCCAGCGCGGCACCGTCGGGTTCCCTGAGCAGCGCGCGTAGAGGCCGTCGAGCGACGCCAGCGCCTCTTTTTTGTTGAAGCGAACCCAGCGCGTGAGCTCGGCGATGAACGCGCTGTCCGCGTACTGGCGCAGGTTGCCGAGCGCCACATACTCGCGCACCGTCGCCATATCGCTCGGGCGAGTGACCATGTGCAGCGAGACGTCCGGCTCCAGCGGTACTGCCTGGATCCGGTCGAGCTGCACATGCGGGACGGGCTGGCCGTCGTAGACCGAGCGAGTGTTCTGGCGCGCGGGGATCGCATCGAAGAGCGGGCTTCCGGACGCGGCGCTGGGCGTGAGCTGGATATGGATCGCATCCGCAGCGTCAGGGTAGGTGACCTCGGCAGCATACCCCGATGCGCTGGCGGCAACGATCAGGTTCTCCAGCGCGCAGCCAAGGCTGATCCACAGCTCACGGTCGCTCGGGTCGACAGCCGGCAGCCGGCGGGTCGCATCCGGGTGAATATCGATCGAGCGCCCGTCGATGGCGAACCGCCACAGCTGCGTGTTGTGCCCACTCGCGGCGAGCGTCGCGTAGCGGACGAGCTCCAGCATCTGCGCCGCCCCCGGCTGGCTCGCTGCAAGCGGCCGCCGAACCTGGGCGGATTGCTGGTCGTCGTTGAGCCACGGCGTGTACTCAAAGAGGCCATAGCCGCCGACTGCGGTCACGCCGGCGGCCGCTATGAGCTTGAGCAGATCGCGGCGGCGTAGGGTCGAATGATCGGGTGGTGACATACTTCAGCTTCCTATCGCGGCGAGCCCTGTGTGGGGGCGCGTGTGGTGCGGGGCGATCCGCTGGAGCGCAGCATACCTGCGCTCCAGCGTCTGCCACACCACCGGCGGCGCCGTCTCCGGGCGATCGGTGGGGCGGCTACTACGCGTGCCGCTGCATCGCCACCGCCGGGAGCGCCGAGACCTGAATCTTGTTCAGCTTGAGATAGACGGTATCGCTGTCGATATGGTCGATCCGCTCCACCGGGATCGTCACGTCGTGCCGACCCCAGAAATGGCCCTCGCGCAGGACGATATGGGTGACGCCGTTGTGTACCGGATCGACCACAAACTCCTCTACCTGGCCGATGCGCCCGTCCGTCGCGCTGACGTGCGCCCCGCGATGAATAGCCAGCTCATCGACCGGCGTGTTCTCTTCCTTGACGCCGGTGGGCTGCATCATGCTTACATATGGCCAGAGCATCACGCCCGTCTCATAGCCGGGCAGAAACATCGCTGGGGCCGGGATGTAGTGCGTGGTCACAAACGGCGGCATCTCGGCAAGCTCGGCCTTGGTACAGCGCAGGCGGATCATCTCGGGCTCGCCATCGGTCACAAGCTCGGTCGGCACCATCCTGGCGGTCCCGAACATGCCAGACTCCTGCACGACGAGATGGGTGATCTGATTGTTGATCGGGTTGAGCAAGATGGCGGTCGATCGGCCGCACGTCCCATCGGCGCAGCTGACGGTCGCGTTCATTGGTAGATCCATGGGTTTCTCCTCCATATTCCTGACCTTACGGTGCAGAGCCAACACAATCACGGCCTGGTCGGCGCAGCTGCCGCACGCTTCTGAAACAGCGTCCCGGGGACGCTCGGCACGCCGAGCAGCGGCAGGACCCAGCGATCCAGCCCCCAGTAGCCAGCGACCCGCCAGGCCAGGATAATAAAGATCGCGAGCAGCAGCAGCACGGGGTTGGTGGAGACGGTGCCCGCAAACAGATAGCTGGCGTTCATAAACCCGCCGAAGAACGCCGCGATGCCGGTGAGCAGGCCGAGGATCAGCGCCACGCCGACAAAGATCTCGCCAAACGTCACGAGATAGGAGAACAGCACCGCGTTTGGCAGCGCGACCTGCTGCAAGAAGGCGGCGTACCAGCCGCTGACATCCGGGTGGTCGCCTGTGGTCTTCTCCAGCGCGCCCCTGATGAATCCGGTCACGGCGGCCCCGGATTTAGCGCCGATCCAGACGCCGGCGGGGTTGGTCAGTTTGCCCCACCCGGCAACGAGCCACTCGTATCCAAGGTAGAGGCGCATTATGGTCCACAGCGGTGCCAGTCGCGTATCGGCGAACAGGAGCCGCGCGATCGGCGGCTCGGCGATCTGGAGCGCGGCGGAGTCGGGGGTGATGGCGGCGGTCGGGGTGTGTGTCTGCATAGCTACTCCTTTGAGAACATAGAGCAATCGTACGTGAGGTGGAAACACGCGAAGCGCACAGCGGAGGTTTGGGGCACAGCCCCAAGATCTTCTTTTCTTCCCCCGATTAGGATTACTAGAGGGAACCTTCCCGCCGCGCCGCTACGGCACGATCGCTGGCGTGGCGGCGAGCCGCTGCGGGATATCGAGCCGCGCGACGCCGATCGTCGCGTCGGCCATGCCATAGTACACATCGACCCTGCCGTGCTCGCGCTGGTCCACTGCGGTTGGGAAGACGACGTTCGGCACGGTGCCTGCGCGTTCCTCCTCAGCCTCCGGCACCAGGATTGGCTCGGCCGAGCGATACACAATCGTGCGCGGGTCGAGGATATCGAGCACCAGCACGCCGGCGCTGTAGTACACATAGGGCTGATGCTCCACACCAGCCAGGATCTTACCCGAGACGCCGTGGTAAATCAGCATCCAGCCGTGCGGCGTGCGGATGGGCGGCGTCCCCCCGCCGATCTTGGTCTCCTCCCACGGCTGCTCTGGCACCGCTAGCAGCGTGTGGTCGCGCCAGGTCAGGAGCGCCGACCTATCGGCCAGCGCGCGCTCGACGTCGCAGTAGGAAATCCACATGCTGGCGCGATCCTCGGTGACATTGTTCGGCAGGACGGGGATGCGGCCCTGCACGTGCGACGGCCGGTGGATCAACGCCAGCGCCGGCCGCCCGTGCGGATCGTTGACGAGCTCGGGGAACAACAGCGCATCTTTGTTGTCGTACAGATCGAAATCGACCCGCTGCGCCGCGTCGAATGTGAACTTGACCGGACCGATGCGCTCCCAGTGCATCAGGTCGGTGGATGTGGCCAGCGCGATCCGCGGGCCGAGTGGGCCGTAGGCGGTGTAGGTCATCAGATAGCAGCCGAGCGGCACGATGTATGAGACCCGCGCGTCCTCGCAGCCGGCGGTGTGCATGTTCTGCTCGTAGGACTCGGTCGGCTCTAGCGCATAGCCGCGCCGCTCAACCCCGATCGGCTCGCCGGCCGCATCGAAGATCACCTCGGCGATCCCGATGCGCGAGTAGTTGGCGGCCGCCACGATGCGCGGGAACAGGTAGAGCCTGCCGTCAGGTGCCCGCACGGCCGCCGGGTTGAGCACACCGAGCACTTCATCGGCGTTGCGCGGGTCGCTGCGCATAATCACACCAAGGCGTTCCATCCGAAATGGCGGTATCGCTGTCATCACACACCCACTTCCCATATGCTTGCGAAACGATCAAACGGTGGCGGACGCTGGTTTGCGTCTCGGCGGCGGCGTGAGACCGAGGCCCGCCAGCACCCCCGCCTGGTCCCAGCTCATCCAGCTCTCCGCGATCTTGCCGGCGGCGCAGCGGCTGACGAAGAGCCCGCTCAGCTTGCCGGGCGGCACAGATGCCGCCCGACCCGGCTGCGGCATGCGCCGCGCTGTCCAGCGCAGCAGGACGGTATCGCGCTTTGCGGTCAGCTCGTCCACGTTGATCTGGAACCCTGGGAACGCGGCGCGGTAGAGCGCCACGCTGCTCTTGATCGCCTCAGGGCCGCGGATAATGTCGGTGATGAGGCCGGCGTGATTGATGTAGGCGGCGTCGAAGAGGTCGTCCGCCACGTTGAGATCGCCCCGGTTCCACACCTCCTCGACCGCCCGCCTCACCAGCGCTATATTCTGATCCACGCCCATGTGTCCTCCTTCTGCAGCGCCGGGCGCGACTGAGCGGCTCGTCGCGCACAGCTACGATCTACCCGGCGCGAGCGAATGTGGCGGCGCGCCATCTCAGATCAGTCTAGCGGGATCGCGCCGGGAGATATGAAGATTGCTCATCGTGCGGCGGGCCCGCATCGTGTGGCGCGATATTTGCTATGCTGTGGCATAGGAGGGCGGCTCGCTCCCGGGCAAAAGGTGGCCGAATGAACAAGCAAGCGCTTTCGCTGGAAGCCGTACCGCGTGTGCTGCTGGTGATCGACAGTCCCGTGCTCGCTCAGTACGCTGCGCTGATCCTCAATCATGGCATCGCGCAGACCCAGGTTGTGCGGAGCGCGGAAGAGGCGCTCGCCGCCATCGCCTCATGGCAACCCCATCTCATTGTGGTGGATATGGATCTGGCGCGCGGGGCCGTCCTGAGTCATATCGGCTACGTCACCCCCTCCGCCGAACGCCTCCCCGCCATCGCCCTGACCCGCAGAGGCGATCTCCAGACCAAGCTCGCCGCGTTCGACCAGGGCGTGGACGATATCCTCACCGTGCCATTCTCGCCGGAGGAGCTTGTGGCGCGGCTGCTCGCGGTGATGCGGCGCACCTACCACGAGCATGTGGGGTTCACCCCGGTGCTGCTGCTCGGCGATCTCGAGATCGATATTCTTAATCGATTGGTGCGGATCCACGGCAAGGAGCTGCACCTCACATCCATCGAGCAGAGCCTGCTGTATCTGCTGGCCGCCAACGCCGGGCAGTTGCTGACGCGCGATGAGATCCTGGATCAGCTGTGGGGCGCCGACTACGTGGCTGAGAGTAATGTGGTGGACCGCCATATCCACAACCTGCGGATCAAGCTCCAGGATGGCTGGCGCGCGCCGCGCTACATCGCGACGATCCCCGGCCTCGGCTATCGCTTCATCCCGACGGCGGCGGAACCGGTAGACGCTGCGTAGCTGCCGATGCGCCCGCCCTCGCCTCCCACTCCCGATCGCCTGCCGATCGATCGCGACCGCCGCTGTGAAGGCCGCCGTGTGATGAGCGAACTTCATCGCGCGTTGCCCGCAATCTGCCATACTGATCGCAGCGGGCAGCGAATGGCGGCTTGTGCGCACAAAAGACCACGAGCCGATCTCCCGCGCGAGTCAGGCTTCTGGCGGCTCGCAGGCGCGCATCCGATGGTGCCACAAAGGGAGAAGAAGCTGCCGCGATCCGCCAACCTACGCAGCAGGACGCCGCGCCGAGCGGGCTGGGTCGCCGCATTTAAGGAGTAGATATGGCCAAACAGCAGAACCGCCGCGAGCGCCGCGAGCGCCGCGAGCGCAAACAGCCCGCAGCCACCACGATCTTCGCTCAGACGCAGCGGGCGGCGCGAGCGGGGCACCAGGCAAAGCACACCAGCGCACAGGCCCCCGCCGCCGACAGCTCGCTGGATGCTGGGGGTGATCCGTCCTATACGTTCGAGAGCCTGGATCTGCTCCACGATCGCGATCCGCTGGAGGGTGCCACAGACGATCCGATCGAGGCCGCACAGGAAGGGCTGACCTACGTGCCGCCGAACCATGCATCGATTGCGCTCGATGGACGCGAGGATGATGATCGCGCTAGCCGGTTCGAGCCGGATGCTGCTGTCGATCTCAATGCGGACTCCGCCCGCTGAGCTTGCGTCGGCGCTCCGCCCGGCACCTGGCCACGGACGCAGCAAGCTGCGTCTCTTCGGCTGCGCTCAGCGCTTGCCCTGAGCGTCGTCGAAGGAGCAGGCTCTGCACCCGGCCGAGGGGCGGCCGCGCCCATCAGGCTCCCCGGCGATGGGCTGCGCCCCTTCGAACCCCAAACGGGCGTTCTCGCGTGCAGACCCGTCTGCCACGCCATGAACTGCCCGCGCCGTGCGCCAAGCTGCGGCGGCTGACGCCGGGCGCTGCTGCTCCACTGCTTGGGCGTCGAGGCGGCGGCTGACGTCGGGCGCTACTTCACTGCCTGGGCGTCGAGGCGGCAGCACACGACGCTGGCCGCTCGTGATTGGCCTGCGCTGGGGCGGCACGCCGGGGCGCTGGCGTGAGCGTCACCTTTGGAGGTTCGAAGGGGGAGAATCTCCCTCGCGGGGGTTCCAAGGGGGCTGGCCCCATTGGGCCCGCGCAGCGGCCCACGCTGTATGTGGAACAGGCGCGTATGGCGCAGCGGACAAGCGCCGCGCAGCGGACAAGCGCCGCGCAGCGATCCGTCCGCAATCGGGCTACCGCTCGGCGGAGCGTCGTAGCACCGCCGCGCCGCACAGCGCGATGACCGCCGCGCCGCCGAAGAGCGCGTGGAACCCGGCCACCTGCACCACCACGCCGGCGGCGAGGTTGGCGATCACGGTGGCCACGCCGAACACCGCCACGCTGAATAGGCTCTGCCCGGTGGTGGCCAGCCCCGGCGGCGCGATCCGCTGCGCCTCAAGCACCCCCGCCGTCCACAGCAGCGCGAAGCACGGTCCGTGGAGTAGCTGCGCCGCCAGGATGACCTCCGGGTTTGGCGCAAAGACGAAGATCAGCATCCGCAGCGCGTAGGCGCAGCCGCTCAGCGTCAGCAGCGTGCGCGGCGCGAAGCGCGCCAGGAGCAGCGGGGACAGCGCCATCATCGGGATCTCGCTGATCGAGCCGATCGCAAACGAGAGCCCGACCTGGTCGTTCCTGCCGCCGAGCCGCTGGAGGTAGAGCGGCAGAAACCCGTAGAGCAGCGACGAGGCGCAGCCGATCAGCAGCCCGCCGCCCAGAAACGTGGACCAGCGCCGGTCGCGCAGCAGCAGACCGATCGACGCCAGCAGATCGATCCGAGGCGGCAGCGCGGCCGGCGGCAGCAGCGCGGCCGCGCTGGCGGCGGCGATGGTGGCCAGCGGGAACAGCGTGAAGATCAGCGGCAGACCGAGCCGCTGCACCGCCACCCCCGCGATCGCGGTGGTGGCACCCCAGCCGACCGCGCCCCACACTCGCTGCGCGCCGTAGCGCTCGCGACGCTCGCCCAGCAGCGCCAGCGTCGCGCTATCTGCCAGCGGCGCGACGGCGGCGTTGAACAGCGCGAGGCACGCCGCCAGCGCCAGGATCGGGCCATAGCCAGCCACCGCCCCCAGGCTCGCGCCGGCCAGCCCGCTGCCGAGCACCGCCAGCGGCAGCAGCAGCCGCCGGAAGCGGAAGACATCCGCCAAAAGCCCCCACAGCGGCCCAGCCACGATCTGCGCCGCGCCGGGGAGCGCCAGCAGCAGGCCCACCTGCGCGTCGCTCAGGCTGCGCGAGTGGTAGTAGAGCACGATGAACGGCGAGAAGGTGCCGAGCGCCAAAAACCAGCCGAAGTAGAACAGCTTCGGCGGGAGCAGCGCTCGGTCGATATGCAGACGAGAGATGGTGGTCATGACTATCTGTGCCTATCTGTGCCTATCTATGAATAAATGGAAAGACGGCCCGTAGGCCGTCTCTCGCGCTCGTATAGAGCAGTTTTATCGAAGAAGAAAAGGGATGATCTCGGGGGCTGCGCGCAGTGCACGCCCCAAACCCCCGCTGCGCGCTGTGCGTGTTTACATCTAGACTCGCGCGGCGCCTTTGAGCGCATCGACGCGGTCCAGCCGCTCCCACGGCAGGTCAACGTCGGTGCGGCCGAAGTGGCCGTAGGCGGCGGTCTGGCGGAAGATCGGCCGGCGCAGCCCGAGGTCGCGGATGATCGCGCCCGGTCGCAGGTCGAAGACTTCGTTGACGGCGGCGATGATCTGCGCCTCGTCCACCACGTTGGTGCCAAAACACTCGCAACTGATCGAGAGCGGCCGCGCCACGCCGATCGCGTAGGCCACTTGGAGCTCGAAGCGCGCCGCTAGCCCGGCCGCCACCACGTTCTTGGCCACCCAGCGCGCCGCGTAGGCTGCCGAGCGATCGACTTTGGTGCTGTCCTTGCCGCTGAATGCCCCACCGCCGTGCCGCGCCACGCCGCCGTAGGTATCGACGATGATCTTGCGCCCGGTCAGCCCGGCGTCGCCGTGCGGCCCGCCGGTCACGAACCGCCCGGTCGGGTTGACGAAGTACTTCGTCCGCTCGTCGATCAGCGCCGCCGGCACCACGCTGTGCATCACCTGCTCGATGATGTCCTCGCGGATCTGCCCCTGGCTCACGTCGTCGCGGTGCTGCGTGCTGATCAGCAGCGTGTCCACTCGCACCGGCTTGCCGTGGGCGTACTCGACGGTCACCTGGCTCTTGGCGTCCGGCCCGAGGTAGGCGATCTCGCCGCTCTTGCGCGCCCGCGCCAGCTCACGCGTCAGCTTGTGGGCTAGCGCGATCGTCAGCGGCATATACTCCGGCGTCTCGTCGCAGGCGAAGCCGAACATCATCCCCTGGTCGCCGGCCCCGATCGTCTCGACCTCGCTGTCGCTCATCTCGACGCCGCGGGCCTCAAGCGCCGTGTCCACGCCCTGCGCGATATCCGGCGACTGCCCGTGGAGCGCGACGATCACCCCGCAGGTGTCGGCGTCGAAGCCCGAGCCGATCCCGGTGTAGCCGATCTCGCGCACGGTGCGCCGCACTACCTCCTGGATCTCGACGTACGCCTCGGCGGTGACTTCGCCCATCACTATCACCAGCCCGGTGGTGGCGGCGGTCTCGCAGGCCACCCGCGAGCGCGGGTCCTGCTCCAAGAACGCGTCCAGGATCGCGTCGGAGACCTGGTCGCACAGCTTGTCTGGGTGCCCCTCGCTGACGCTCTCCGATGTGAAGAATAGCTGGGGCAATGTCATAAAGCTGGTTGCCATCTACGTCCCCTCTTCCCAGCTGGAGAGGTACTTCTCCTGCTCGGCGGTCAGCACGTCGATCTTGACGCCCATCGCGGCCAGCTTGAGCGTGGCGATCTCGCGGTCCACGTCTTTCGGCAGCGCGTGGACGCCGTTGCCGAGCTTGCCCTTCTGCTGGATCAGGAACTCGGCGGCCAGCGCCTGGTTGGCGAACGACATATCCATCACCGCCGAAGGGTGGCCCTCGGCGCTTGCCAGGTTGATCAGCCGGCCCTCGCCGAGCAGGTTGATCTTGCGGCCGTCCTTGAGGATGTACTGCTGCACGAACGGGCGCGGCTGTCGCTGATCGACGCTCATCGCCTCAAGGTCGGGGATGTTGATCTCGACGTTGAAGTGGCCCGAGTTGGAGACGATGCAGCCGTCCTTCATCACCGCGAAGTCCTCGCCGTCCAGCACATGCTTGTCTCCGGTGGCGGTGACGACGAAGTCGGCGATTTTGACCGCCTCGATCATCGGCATCACCCGGAAGCCATCCATCACCGCCTCAAGCGCCTTGATCGAGTCGATCTCGGTGACGACGACGTTGGCGCCCATGCCGCGCGCCCGCTCGGCGATCCCGCGCGAGCAGAAGCCGTACCCGCCGACGACGAAGGTCTTGCCGGCCAGCAGCACGTTGGTGGCGCGGATGATGCCGTCCAGCGTGCTCTGGCCCGTGCCGTAGCGGTTATCGAACATGTGCTTGGTGTCGCTGTCGTTGACGGCGATCACCGGGAATTTGAGCACCCCGTCGGCGGCCATGGCCTTGAGCCTGATGACGCCGGTGGTGGTCTCCTCGGTGCTGCCGAGCATGCTGTCGATCAGCTCGGGCCGGTGCTTGAGCACGCCCGAGACCAGGTCGGCACCGTCGTCCATGGTGATGTGCGGCTTGAAGTCCAGCGCCGCCATCAGGTGCCGGTAGTAGGTCTCGTTGTCCTCGCCCTTGATGGCGTAGACCGGGATCTCATCGTTGGTGACCAGCGAGGCGGCCACGTCGTCCTGGGTGGAGAGCGGGTTCGAGGCGCACAGCACCACATCGGCCCCACCGGCTGCCAGCGTCCGCATCAGGTTGGCGGTCTCGGCGGTCACGTGCAGGCAGGCGGCGATCCGCAGCCCGGCCAGCGGCCGCTCCTTCTCGAAGCGCTCGCGCAGCAGCCGCAGCACCGGCATCTCAACTTCGGCCCAGTCGATCCGCTTGCGCCCCTGCTCGGCGAGCGAGAGGTCTTTGACATCAAAGTTGGTCATGGGGTTTCCTTTATAACGAATGCCCGCTCGTGCGGGGAGGACACAGATCAGACGGCCAGCGCCACGGTGCGCCGCTCGCGGGCGCTCAGCAGGATCGCTTCGAGCGTCGCGGTATTCTCAAGGGTCTCGGCCAGCGGCATCTCCGGCAGCCCGTGCGCGCCGTGGCCGCTCGTCACCAGCGCCGCCAGTCCATCGGCCTCCAGTCTGAAGACGTTGGCCGGGCCGTAGCGCAGCGTCTCCTCGGGGGCGAAGTGCCGCCCGCGCATCAGCGTCAGCGTCGTCTCGCTATCCGGCGGCAGCGTGAACGGCCGCGCGATGGCGATCGCTCCGTCGTCCCCGGCGATGGTGACCGCCTGATTATAGCTGGTGCGGTAGCTGCACCCGATGTGGGCCACGATGCCCGATGGGTACTCCAGCACCGCGCCGATGGTTTCGTCCACCCCGCTCGCGGCGTACTGCGCCAGCGCCGTCACGCTGGATGGTGCCTCGCCGGCCGCCATGCGCGCCAGGCTGACGCAGTAGCAGCCGAGATCCATGGCGCAGCCGCCGGCCAGCTCGGCGCTCCAGCGCGCGTCCTCCGGCCGGTCCAGGTAGATGCCAAAGTTGATGGCGATCGTCCGCACCCGCCCGATCGCCCGCTCGTCCAGCAGCCGCTGCAGCGCCACCGTCTGCGGGTGGAAGCGATACATAAACGCCTCCATCATCCAGACGCCGTGCTCGCGGGCGGCGGCGAACATCGCCTCGGCCTCGGCCAGCGTCGGCGCGAACGGCTTCTCGCACAGCACGTGCTTGCCGGCCCGCGCCGCCGCGATGCTCCACTCGGCGTGCAGCGCGTTTGGCAGCGCGATATACACCGCCTGCACCGCTGCGTCGGCCAGCAGCGCGTCGTAGCTGCCGTGGGCATGCGCCACGCCGAGCTCGTGCGCCATGCCGGCGGCGCGCGGCAGTTCGCGGCTCGCGATGGCGCGCACCGCGCCCGCCGGCTGCGCCGCAATGAACTTGCGCGCTATCCTGCCAGCCCCGATAATGCCCCACGCCAGCGATGGTGTCAAGCGACCTCCGCAATAGTCCCAGGGTAATTGCATCTTCAACCGCTTCCAGCGAGGGTGTGGGGCGCAGCCCCCAGAAAACCTCTTTTTGACCGCGCTGGCGGCGTGTTCGCGCCGCCAGC
>JAYUUK010000218.1:0-13231 GCA_043754595.1 Roseiflexaceae bacterium | reverse complement strand
ACGTCTACACTCCTACCAACCGCGATTTCTGCGGCCCAGACCGCGCCGCGCCGCCGCTGCTGGTGATGATTCACGGCGGCCCGACCGGGGTGGCTTCGATGGCGAGGTCGCTCGAAGTATAGTCTGGCGCGGTATCTGGTGGCGCGCGGCGAAGTGGACGGGCGGCTCCCTTCCCCCCGGCGTGGGGGAAGGGCTGGGGATGAGGGGGCCGCCCTGCGTGCCTGCCCGGCTGCCTGGTTCGGGCACGGACGCAGCAAGCTGCCTCCCTACACCGGGCATTGCCTGCACCGTACCCGAACAGCGAAGCGGCAGCACGCGACGCGGGCCGCTCATGATTGGCCTGCGCTGGGGTGGCACAACGGGCCGCTCGCGAGGGCGTCACCTTTAGGGGTTCGAAGGGGACTTCGTCCCCTCGCGGGGGTTCCAAGGGGGCTGGCCCCCATTGGGCCACGCGCAGCGGCCCACGCGCCACGCGGCACCGAAGCGGCAGCACACGACGCGGGAACGGGGAGCAGACGCCCGCGCGAGTCGCCCGCGCGCACGCGATTCTGAACGCATGGGCGCGCGCAGCGAGCAACGCTATGCCAGCACAGATGCTTCGCGGCAGTGGGTGGTAGCTGTCAGGAAGCCTAGCGGGAGCCGCTCAGCATGACATGTGATGGCCGTGCGGAGCGCCCGATCGACGCCCGCGCGCAGCGGCCCACGCGCCACGCGGCACCAGCACCAGAAGCGCGCCAACGCGGAGCAGGCCCAGCGCAGCGCCGCCACATTATGTCGCCTCAACCATCAGGCTCGCGGTGCGAAACGCCAGCGCCATCGCCGTCAGCATCGGATTGAACCCGCCGTTGGTCACGTGGACCGACGCGTCGGCAATGTACAGGTTCTCGTGGCCGTGGACGCGGCACTGCGCGTCCACCACCGATTCGTGCGGCTCGTGACCCATGCGACAGGTGCCGGCCTGGTGCTGCCCGGCGCTGAGCGATAGCCCTGGTGGCTCGCCCCACATCCGCTCTGCGCCGGACGCCGCCAGCCACTCGCGCGCCCGCTCGAACATAAATCCTGCGGTGCGGACGGTCTCGCGGTGCGTGGTGCCGGAGAGCTGCGCCACCGGCATGCCGATCGCGTCGCGCACCCGCTCGCTCAGCGCCACCCGCGCCTCGGGGTTGGGGATATCCTGCACAGGGCCGGTGATGCGGATGTGGCGGCGGTAGCCATCGCGCATAAACTGCTTGTGCGCCGCTCCCCAGCGCTGCACGTCCGGCGGCAGGTAGCGCTTGGCGAAGATCAGCGGCAGCACTACGAACTCATCCGCCAGCATCCCCCCGCCGATGTAGCCTTCGTTGCCGTGGTTGAAGCGCACCACCGCCGAGGCCGGCCCCGGGCCGATGCCATCGTAGATATCGTGGTCCATCAGCGCCGAGATCCCAGGGTAGTAGTGGCCCTGCAGGTGCCGCCCCACCTGGTCATGGTTGTTGCCAACGCCGCGCGGCTCGTGGGCCGAGCGGGTGTTGAGCAGCAGCCGCGGCGTCTCGATCGCACCGGCCGCCAACACCACCCGCTCGGCGTAGACATCGACGGCCAGCGAATCGGCGATGTAGCGCACCCCCAGCACCCGCCCAGTATCGCTCAGCAGCAGCCGCTCGACCATCGCGCCGGTGATCAGGGTACACAGGCCGGTGGCCAGCGCGCGCGGGATGAGCGTGTTCTGCGCGCCGTTCTTGGCGTCCACCGGGCAGGCGAAGCCGACGCAGTGCTGGCAGCCGACGCAGGCAGCGCGCCCGTTGTACGGCCGCGCGTTGATCGCCAGCGGGACGCTCAGCACGTCCCAGCCGAGCGCCGCGCCGCCGCGCCGCATCGTCCGCCCCTGCTCATTGATCGGCAGCGGCGGCATGGGGTAGGCGGCCGCGCGCGGCCAGATCCTGCCGCTCAGCTCGCTCTCGCCAGACACCCCGATCTCGCGCTCAGCCCTGGCGTAGTACGGCGCGAGGTCGTCGTAGCCAATCGGCCAGTCCGCCAGCGACGACCCCTCCGGCACGCCATACTCGCTGGCCATGCGGAAATCCTGCGGTAGAAAGCGCCACGCCTGCGCGCCGTACACCAGCGTGCCGCCGCCGACGGCCACCGCATTATTGTTATACTCTGGTGCGTGCGGCGGGACTTCGGTCTCGATGCCGGCCGCCGAGATGAACGTGCGCGGGTTGCCAGGGCCAGGGCCGGTGTTCTGGCCGTACTGCGCCAGCCGGTGGTTGCGCAGATGGTCGCGCGGGGTGTTGGCGAACGACTGCGCCCTGCCACGCTCGAGCAGTAGCACGCGCTGTCCGGCTTCGGCGAGCACCCCGGCGGCGATGCCGCCGCCCGCGCCAGATCCAACGACCACCACATCGTAGCTGCTCATGCGGTCACCTCGAAGCCGAGCATCCGCCACGAGGCGAGCGCCGCATTGCCGCCGTTGCTTGGGTCGGCATAGTAGCCCTCGATGGTGTGCTCGGCGAGCAGCGCGACGAACCGCGAGGGCGGCGTCTTCCAGGGCGCCACCACCGTGCCGCGCTCGGCCCGATCGAGGATCGCATCGCGCTCGGCGTCGGCGATCTGCGCGAAGCCGAGCTCGTGAGCGGCGAGCGCCTCGGCCTCCAGACCGGCGAGCCCGGCCCGGTAGATGATTAGCATCGGCGCGAGATCGGTGGCGAGCTGCCGCGCCAGGTAGACATCGACGCCGTTGGCCGTGGCCGATGGATAGTCATCGGTTGGGATGACCCGGTCGATCGCGGCGCGCAGCGTGGCCCAGGCTTCGTCGGTCAACCTCAGATCGTCGGTCAGGGTCGGCTCGTGTATCGCGGTCGGCTCGTCGGTCAGGGTCGGCTCGTGTATCGCGGTCGGCTCATCCATCGTGTGCTCCAGTAGATCGTGGCGCGCGGCGCGTGCGTTTCGGGGCGATGGCGCGGTAGCTCTCGTCGATCCAGGCGTGCAGCGCCAAAGATGGCGGCGCGTCGGCGTGGAGCAGCAGCAGCGTCACCCAGCCGTGCCGCCCCATTCCGTAGCCCATCGGCTCGGCGAACGGCATGCTGAGCAAATCTTCGCCGGTCTCCGGCAGCTTCACGCTGAGGCTCACACCATCCTCGGGAGCGATCGCGCCGTTGATAAACAGGAAGACTTTTTTGTTGACTTTGACCACCGTCTGGCCCCACGGGTGCTCGGCGTAAGCCCCATCGCGGCCGAGCGCATAAGACAGCGCCCGCTCGCGCGTCGTCTGGTCATTGTCGAGCGCCATTGCGGCGGGCACAGTCTCGGTTGGCACGACTGGTTCCATATCGTCCTCACACGGAATCGGAGGATTACATTGTACCATTTCAGCCACGAGCCAGCTATCGCGAGCTTTGTGCCGCGCGTGCCGCCGAGCGACAGCGCCGGGCTCGCCACACCGGTAGTCTGGGCGGTGGACGCGGCCCACGCCTACAACTACCTGCTGCCGCGCGACTGCCCGCGGGTGACGTTTGCGGCCAACCTCGCGAGCGACGCATCCGATGTGACTGCGCTGATCGGGCCGGGCGCGGCGCGAGCGGTGGTCGTCATCGAGAGCGGCTGGTGGGCGCAGTTAAACGCCGCGACGCTCTACCGCTATCGCTTCGACCCGACGCCGTTTACGCCGATGGATCCGCACGCTGGCTATTATATCGCAACGTCTACGGTGGTGCCCATTGAGGTCGCGCCGATCGGGGATCTCGTCGCGGCGCTGCTCGGCGAGCGGGTGGAGCTGCGCATCACGCCGTCGCTCTGGCCGCTCCACGACGTGGTGGCGCGCTCGACGTTGACGTTCTCCATGATTTCGGATGCGCAACGCGCGCCCGCCAGAGGCGACTGCGGCTCACCAGTAGGCTTGCCGTGCATCGCCGCCGGCGCTTCGCCCGACTCCAGACGCAGCAAACCGCGTCCCTACGCCGGGCATTGCCTGCACGCGGTGTGCAAGCGATGAGGTAGGGGCGAAGTGCGCTAGATCCTATCCATTGCGGCAATTAATGTGCGCTTGCTTCGCCCATACGGCGTGGGGGACGACTGGAGATAGGGGCCATCACGGCGCGGACGCTCGTGATTGGCTCGCGCGTGCGCCGCCGAACGTGCTCGGGTGCGTCACCTTTGGGGTTTGAAAGCGGAGAATCCCCCGCACTGGGATTCACGCCGAGGGACGCAGCGGGCTGCGTCCCTCCAAGCTGTGATCGCTACAGCGCGAACGGCGCGATCTGATCGGCGATGTGCGGCGGGACTTTACCGGCCAGCAGTGTGCCGTCGGCCTCGTACTCCTCGCGGTCTACGACGCCGCGCTGGTGCCAGAGATGCACCAGATCGTTGCGCTTGTATGGGATGAGTGCGCGGACGTAGTCCATATCGAGCGACAGGTTGTGCTCGATGCGTCGCAGCAGATCGTCGATCCCCCAGCCCTGCTGCGCTGAGACGGCGATGTAGTCGCTCGGCAGACCGAGCTCGGCCGCGAGCGCCTGGATCGCATCGGGGGCGGCGCCATCGAGCAGATCGAGCTTGTTGAGCACCGTCAGCATCGGCCGGTCATCGGCCTTGAGCTCGCGCAGCGTGTCCAGCACCGTCTGCGACTGCTGCGCCGCATTGGGGTGTGTTATGTCAAGCACATGCAGCAGCAAGTCGGCCTCGCGGATCTCCTCGAGCGTGGCGCGAAACGACGCGACCAGCTGCGTCGGCAGCTTCTGGATGAAGCCGACGGTGTCGGTCAGCAGGATCTGCTGACCGCCAGGCAGCCCCACCTGCCGCGTCGTCGGGTCAAGCGTGGCGAACAGCCGATCCTGCACCAGCACGCTCGGCCCGGCCAGCGCGTTCATCAGCGTGCTCTTGCCAGCGTTGGTGTAGCCCACCACCGCCACCACTGGCGTGCCGGACTTGCGCCGCCGGACCCGGTACAGCTCGCGCTGCCGGTGGATATCCTCGATCTGGCCTTCGAGCCAGGAGATGCGCTTGTTGACGATCCGCCGGTCGACTTCGAGCTGCGTCTCGCCCGGGCCGCGCAGACCGACCACGCCGCCCGCCGAGCCGCCGCCGCCGCCGGCCTGGCGCTCAAGGTGGGTCCATTGCCGCCGCAGCCTCGGCAGCAGATACTTGTACTGCGCCAGCTCGACCTGCACGCGGCCCTCGTGGGTGCGGGCATGCTTGGCAAAAATATCGAGGATCAGCCCGGTGCGATCCAGCACGCGGCACTGCGTCGCATCCTCGATGCTGCGGGTCTGGCCTGGGTCGAGCTCGTCATCGAAGACCAGCACGTCGTACTTGAGCTCCTCGCGCAGCGCGGCGATCTCCAGCACCTTGCCTGGCCCAATGAAGTGCTTGGGGTACGGGCGCTTGAGCCGCTGGTAGGTGCTGCCGATCACATCGAGCCCGGCGGTGTCGCACAGCAGCACCAGCTCGCGCAGCGAATCTTCGGCCGGCCAGGTCGATCGGCCGCTGGTCAACTCAGCGCCGACGAGGAACGCGCGCTCCATCGGCGGGGCGGTATCGTAGATCTTCTTCCCGTCCGCTGTGGTCGAGACGATCGGCGTGGCGAGCGTCGTGACAGTATTGAACGACTTTTCTTGAATGGGAGTGCTCCTTTGCTATAGAGCTGAATTGTAGCACGTCGGTTCGCGAGCGGCAATCCGTCTGGGGAATGATCCAGATTGCGCTTCGCGCCCGCATCCACTATACTGGCGCTTCCGCTCACCGCCGAGGGAGATGGCCGCTCGCCGTCTCCCTCGCTGATTCGCCGGCTCGCCGGTTGGCTTGGATGGCTATGGCGCTGCTGTTCGTGTTCCTCGATGGCGTCGGGCTGGCCCCGGCGAGCGACGACAACCCGCTGGCAGATGCGCCGATGCCGACGCTGCGCACGCTGCTCGGCGGCCCGCTCACCAGCGAGCAGATCCAGCGACAGCCTCGGCTGCTGCTCAGCGCCATCGACGCAACCCTGGGCGTGGACGGTCTGCCGCAGAGCGGCACCGGCCACACCGCGCTGCTGGCCGGCGTCAACGCCGCAGCGCTCCACGGTCGGCATCAGCCGCATACCCCGCCAGTGGCACTGCGGCCGATGCTGGAGCGCGACAATATCTTCGTCAGCGTCGCGGCGAGCGGCGGCTCCCCAGCCTTCGCTAACGTCTTTGGCGATGGCTACTGGGAAGCGGTGGCGCAGCGCAGGATCAGGCTGCCAGCCAGCGTGATCGCCGCGCGCGGCGGCGGGGTGCGCTTCCGCGACCAGCACGACATGGCGAGCGGCGCGGCGATCTCGTGGGATATCACCGGCGAGGCGATGCTGGCGCGCGGCAGGGACGTGGCGATGGTGCCGCCAGAGACCGCCGGCGTCAATCTGGCGCGGCTGGGACAGGCGCATCAGTTTGTCTTCTTCGAGTGCTTCCTGCTGGATCTCGCGGCCCACGGGCGCTGGGGCGGGGATGCGCCGCGCGCCGCGCTGCACGCCGCACTCGCCAGGATCGACGGGCTGGTCGCTGGGGCGCTGCACGCCATGCGGCCGCAGGACACGCTGCTGATCACCAGCGACCACGGCAACGCCGAAAGCCTGAGCGCGCCGTCGCACACCCGCGCGCCGGTGCCGCTGCTGGCCGTCGGCGCTGGCAGCGAGCGCTTCGCAGCCGTGGCCGACATCGCCGGCATCGCCGCTGCGGTCGTCGCCGTCGCGGCGACGTGAGTTGTAACCGCACGAAGCGCACAGCGGGGGTTTGGGGGCGTAGCCCCCATGCGCATCAAGCTTCTTTTTCCGAGGCGCTGCGCGCCATGGAAGCACTTTTTCTTACTGCTGCACCCAGAGGGTACCCGGCAGCTCCGCTGCGCAGCAGCAGTAAAACAGGAGCTACCGCGCTGCCGCAGGCCGAAAAAAACGCACTGCGCAGCGTCAAAACCGGTTCCGTAGAACAAGCTTGATGTGCATGGGGGTTTGGGGGCGTAGCCCCCGAGGTTTCCCCTTCCTACCAACAATCAACGGCAAATCATATGAAACGCGTCGCGATCTTCTACAACCCATACTCGCCCGAGTCCATGCGGCTCTCATCGCAGCTCGGAGACTGGCTGCGCGCCCACTATATCGAGGTCTGGCGCGGCACCACCGGCGAGGCCCGCGGCGAGAGTGAGTCGATCGATTGCTCGGATCTGATCATCGCGCTCGGCGGCGACGGGACCGTGCTGCGCGCCGCCCGGCTCTCGATCAACTGCGGTGTCCCGGTGCTGCCGGTGGCGCTCGGCCACCTGAACTTCATGGCCGAACTGATGCCAGAGCAGCTCTACGATGGGCTGGAGAAGCTGCTTGGCGGCGGCGGCTGGTACGACGAGCGGGCCATGATCGCCGCGACCATCCACCGCAGCGATCCGCGCACTCCCCCGACCGATATGCTGGCGCTCAATGAGGTGCTGGTGGGCCACAGCGATATCAACCGGGTGGTGACGGTGGACGTGGAGATCTACGATGCCCACCTGACGACCTACCACGCCGACGGGGTGATCGTGGCGACGGCCACCGGCAGCACGGCCTACGCGCTCTCGGCCGGCGGCCCGATCATCGACCCGCGCTCCAAGGCGCTGGCGCTGGTGCCGGTGGCCGCCCACCTGACCAACATCCCGTCGCTGGTACTCGACGACGACGCCGAGGTGACGCTGACGCTGCGCGGGCGCAACCCCGCCGCCTTCACCGCCGATGGCCGCGACCAGATCGCGCTCAGCGAAGGCGACCGCGTCGAGGTCCGCCGCGCCGGGCAGACGTGTATCTTCGCCCGCGTCTTTCCGCAGAGCACGTTCTACGCCCGCATGACGCAGCGGCTGCGGCGCGACTAAGCTCACACTGCGCGGCGCTCTTTGCTGCTGCGCTTGGCGGAGTCGCTGGCTGGCAGCTCGGCGCGCACCAGGCTGCTCTCGACCATGCCGAGCAGCGTGCGCCGGTCTGCGGCGCGCACCACCGCCTGCTCGTGGGCGCGGGCCAGCGCCACCGGGTAGCCCTGCCCGCGCATGCACTGATCGTAGATCAGCGTATGGACCAGATCGAGCTTGGCGCGCTCCTGCGCCACCCACTGCGGCACCTCGACGCGCGCCACCTCGCCGCCGACGCGCAGGTAGAAGAAGTGGATCAGGTGCGGCCCGTAGGCCTCGACGTTGATGCGCGACATGGAGGCGAACAGCGGGCCGCGCTGCCCGTCGGCGAGCATCCCGGCCAGCACTTCGGCGTCGGTCAGGCCCTGGCATACCATGCAGCTCGGCGTCCGCCCGGCCGCCGCATCGCTGCACGCGCTGCACACCGCGCCGCGCTCGGCCTCGACGTTGACATCGGGGCAGAGCATGAGCCGGATGGTGCCGGCCACCTCGGGGGCGCGCGGCCGCGAGATGTACGATGCCGTCGGCACGCCGAGCGCACGCATCCGATCCAGATAGCCAAGGTACTGCCGCAGAAAGAAATCCTGCACGAAGCGCTCGGCCCCCGCCAGCGTCCAGCGCACCAGCGTTCCATCCTGGATGGCGATGGCGGGCAGTTCGCCGCCCAGCGCGGCCTCGGCCAAATCCGCCAACGCCACCCCCTCGTCCACATCGCGCCTGGCGCTGAGATAGTTACCCTCGATCGGGATGCGCCGCACGCCGTCCGTTAGGTACAGATCTTCCTCACGAAAGTACAGCATCGGTCGCGAGGTGAGCCGCGCCGAAGATGGATTGCCGTAGCGCAGATAGACGCTGCCGATATTGATGACATAGAAATCAGCCATGCCGTGGCGCTCGACATCGATCTGCGAGCCGTCGGTGGCGACGATCTCGTAGGCCGACGGCGACGGCGGCAGCGAGACGGCGGTGGCCAGCGGCTCGATCGGGCGCGCCAGCAGCCAGCTCGCCCCATCGCGGCTGAGATCCACGGCCCGCGCCCAACGCTCGTGGTGCTCTGCCTCTTCGAGCAGCCGCCCGAGCGCAACCATGCGGCGCTCGATGCGCGCGCGCGCGTCGCCGGCCAGCGTGCCGCTCATCCCGCGGATCTGTCGCCCAAGTGTCGCAAGGTCGAGTGGCATCGCGCTCCCCTATATCTTCACCCACACGGCGCTCTTTCAGTGATAATGCGGCGATGCGTCTATTTTTGCAGCCGGCGCGTATATCGAGCGATACTATTTACCCACGAGGAGACCATGATGCCACAGCTCACCATCGGCGGCAAGACCGTCAGCATCGCCGAGGATACACGGCTCGTCAATGCCATCGAAGATGCGGGGGTGCCGATCGGCCACCGCTGCGGCGGGCACGGGCGCTGCACCACATGCCGCGTCAGCTTCAGCGCCGGCGAGCCGACGACCATGACGGCCGCCGAGTATGAGAAGCTCAAAGAACGCGAGTTGCTCGGCAGCTATCGGCTCAGCTGCCAAATCATCTGCGACCACGACATGATCTGCGAGGCAGAGATGACTATGGACAACCAGGAGTGGTCAGACGCTGGCTCGCGCCCGGCGGATACCGTCGAGCCGATCGCCGAGTGGATGGAACGCTCGGTGTTCGGCGCATAAGGGAGACAACTATGCCGTACAACGATATCAGCGCCGCCAGCGTCAAAGAGCGGCTGGACCGCAGCGATCAGTTCAGGCTGATCGATGTGCGCGAGCCGAGCGAGCACGCCACTGCCGCCGTCGATGGGGCCGAACTGTTGCCGCTGAGCACAGCGCGCGAGTGGCTGTCCACGCTGCCCATGGACGAAGAGCTGGTGATCATGTGTCACCACGGCGGGCGCAGCGCGCAGGTCGCCAGCTATCTGGCCGACCAGCTCGGGCACCAGAACGTCAGCAACATGGTCGGCGGGATCGACGCCTGGTCCACCACGGTTGACGCCAAGGTGCCGCGCTACTGATGGCCCACCCGCTCGCCGCCGGGGTGACGTTGTTCAACAGCGGCACGTACTGGCACGCCCACGAAGCCTGGGAGGACGTGTGGCGGGCCTCCGGCGAGCCACAGGCCACACTGCTCAAGGGGCTGATTCAGACGGCGGCCGCGCTGGTCCACTGGCAGCGCGGCAACCGCGTCGGGCTGGAGCGCAACTACGCCAAGGCACGGCCCAAGCTGCTGGCGAGCCGGGATGCCGCGCCCGAGCTGGACGTTACGGGGCTGGTGGCGGCGATGGACGCCTTTCTGGCGGATGGGGGCGCGCCGCCGCAGCTCGCGCTGGCCGGGTGAGCTGTGCCCCAGAAAACAAGCTTGAAATGCATGGAGGCTTGGGGCGCAGCCCCTCTACGCGTCAAGCGTATTCGAAAGAACCGTTTCTTCGCGCTGTCGCACCTTTTTTATGGCCTGCGGCAGCGCGGTAGTCACCTCTTCTGCTGCTGCGCAGCAGCATGAATAAAGTGCTTCCATGCGAGCGGAGCTGCAGGCGCTTGCGCCGTGACCAAACCGTTTGGCGCAACGAGCCATGAGCCCCACGATCGCCGCCATCTGCACCACCGATTTCCCGCTCTCACACGCCGCCCACCATGGACGGGGCGAAGCAGATGATCGCGACGGTGCGCGAGCTGCGCGTCTCCTTCCTGGCCGGCTCGATCATCTCGCTGGCCGCCACCGACGCCGATCGTGGGATCGCGCCGGGCGACGCGATCGCCGAGTCGCTCGGGCTGTTCTACCTCCAAGTGTATGGCCTCCACAACGCTGACCGTGGCCACGTGGATGCAGCACGCGCTGATTCATCCGATCCAACGTAGAGCAGTTGGACGAATGGCGGCTGTGCGGTATACTCTCATCCTGTCTGCCTGGCGAGCCTGTAAATCCGGTACGTCCTGACTGCCCAACTGGGCGGATGGGCGGCTGTCCGGCTATCCTATCCTGTTCATCCTGTCTGCCCGGCTGTGCGGCTGTGCGGCTGTGCGGCTGCTGGAGGATACAATGTACGCTGAGGCGATCGGAGCGCTGGCGTGTCTGTTCTGCGGTGGCGAGCTACGCCCCGAGACGCCGCAGCCGGAGATCATCGACGGGGCGCTGGTCTGCGCTGCGTGCGGCGGGCGCGTCGCGGTGCGCCGCGGCATCGCCGATTTTCTGGGCGCGCCGCTGCCCGCAACGCCGGCGCAGCGCGTCAACGAGTGGCGCAGCGCCGCGTGGGCCTACGAGCGGATGTGGCGGCCATTCTCGCTGACGCTGCTGAGCGGCGAGCGCTTTACGTACCGTCGCGAGCTGCCGCTGGTGACCGGCCTGGCGCTGGCCGAGCGCGGCGGCATCGCGCTGGACATCGCCTGCTCCAACGGGCTGTACGCACGTGCGCTGACTCGCAGCATGCAGGCGGCGGGCGCTGGCGGCCACGCGATCGGCATCGACCACTCGCTGGCGATGCTGGAGGAGGCGGTGCTGCGCGCGCGCGCCGCCGGTCTGCCGATCTCCTACATCCGCGCCAGGGCGCAGCAGCTGCCGATCCGGCCGGGAGCGGCCAGCGCCGTCACGATCGGCGGCTCACTCAACGAAATCGGCGACCGGGCGCTAGCGCTGTCTGAGGCGTCGCGAGCGCTGAAGCGCGGCGGTAGGTTCGTGGCGATGTCGCTGCTACGCGCGCGGAGCTGGCCTGGCCAGGCGCTGCAGCGCGCGCTCGCGCCTGGCGGGGTGGTCTTCTTGGACGCGGCCGAGCTCGACGCCGAGCTCGCGCTGGCTGGCATGGTGCCGCTGTCGCGGTCGATCCATCGCATTGTGCTGTTCACCGCAGCGGAGAAATCATAATGGCTAAAGCGAATCTGCTGTTCGTCGGAACCGATGACGGGCTGGTCCTGTTCAGCCAGCCGGGTGCCACCGGGCGCTGGCTGCGCGTCGGCCATGTGCTGCGCGCCACGCGGGTCGATGCGGTTTGGGCTGACGCCGACGACCCGACGCAGCTCGGGGTCTCCACCGCAGACGGGCAGACGTTGCGCAGCCAGGATTCGGGCGATAGCTGGGCCGACAGCCAGGAGGCGCTGCCGAGAGCGGACGCTCTGCCGCCTGGGGTGCTTGCGCGGCTGCCAGGCAACACGCCGATCTATCTTGGGCTGCGCGATGGAACCATCGCGCGCGGCGAGACGCCCGACGCCGCCGAGCCGACCGAGAGCGACACCCCGTGGCAGGGCGCGTTGACGCTGGTGCAGCCGGCTAACTACCACATCGATACCGCGTTCGCCGGAACCGATGCCGGACAGATTATGGTCTCCACCGACCGTGGACGGCGCTGGCAGCAGATCCGCGCCGATCTGCCGCCGATCCGCTCGATCGCCGCCGCACGCCTCGCCTGATGGCCCTGCCGCCCGACGCACCAGCCGAAGGGTCGCAGTTCGCCCCTTCGGCTGGTGCGTCGCCGCCAAATCGATGCATCAACCGTGCATCACGTTGACATGATATGTGCGTCATGGTACACTGCGGCCATTAAATAGAATCGAGTACCGCGATGGCACCTCCTCCGTCGTTCAATCAATTCTCCACGGCACCGATATACAACACCAAGGCAGTTGCCCGCGATACGACCGTGCCGCCCGACACGTTTCGCGCCTGGGAGCGGCGTTACGGCATTCCACGGCCGCAGCGGACGGCGGGCGGGCACCGGCTGTACTCCGAGCGGGACATCGCCATCATCCGCTGGCTTCGCGACCGGACGGCGGAGGGCGTGAACATTAGCCACGCGGTGATGCTGCTCAACAACGTGCTCGGCGATGAGCCGCAGCTCCCCTCAGAGGCCGAATCGCGCGCGCTCGACCGTATGACGGACGAGCTGACCACCGCGCTGACCAGCTTCGACAGCCTGAGAGGTGAGCGGATCGTCAGCGAGGCGTTCGCGCTCTACCCGTTCGAACAGGTGCTGCTTGAGCTCATCCAACCGACGATGGTCGAGGTCGGCGAGCGTTGGCACCGGGGCGAGATCAACATTGCCGCCGAGCACTTCACCACCGAGTTCATCAGGCGCAAGCTCGCCGGGCTGCTCAACGTATTTGACAACTCGTCGCAGCGCGAGACGATCATCGTTGGGTGCGCACCAAAAGAGCAGCACGACCTCGGCGTCATGTTTATTAGCCTGTTTCTGATGCGCCGCGGCTGGCACGTCGTCTATCTCGGGCCGCAGATGCCGCTCGCGGATCTGATCAGAACCGTCGAGACCGTCAAGGCCGATATGGTTTGTCTCTCGGCGTCCACCGCAGAGACCGCCACGCTGATGCTCGAAGTGGCCGAGGCTTTGCAGGAGCGCTTCCCGAACGTCCGCTTCGGCTACGGCGGCCGGATCTTCAAC
>JAYUUK010000217.1:0-13398 GCA_043754595.1 Roseiflexaceae bacterium | reverse complement strand
GCGGCGTCGAGATCGTGGACGGCGATGCCGATATGGTCGATGGCGTGCAGCACGGCGCGAGTGTAGCACCGAGGGCGGCGGGTGTCAATTGTGAGGTGAGGGGTGAGGGGCGACGCGGGCGACGCGCGCGCGGAAGTAGGGGCGAAGCGCGCGCGATCGATCCTGGGAGGATGGGATGTCGAGTGCTTGCTTCACCCATACGGGCGACGCGCGCCGCGTCCCGATGCGTGTATCATGGCGCGGAGCGCGAAAGGAGTGATGCGATGCGAAGACGACGGCTGCGCAGCCTGGTGACGGCGCTGGTGATGGTGGCGATCGGGCTGGCGATCTTCGACCGGCTGCGGTTCATTGTGGTGATCAACATGCCGTGGTGGGGGCTGCTGCTGGGTGGGGTGGCGCTGTTTCTGGCGGTGGACTACCTGGTGGCGCGGGCGACGGGGGCCGAGTGACGGCCGCGGGAGGTTCTCCTGCGGCCGTGCGGCCGCGCTACGGGGCCACGGCGATCTTCGCCTCGGTGGCCGCGTCGAGGGTCAGCAGTGTGCGGCTGACCCAGCCCGTGACCGTCTTGCCGCTCTTTGTGACGCTGATCTTGAACCATGTGGCGTCTGGGGTCTTGGCCAGCAGCCCGACGGTCTCGCCGGCGTCGAGCTGGGCCAGGATCTTCCCCGTGAGATTGGGGCTCTCGCGGACATTGCCGCCGTTGAAGACTGTGGCCGTGGTGCCGGACGGCGCTGGCGCTGGCGCGGCTGGCGTCGGCGCGCTGGCGGCCTGATTGGCCGGCAGGTTGGAGACCGGCAGCGCCTGCTTGGCGGTGGCGGGGAGCGTCAGCAGCGTCTCGCTGACCCAGCCGGTGACGCTGCGCGGGTTGAGGATCAGCAGCCACTTGCCATCGGGCGACTGCGCGATGAGCGAGACGGTCTCGCCGGCGTTGATCTGATCGAGCACCTCGCCTTTGGTCGATGGCAGCGTCCGCACGTTGCCGCCGTTGAAGACGCTGGCCTTCAGACCGCTGAGCGCCGGCGTTGGCGCTGGGGCGGCGATCCCGTTCTCCTCGGGGAGCTGCGCGGCGAGCGCGGCATCGACCGAGAGTAGCGTGGCGCTGACCCAGCCCTCGGCGTTTGCGGTGCGCACCCGATACCACTGGCCGTCGGCGCTCTTGGCCAGGATCGTCACGCTCTCGCCGCCCGCCACTAGCCCGCGCTTCTCGCCCTGGGGGCTGGCGATGCTGCGGATATTGCCGCCGTTGCGGACCGTGGCGGTGATCACTGGCGTGGCGGCGATAATGGTGGGCTGCTCGGAGGTGGCGGTGGGCTGCTCGGAGGTGGCGGTGGGCTGCGCTGCCACGCTGCCGCCGAAGAAATCTGCGGTGCCCTCGGGGGTGAAGATGATGGTGGCCGGCGCCGACTGGATCGTCGGCTGGCCGGCGGGCATGGCGACGAGGATGATAGTGTAGTTATTGCCGCGGGTGGTGGCGAGCGGCGTGGCGGCGCGCGGCAGCGGGATCAGGATGCTGCCGGCGCTGACTCGGCCGATGGCGCGCTCTTTGTCGAACCACGGGAAGTCGACGTCGTTCTCTTTCATAAAGACGCTGACCGGCTCGCCCTCGCCGAGCGTGGTCTTGGCGCGGATGAGCACCGTGCCATTGCCGACGGCTTCGGCCGAGACGCTATCGATCACCGGGATAGGCGCAAGCGTCGGGTTTGTGCTGGCGCCGCCACCGCCGCCGCCGAGGATCTGCGGCAGGGCGAACAGCGCGCCGATGATCAGCAGCGGCACCAGGATGGCCAGCAGCTTGACCGCCGCCGGCGCGTTCTGGATGCGCTGCAGCGGCGTCTGTGGCTCTTCGAAGGGGATGGCGGTATAATCGATAGCGTCGCCAATCACCGGGGGCTGCACGTCGCTGGCGGCGGCGCGGCGGCGGCGAATGACCAGGAATGCGACGACGGCCACCACCAGCACCAGCACGACGAGGACGATGGGGTTTTGCAGCGCCTCAAGCATCGTTTCTCACCTTGTTTTCTGGCGGCTACGCGCCACGGCTTGACGATTGTGTTTACGTTCGCGCCGGCGAACTCGGCCTCGACCGGCGGCGCGCGCGACTCTCCGCTGCTCGTAGTGTAACATGTTTCTTGACCGGCGCTGCGGCGCGCGCTGGCGCCGCGGCACAGTATGGCGCATTGACAATTGAGCGATTGACAATTGACGATTGCTGAACGCCGCGTCGTGCTGCCGACACACGTTCGCACGATTCAAACAATGCAGCTTGAAACTGCAGTAGGAGCCGACAATGACGACCCGCGACCGATCTTCGTACCGCACGGCCGATCTGGCCCATCTGATCCACCCGCTGTACCATCCGAGCGCCCACCAGAACCCCAAGATTTGGGTCGAGGGCAGTGGCGCGACGATCACAGACATCGACGGCAATACGTATATCGACGGGCTGAGCGGGCTGTGGAACGTGAACGTCGGGCACGGGCGGCGCGCGCTCGCCGAGGCGGCCTTCAACCAGATGAGCACGCTGGCCTACGCATCGGCCTACACCGGGGCGACGAACATCCCGGCGATCGAGCTGGCCGAGCGGTTGGCCGGGCTGACCTACCCGAGCATCAACACTTTCTTCTTCACCAGTGGCGGCGCGGAGAGCAGCGAGAGCTCGTTCAAGACGGCGCGTTTCTACTGGAAGGCGGTGGGGAAGCCGGACAAGGTCAAGGTCATCTCGCGGATCAAGGGCTACCACGGCGTGACCATGGCGGCGATGAGCGCCACCGGGCTGCCCGCCTACTGGCCGATGTTCGAGCCGCGGGTGCCCGGCTTCTCGCACATCGAGAGCCCGTACCCGTACCGATTTGTGAACCCGACGCCCGAGGTGAGCGACGGCGTGGCGGCCGCCAACTTGCTCGAGGCGGCTATCCTGCGCGAGGGGCCAGAAACCGTGGCGGCGTTCATCGCCGAGCCGGTGCAGGGGGCGGGCGGCGTGATCGTGGCCCAGGACGACTACTTCGCGCGCATCAGGCAGATCTGCGACCAGTACGAGGTGCTGCTGATCGCCGATGAGGTGATCACCGGGTTTGGCCGAACCGGGCGCTGGTTTGGGCTGGAGCACGACGGCATCGAGCCAGATATCATGCAGTTCGCCAAGGGCATCACCAGCGGCTATATCCCGCTCGGCGGGATCGGCGTCTCCGACGCGATCAGCGATGTCATCGACGGCGTGCCGGGCGACAGACGCTACATGCACGCCTTCACCTACTCGGGCCACCCGACGTGCTGCGCGGTGGCGCTTGCCAACATTGACATCATCGAGGGCGAGGGGCTGGTGGATCGGGCGGCGGTCATGGGCGAGCGGCTGCTCTCGGGGCTGTCCGAGTTCGAGGGGCACCCCCACGTCGGCAATGTGCGCGGCAAAGGCATGATGGTGGCCGTCGAGCTGGTGGCGGACAAGGCGACTAAGCAGGCGTTCCCGGCTGACCAGGCGGCCGGCCCGAAGATTTTTGGCGAGCTGCTCGCGCGCGGGATCTACACCAGGGTGCTAGGCGACTACGTGATGTTCGCGCCGCCGCTGGTGACGAGCGAGGCTCAGATCGACCAGATCGTCGAGGCGGTGGGCGAGAGCGTGCGCGCGGTGTATGGGTAGGAGAATTGATGATTGACCGGGGCGCGAAGCACGGAGCACGGAGTAAGGAGCCGGGCGGAGCGCAGCGACCGGAAGATGAGGATGGGTTGTGGAGGAGTGGGATCTATGGCACGTGTGCTGCTGATCTTTGTGACAGCGCTGATCTTCTCGGCCCTGGCGACGCCGGTGGCGCGGCGGGTGGCGCTGCGCGTCGGGGTGCTCGATGCGCCTGCGGCGCGCAAGATCCACGCCGCGCCGGTGCCGCTGCTCGGCGGGGCGGCGATCTACGCCGCGTTCGTGGTGGCGCTGCTGCTGCTCGGCGACCAGGGTTACATCCGCCAGCTGATCGGCATCCTGCTCGGCGCGACGCTGGTCTCGCTCTGCGGCCTGGCCGATGACCGCTGGGGGCTCGGGGCGTACCTCAAGCTCGGGGCGCAGGCGCTGGCCGGCGGGATCCTGGTGCTCGGCGGGACGCACATCCAGCTGTTCGAGGCGCAGTGGGCCAACTGGCTGCTGACGATCATCTGGGTGGTGGGCATCACTAACGCCTTCAACCTGCTCGATAACATGGACGGGCTCTCGGCCGGCGTGGCGACGGTGGCGGCGAGCTACTTCGTGCTGCTGGCGGCGCTCAGCGGCCAGTATCTGGTTGGCGTGATGGCGGCGGCGCTGATCGGGGCGTGCATCGGGTTTCTCCGCTATAATCTCAACCCCGCCACCATTTTCATGGGCGACACCGGGGCGCTGTTCATCGGGTTTCTGCTGGCGGCTATCGCCATCAGGCTGCGCTTCCCGACGAATGTCCCAGCCGTGACCTGGCTGGTGCCGCTGTGCGTGCTCGGCGTGCCGATCTTCGACACGACGCTGGTGACGATCTCGCGGCTGCGGCGCGGCAAGAATCCGCTGACCACCCCAGGTAAAGATCATCTGTCACATCGGCTGGCGGCGCTCGGCCTGACGCGACGCGAGGCGGTGCTGTCCTGCTACCTGATCGGCTGCGGCTGCGGCGTGGTGGCGGTGTACGTGGCGCAGTCCCACGCGCCAGACGCGTTCATTGCCGCCGGTGGGCTGGCGCTGGCCGGGCTGGCGGCGATCGTCTGGCTGGAGCGGCGGTATCGTGAAGAGGTGAAGAGCTGAAGTGGCTATCTGCCCGGGTATCTGTGCCTATCTGTGGACAAAAACTGCCCGGTCCCTGTGATCAATGATCTGCCGGAGCTGCTATGACTCAATCGACGATCGTGCTCGGGCTTGGCGGGATGGGCAGCGCGACGGTCTACGAGCTGGCGCGGCGCGGGACGCGCGCGATCGGGCTGGAGCGCCACGGGCCGGCGCACGCGCAGGGCAGCAGCCACGGCAAATCGCGGATCATCAGGCAGGCATACTTCGAGGACCCGGCCTACGTCCCGCTGCTGCTGCGGGCCTACGAGCGCTGGCGCGACTTCGAGCGCGAGTGCGGCGCGGAGCTGCTGACGATCACTGGCGGGCTGATGATCGGCGCTCCGGGCAGCGAGGTCCTCCAGGGCTCGATCCGCTCGGCGCGCGAGTACGGTCTGGCCCACGAGGTCCTGGAGAGCGATGCGATCCGGCGGCGCTTCCCGCCGCTCCAGACCGCGCCGCACGAGCTCGGGCTCTACGAGGCAATGGCAGGCTTTGTGCGTCCCGAGGCCAGCGTGGCCGCCTACCTGGCGCGCGCCGAGGCCCACGGTGCCGAGCTGCACTTCGGCGAGACCGCGCTGAGCTGGGAGCCGCGCGCCGGCGGCGTGCGCGTGACGACCGACCGCGCTCGCTACGAAGCCGATCGGCTAATCGTCACCGCCGGGCCGTGGTTGCCCGAGCTGCTCGGCGATCTCCGGCTGCCGCTGCGGGTCGAGCGGCAAGTGCTGTACTGGTTCGCGCCGCGCGGCGGGGTGGCCCCGTTTCTGCCTGACCGTTTTCCGATCTACATCTGGGAGCCGCGCCCCGGCTACGCGTTCTACGGTTTCCCGCACCAGGAGGGCGCGCCTGGCGGGGTCAAGATCGCCTTCCACACCGGCGGCACCCCGACCGACCCGCACCGGATCGACCGCGAGGTCCATGACGCCGAGATCGCCGCGATGCGCGAGGCTTTCGCCGAGCGCATCCCGCTGCTGGACGGCGAGCTGCTGGCCACGGCCACGTGCATGTACACGCTGACGCCGGACGAGCACTTCGCCTTCGGCCTGCACCCGCAGCACCCGCAGGTGGTCATCGCCTCGCCCTGCTCAGGCCATGGCTTCAAATTCGTCAGCGCCATGGGCGAGGTGCTGGCCGACCTTGGCCTGACCGGTGCCACGCGCCACCCGATCGCGCCGTTCGCGCTGACCCGGTTCGCGTGAAACGATGAAGGGGTGAGCTGCCCGGCTGTGCGGCTATCTATGCGGCTATCTGTGCCTATCTGTGGACAAACCTGCCCGGCTGTGCGGCTATCTGTGGACAAACCTGCCCCGGAGGAGATCGATGAACCAGGAGGACAAGGCGGCGATCGCGGCGCTGCTCGGGCGGCGGCAGGCGGCGCTCGGGACGCTGGACGGCGGCGCGCCATACATCTCGATGGTGGCGTTTGCGGCCGAGGCCGACGGGCGCGGCGTGCTGCTGCACCTCAGCGGGCTCGCGCCGCACACCGGACACATCGCCGCAGACCCGCGCGCCTCGCTGCTGGTCTGCGAGCCGGAATTGCCTGAGACCGAGGATGTTCAGACCCTCGCCCGTCTCACGCTCGCCGGGCAGATCCGGCCGGTGCTGCGCAAAGACGCGTCGTACCGTGCGCTTAGATCGCGCTATCTCACCGCGCTGCCGGCGAGCGCCCCGCTGTTCGATTTCGCCGACTTCGAGCTGTACCGCCTGACGGTCGAGCGGGCACGCTTCATCGGCGGGTTCGCCCGCGCGCTGACGCTGACGCCGGAGCAGATCGCCAGCCAGATGCCGCGCATGGTGTCCACAGATAGGCACAGATAGCCACAGATGCCGGGCAATCCGCCAATCGTCGCGAATAGGCGCGAATGCTGGCCCGATCGCGTTCAATCATCAATAGTCAATCGTCAATAAATATGCGTTCCAGCGCCGGCGAGCGCGCGAGAGATCGGCGAGGCGATGCGAGCATCCGCCAGGATGACCCGCCCGACGCCCTGTGCTAGCGCCTCGGCCGCCCCGAGGACTTTCTTCTTCATGCGGCCCTGGGCCACAGGCATATAGGCTTCTATCTCGGCGCGCGGGATGTGGCCGATCAGGCTGGACTCATCAGGGAAGGCGCGCAGCAGGCCGGGGACATTGGAGAGCAGCAGCAAGCTGTGGGCCGCCAGCCCTGCGGCGATCGCCGCCGCCGCGCGGTCGCCATCGACGTTGAGCGCATCGCCGTCGCGCGATGCGGCGATCGGGGCGACCACCGGCAGGTAGCCGGCGTCCAGCAGCAGCGTCAGCAGCGGCGCGTTGATGCGATCGATCGCGCCGGTCCAGTCGTCGCGCAGGATCTTCTGCTTGCCATCCTCGACGATCCGGATCTGGGATTTGCGCTGCCCCTCCAGGATGCGTCCGTCCAGCCCCGAGATGCCGACGGCGTTGACGCCGCGCCGCTGTAGCCGCTCGACCAGCAGCTTGTTGACTTTGCCGGCCGATGCCATCAGGAAGATCTCAAGCGTCTGTCGGTCGGTGTAGCGGCTGGTGTAGCCGGACGGCGAGGTGACGAAGCGCGGCGGGTGGCCGAGCCGCTCGGCGAGCGTGTTGGTCTCGTCCGAGCCGCCGTGGACCAGCACCATGCGCTGCCCGGCGGCGCTGAGCGCGGCGATGTCGTCGCAGAGCGCGTCGTAGTCCATGCCTGCGCCGCCGCCAACTTTAATAGTGATCATATTGGTCGATCCTTAGTGGTAGAGCAATCCTACGCGCGTAGAAAAGGGATGATCTCGGGGACACCCAGAGGGTACCCGGCCCCCAAACCCCCGCGTTGCGCTACGCGCATTTCTATCGCTGAGTTCCAAACCCCCGCTGTGCGCCGGGCTGTGGTGGTCTCATGTCGGTTCGCTATAGCACAGCCGAACGATCGCCATGGCCTCGTGGTGGGTGATGCCGTCGCGCCTGATGCCGGTGCAGCGGATGATCTGCGCGACCAGCTCGTCTACGGCGTGCTCCAAGGCGAGCTGATCGGGCGTCGGCGCGTCGATATCCTGCTGGCCGCGCAGATTGGCGGCGATCTCAAACGGCGGGCGCAGGCGGAGCCGCTCGCGCTCGCGCCAGTGGCGGACGTTTGCCTTGCCGCAGCCGAAGCAGGCCAGGGCTGGGGTGCGCAGCGGCAGATCGTAGGGTGGTAGCGCGCCAGCGTAGGCGCTGTTGCCCTCGTCGATGGCGGCCTGCGTGTCGCCGACCCGTTCGGCGGCGAGGTCGTAGGCCCGCAGCGTGGTATCGGCGTGGACCCCCGAGCCATCGAACTCGGTGTTGGCCGAGAACGGCGAGCGGTCGAAGACGAAGCCGATCTTGGCCAGCAGCCGGTAGAAATAGTTGTCGGCGTCGCGGTAGCCGTTGACGAACGGCCGGCCATCAGCCAGCGCGCCGAGCTCGTGGCGCATCGCCAGCCGGATCTGCTGCATCTTGCGCGGGTAGAGCAAGATCAGCCGGCGATAGATCGCCTCAAGCAGCGACGAGAGACCGATGGTTCCATTGCGCTCGCCGATGCCGAGCAGCGAGAGATCGGGCAGCATGGTGATGCCTAACTTCTTACACAGTAGCAGCGAATCGACGTACACTCGATCGGCGTTGCCGATGTCGTTATGGACGTGGCACTCAAGGAATGTGAAGTCGATCCCGGCTTTGCGAAGCACGGCGATCCGCTCGCCCAGGTCATCGACGGTGGAGAGTCCGACGGTATCTGGGATGCCGACGCCATCGATGCTGATCCCGCGATCTGTCAAACTTCGATGCAGCAGCGTGTAAAAGGTTTCGTAGTCTTCAAGCGTGGTGCGGAAGGCGTCCTCGGTGCTGATACGGACGCAGGTTGCGCCGAGCGAGCGGGCGAGGGCGATGCCGTCGGCGGCCTTGGCGGCGAACTGCCCGATCGAGGTGCGGAGCGTCGCCTGCTTGATCTTGCTGGTGCCGATGTAGAGGTGGAGCCTCGTGAAGCCGGTCTCGGTGGCGGCGCGGATGTCGGCCTCGGCGCAGCGAGCGTGGGCGGCGAAGCTGACGCTGAGGCCATCGGCGACGGCGCGGCGTAGCAGTTCGCGGTTGTAGGCCTGGCCTGGGGCGTTGGCGGGGAAGGCCGGCAGCTCGACCACCGCGACGCCGAGCGTGGCGATATGGCCGACGCAGGCGTAGGCTTCGTCGAGCGTCATGTGAAATCCCTGGAGCGTGCCGTCGCTGCGCTCGCCCACTGCCTGAAACGACTCGCGGATGCTGAACACGCCGAAGCCCTGCGCCTTGAGATAGCCAAACAGTGCAAACAGGTCGGACGCCTCGTGGTAGCGAGGCGCGCCGGGGTTCTCATCGTTCAGGAATATCGGTGTCTGGCGATCCACAGTGTATCCTTAGAAGCAGCGAATGAGCGAGATAGAGCTGTCTACCTTTCCGGACAGTGTGGGAGCGCGGTGCGGCGCTGGCAGCCGCCACCGTCCGGGAAGGTTCGTTGCCCGGTATCTGCGGCTATCTGTGGCTATCTATGGACAACCGGCCTGGCGTTCAGATGGGATGCAGACCCGTGAACTCCAGCCCGGCAGTTTCATCGAAGCCGCACATCAGGTTGAGGCACTGCACCGCGCTGCCGGCCGCGCCCTTCATCAGGTTATCGATCGCGGCGACGCTGACGATCCGCCCGCTGACCTCGTCGAGCGCGAAGCCGACATCGGCGTAGTTGCTGCCGGCCAAGATTTTTGGCTCCGGCATGCGGTACGTCCCGCTTTTCTCCTTCACCACCCTGACGAACGGCTCATCGCTGTAGGCGGCGCGGTAAGCGCGCCAGAGGTCTTTCTCGGCGATGGCGCGCGGGGCGAAGACGTGGGCGGTAGCGAGTGCGCCGCGGACGAGCTCGACCGACGTGATCGAGAGGTGGACGTCGGTCAGCCCGAGCTCCTGCTGCACCTCGGCGGTGTGACGGTGACCGGTGGGCGCGAACGATCGCACCGCGCCTGAGCGCTCGGGGTGGTGCGAGCTCTCGCTGGACTGCGCGCCGCCCTCTGACGAGCCGACTTTGACCTCGCAGATGACCGGCTTCGTCAGATCTACCAGCCCGGCGCGCACCAGCGGCAGCAGCGCCAGGTTCGTCGCTGTGGCGTTGCAGCCCACGCCTGAGACATAGCTCGCGTCCCGCAGTTCCTCGCGGTGCAGCTCGGGCAGGCCGTAGACGAAACGATCCAGCCAGGCCGGGTTTGGGTGCGCCTCGCCGTACCAGCGCAGGTAGGCCGCCGGGTCGCGCAGCCGGAAATCCGCCGAGCAGTCCACGATCTTGGGCGCGATGGCGGCGAGCTCATCGATCCGCCGCGCTGCCTCGCCGTGGGGCAGCGTGAGCAGCAGCAGATCGCATGGGGCGAGCTGCGCCGCCGACGTGAAGCTGAGCGCCGTCCGCCGCCGCAGGTTGGGGTGGGTGGTGGTGACCGGCTTGCCGGCGAGCCGCTCGCTGGTGACCTGCTGGATGTGGGCGTGAGGGTGGGACAGCAGCAGCCGCAGCAGCTCCCCGCCGACGTAGCCCGACCCGCCGATGATGCTTACGTTCACGCGATTTCCTCTATCGAGATATCAACTCTAACTGAAGGAGAGGGGAGGGGTCTCGGGGACACCCAGAGGGTACGCGGCCCCCAAACCCCGGCTTTCTCGCTTCACCTTATCTCATGTCCGCGCCGCCGCCAGGGTGTAGTCTACGATCCGGCCAGGGATGTTCACGCCGGTCGGGCCGATGCTGTTGCGGAACTCCATGGTGTAGTTGACCTCGTTGACCGAGTAGGTGCCATCGCCGAGCTCGAAGACGTCGATGGCGACCACGCCGCCACCGACTGCGTGGGCCGCATCGATGCAGATCTGGCTGAGCGCCGGTGTCAGCTCGCAGACGCTGGCCTGGCCGCCGCGAGCGGTGTTGGTGATCCAGTGTGTGCTCGTCCGATAGATCGCGCCGATGCACTCATCGCCGACCACGAAGGCGCGGATGTCGCGGCCGCCCGGCTTTTTGACATACTCCTGGATGTAGAAGATCGAGTGGTGGTAGGAGCCGAGGACCTCCTTGTGCTCAAGGATGGCCTCGGCCGCCTCGCGGTCGTTGATCTTGGCGATCAGGCGGCCCCACGAGCCGATGGCGGGCTTGAGCACCACCGGGTAGCCGAGGCGCTCGATGGCGCGCAGGGCGCTCCCTGGGGTGAAGGCCATGAGCGTGCGCGGGGTCGGCACGCCGGCCTTGATCAGCGCCTGGGTGGTCTTGAACTTGTCGCCGCAGACATCGGCGACATCGGCGGTGTTAACCGTCGGGACGCCGGCGTCGTTGAGGGCTTTGAGCGCGTAGAGCGCGCGCGAGTGGTGGATGGAGCGCTCCAGCACCACGTCGTACGCGTGGCGGCCCTCGTTGAGGTCGAAGATGATATCGTCATCGTCGAGCTTGACGTAATCGATGGCCCGGGAGTCGAGCTCCTGGAAGATCAGCTTTTCCTCGACGCGGATGCGCGAGCAGAGAATGGCAATTCGCATACAATCTCCTCATTTGCCCGCCAATCTCCGGGGAGGCGGGCCGGTTGTCCACAGATAGCCAAAGATGCCACAGATGCTGACCGGCCGGGCATTTTATCCGCTTATTCGCCCCAGTCCTCGCCGACCTCGGGGGCCAGCGCGAGCTTGGCCGGATCGACGCTGAGAACTTCGAGCTCGGCGGCGCAATCTGGGCAGACGATGATCTCGCCGGCGACGGTGTCGTCTGGCAGGCTGATCTCGGCATCGCACTCTGGGCAGTTGCTGGTCATGGGATTCTCCTTTGAACTCGTGAACGATTGAACCAGGGAACAAATGAACCAGGGAACAGCGCTTCGCTGTCCAGTCATCTCTTCATCGCTTCATTCATACTCCCGGTCACGCCGTGACCGTACCGACGATCGCGCGGGTCACGTCGGCGGTGGTGGCGGTGCCGCCCAGGTCTGGCGTGTGCGGGCCGTGGGCGGTGACGTGCGCCACAGCGGCTGCGATCCGAGACGACCATGCGCGGTAGTCGGCGCTAGTTTCGACTGTGCCGGCCAGATAGCCGAGCAGCAGCGCGGCGCAGCCGATGGCGGCGAGCGGGTTGGCGATGCCTTTGCCTGCGATATCCGGCGCTGCCCCATGGACCGGCTCGAACAGCGCGGTCTGTGGCCCGTAGGACGCCGATGTGGCCAGCCCCAGCCCGCCGCCCCAGGCCGATGCCACGTCCGAGATGATATCGCCAAACAGATTGGTGGTCACCAGCACATCGAAGTGCTCGGGGCGGAGCACCAGCTGGAGCGCGCAGTTGTCCACCAGCAGCTCGTCGGCGGCCATCGCCGGGTAGTCCCGCGCCACAGCGAGGGCCGCGCTGCGAAACAGCCCGCAGGTCTCGCGCAGGACGTTAGCCTTGTGGACGATGGTGACCTTCGCCTGGCGACCCCCGGCCTCGGCGCGCGCTGTGGCGAGCTCGAACGCGGCGCGGGCGATCCGCTCGCTAGCCACGCGGGTGATCACGCGCTCGGCGATCGCGGTGTCGCCGCCGTCTTCGGTGCGCTCGCGGCCGGCGTACATGCCCTCGGTGTTCTCGCGCACCACCACCAGATCCACCCGCTGCCCATCGCGCGAGCCGACCGTCGGCCTGATATTGGCGTACAGGTCGAGCGCCCGGCGCAGCGCGACGATCGGGCTGCGGTAGCCTGGCACAGGGGAAAGCGGCGACGCTACCGCGCCAAAGAGCACTGCGGTGGCCGCTTTCGCAGCGGCGAGCGTGACGTCCGGCAGGGCGACCCCGGTGGCCTGGAATGTGGCCCAGCCGGCACCATACTCGGCGAAGCACAGCGGCAGCCCGGTGGCGCGCAGCACCTCCAGCGCTGACGCCATCACCTCGGCACCGATGCCGTCGCCGGGGATGATGCAGATCACGGGATCAATCATACGAAACTCCATAGCAATCCGACATGCGTAAAAACTTGGCGGTTGCGCGCATAGGTTTGCTAGAACAGTTTCGAGCAGCATTATTGACGTCGTGCAGACGTTCTTTGGCATCAGGACGCTGCATTCGGCAGTAGTCAATCGTCAATTGTTCAATAGTCAATTAGGCTTCCTGCCCAGGGAAACGGCCGTGGGTCTTATAGTACGGCACGATCCCGCCGGCGGCCCAAACCTCCTGCATCCAGGCGGGGGGCGGTGGCAGCTGGATGGTCTGGCCATCGGCGACGATCGTGCCGGTCGTGGCGTCGAACGCGACCTGCTGGCCATCGCGGAGCACGCCGGTCAGGTCGGCCTCGAACAGCGGGATGCCGAGGTTGAGCGCGTTGCGGTAGAAAATGCGGGCGAACAGCGGGGCGACGATCGCGCCGACCTGCACCATCTTGAGCGCCAGCGGGGCGTACTCGCGCGACGAGCCGCAGCCGAAGTTTGGCCCGGCGATCAGCAGGTCACCTGGGCGAGCGCCGCTGGCGAACTCGGGTCGGGCCTCGACGAACGGGTAGTTGCGCAGCTCGTCCTCGCTTTTGAGCATGTAGGGGGCGTACCGCCCGGGGACGATCTGATCGGTATTGACGTTGGCGCCAAAGGTCCAGACGCGTGCCATACGGGGTTCCTTTCGCCGCGTATACGGCGCTAGCGCCGTATAC
>JAYUUK010000216.1:0-13447 GCA_043754595.1 Roseiflexaceae bacterium | reverse complement strand
AGTGCAAAACGGTTGATCCACTCCGCCGCACGATGCAGCGCATCCCAGTGCGCTCCTGTTCTCCGTTGTGCGCTCAACCGTTTTGCGTTTAGCTATAGTCTTCGCTCTCCGCTGGAAGCAACGACACCTTGCGATAGATATCGGCGAGGGCGATCGAGCCACCGATGACTGGCAACGCGATAGATTCATCGAGATCAGTGATGAGCATGATCTGCCAGATGTGCGTATCGAAGCGGCGAAAATGCTCGACTCTGACAGCGTCCTGTGCGATCAGCAGATAGTCTTGCAGGGTCGCGATCTGCTGATAGGCGTGAAACTTCTTTCCTCGGTCGATCGCTTCGGTGCTTGGCGAAAGGATCTCAACGATCAGCGCCGGATTCGCGATTGTCTCGCCCGCTGTGTCGCGTGGATCATAGACCGGCTCGCCACAGATCACAGTTACATCGGGGTAGACATAGCGCCGACCCTGTGCAATCGAGATGCGTAGATCGCTCGAGTGAACCGTACACGGTCTATCTCGCAGTGTACGCTCCAAGGCCGCGATGGTGTTGGCGTTCAGCAGCGTATGGGCGAAGCTCGCGCCCGCCTGCAGCGTGATGAGCCCATCGTGATACTCGTGCCTGACCTCGCTCGCGCGCTCAAATGCCAGATACGCATCTGGCGTCAGGCGCGGCAGTGGCTGCGCTCGCTGTGCTGACATCCTTCCCTCCAAGTTTTTGCCAGCGTCAATCGTCGATGGCGCTCGGCCGCCGCTCGTGCCAGGTGGTCAGCCGCTGGTACGCATCGCCGGCCCGCAGCAGCGTCGCCTCGTCGAAGGCGCGGCCGATCAGCTGCAGCCCGATCGGCAGCCCGCCCGACTCGCCGCACGGCACGACCAGGCCGGGGAGGCCAGCGAGGTTGAGCGGCAGCGTGCAGACATCCTCCAGATACATCGCCACCGGGTCATTGAGGTGCTCGCCGATACCAAACGCTACCGACGGCGTGGTGGGCGCGGCGATCAGATCGACATCGGCGAACGCAGCGTCGTAGTCGCGCCGGATGAGCGTCCGCACCTGCTGCGCCCGCTTATAGTAGGCATCGTAGTAGCCGGCCGAGAGCGCGTAGGTGCCGATCATGATCCGCCGCCGCACCTCTGGGCCGAACCCGGCGACGCGGGTGCGCTCGATCATATCAATGTAGCTCTCGTCCTCGACGCGCAGCCCGAATCGCACGCCGTCGAAGCGCGCCAGGTTGGCGCTCGCCTCGGCCGGCGCGATGATGTAGTAGACTGGCAGCGCGTACTTGGTGTGTGGCAGCGAGATCTCGCGCACGCTGGCGCCGGCGCGCTGCAGCGTCTCGATCGCGGCGCGCACGTGCAGCTCGACTTCTGGCCGCATCCCAGCGACGAAGAACTCCTTCGGCACGCCGATCCGCAGGCCGCGCACATCGCCGGTCAGCGCCGCGACGTAGTCCGGCACCGCCACCGGCGCGCTGGTCCCGTCGAGCGCATCGTGGCCGGCGATCGCCTGGAGCAGCAGCGCGCAGTCGCGGGCGGTCCAGGCCATGGGGCCGATCTGATCGAGCGACGAGCCGAACGCCACCAGCCCGTAGCGGCTGACCCTGCCGTACGTCGGCTTGAGGCCGGTGATGCCACAGAACGCGGCTGGCTGCCTGATGCTGCCGCCGGTATCGGTCCCGAGCGTGCCGAGCGCGAGCCGCGCGGCCACGGCGGCGGCCGAGCCGCCAGACGAGCCGCCGGGCACCCGGCTAAGATCCCACGGGTTGTGGGTCTGGGCAAATGCCGAGTTCTCGGTGGACGAGCCCATGGCGAACTCGTCGCAGTTGAGCTTGCCGAGCAGCACCGCGCCTGCATCCTTGAGCCGCGCCACCGCCGTCGCGTCGAACGGCGGGACGTAGGTCTCGAGCATCTTCGAGCCGCACGTCGTGCGGACCCCGGCGGTCGAGATCACATCTTTGATGCCGAGCGGGATGCCGGTGAGCGGCGGCGCGTCGCCGGCGGCCAGCGCGGCGTCGGCGGCGGCGGCGGCGGCCAGCGCCCCGGCGCTATCGATCGTCAGATAGGCGGCCACCGCCGGATCTACGGCGGCGATCCTGTCGAGCAGCGCGCGCGTCAACTCGACCGAGGAGAGATCCCGTTTCTGCAGCTGCGCGCTCGCCGCGGAGAGTGTCAGTGTGTGTACCATCAACCTACTGCCCCTGATTTTGACCCGCCAGAATATCGACGACGGTCTTAATGATAATCTTGAGATCGAACAGCAGCGACCAGTTCTCGACGTAGTACAGATCGTAGCGCGTGCGCTCCTCAATGCTGGTATCGCCGCGCAGCCCATTGACTTGCGCCCAGCCGGTGATGCCGGCCTTCTGCTTGTGACGGCGCATGTAGCGCGGGATCTGCTGGGCGAACTTCTCGACCCAAATTGGCTGCTCGGGCCGCGGGCCGACGACACTCATCTCGCCGAGGATGACGTTGATGAACTGCGGCAGCTCATCGAGGCTATAGCGCCGCAGAAACGTGCCGATCCGAGTGATGCGCGGGTCGTCGCGCGTCGTCCAGTTGCCGAGATCTGGCGCATCGACGCGCATCGTGCGAAACTTGAGCGTCGGGAACGACTCACCGTCCAGCCCGACGCGATCCTGCACGAAGAACGTCGGCCCACGCGACTCGAGTTTGATCAGCAGCGCGATCAGCAGCATCAGCGGCGACGCCAGCGTGAGCACCATCCCGGCCACCAACAGATCGAGCGCGCGCTTGAGCAAACTGTTGATCGGCAGGCTGAGCGCCACATTCTTGACCGAGATCAGCGGCAGCCCGCTGAGATCGCCGACCGAGATCTCGTTGTTGGTGATCAGCTGGAACGAGTCGGGGTAGAGTTTAATATCCACCGCCTCGTCTTCGGCTAGCGCGATCACATCGAGCAACTCGGCAGATGTGCGCCCCGAGAGCGCAATGATCACCTCGTCGGCGCGGGTGGCGCGGATCACGCGGCTGAGCGAGCGGATGAGCCCAATCACCAGCGCGCCATCGATATCGCTACCGACCGGCTCGGTGTCCGACAGAAAGCCCTGCACTCGATAGCCAAGCTCCGGCTCGCGATAGATCGTGCTCAGCACCGTCCGCCCCGGCTCGCGCGCCCCGACGATCAGCACGCGCCGGGTGTCGATCCCATTGGCCCGCAGACCGGCGAGCACCGAGCGGTAAAGGAAGCGCAGCAGCACCGTCGCCCCGATCGCGGCGGCCCAGCACAGGATGAACGCCTGCGCGTTTATCGGCAGGTCGTCGCGGTTGAACTGCGGCAGCAGCCCGTTGATGATATACAGGCTGAACGCCCCGAGCGAGATCGCCGTCGTCGTCTTGAACGCCTCATCGATCCGCGAGACACCGCGCCGCAGCGTGTAGAGGCCGCTGCCGATGAACATGATCATGAGGACCAGGTTCAGCACGAGGAGCGCGCCCTCGGCGGTATAGCGCGCGCTCGCCGTCAGCGCCGCGTCGAGCGTCGGGTCGTGCTGGAGATGCCAGAGATAGACCGCGCTCGCGGCGAGATTGATCGCCAGGGCATCGCAGCAGACCAGGATCAGCGTGAACAGCGCTGGCAGCGTCCACGGGCGGGCGCGCTGCGCTGCGGCTGCATCAGCCTGCTCCTGTGGGCCTGAGGTAATTGCGGCCAAGGCTGATCGCCTCCTTGAGCACGATGCCACATTCGATCAGCGCGTTGAGCGCTGCCGGCGTGACCGGCGCGTAGTATCTGCGGTAGAAGATCCGCATGGCATCGTAGAACGCACGCACCGATGCTATCGGGCGCTGTCGGCTCGACGCGCGCTTGTGGTGATGCACCACGGCGCTCGGCAGATAGACGATACGCCAGCCGAGCTGTTTGATGCGGTAGCACCAGTCCAGATCTTCGCCGTACATAAAATAGGCCTCGTCCAGCAGGCCAACCTCGGCCACCACGCTCGCGCGCACCATCATGCACGCTCCGACGAGCGCGTCCACCTCGGCGCGCGCATCGACGGGCAGGTAGCTCAGGTTGTAGGCCCCAAACAGCCGGCTGTGCGGCAGCAGCCGGCTGAGGCCGACCATGCGGTACAACGAGATTTCGGGGGTTGGGAACGAGCGGCGACACGCCACATCGAGCGTGCCATCGTCGAGCAGCAGCTTCGGCCCGACCGCGCCAATCTCCGGGTGGGCCGCGAGCTCCCGCGCCAGCGCATCGAGGGCACCGGGCGCGACGACAGTATCGGGGTTGAGCAGCACGATCGCGTCAGCGCCGACGATCTGCCGCAGCGCCAGGTTGTTGGCGTAGGAGTAGCCGCCGTTATGCGGCGACTCGATCACATACACGCCGGGAAACTCGGTGCGCACCATCGCGGCGCTGCCATCGCGCGACTGATTATCGATGACCCAGACCTCGCCAGCGGACGCGCCGAGTCCCGCCGGGATAGACGCCAGACAATCGCGCAGCATACCGCGCGTGTTGTAACTGACGATCACGATCGCTATCTGTGCCATATGCTACCGCCCATCTCACCTGTTGGCGCGCATTATAGCACGGAGCGCTCAGCGCTCAGCGCGTCTCGTCGTCGGCGTCATCGTCGGCCGGCTTGTCCGTGATCTGAAAGCGCATCACCCCATCTTTAATGCGGCCGAACGTGATCCCCATGCCGCGGCGCTTGGCCGCCCGTGTGAAGCGCTGCCGGACAGTATTGCGGCTCTCGTCATCGAGCAACTCGGCTTCGCCATAATCGCCGACCTCGTATTCGCCGAGGAATAGATCGTACTCAGATTCGATTTGCTTGCGAACTCCGGTTTTCTTCTGCTTAAGCTGAGCAACATCTTGCTCAGCCAGTTTCCGTATGGATGGCATAGTCATGTCCTTTCATTCGGTATCGTGTTCCATTCCATCATAAATCATATCGATTGTGAGCGCAAGAGCAATTTTAGCGATGCGCGCGTTCATCCGTCGTAAATGCGCGCGTTCGAACGCACAGGCATCATTTCGCGCGATCGTCAAATCTGCCGCAGACGAAACGTGCGCCACGGCGCGTCAGAGCGCAGCGGAATGAGGTCTGGTATAATACGGCCGACGCACCGCACCAGTGGCCGAGAGGGAGATATGGCATCAATCGAGATCGACCGTCTGCTGCTTGAGGCGCTCGAAGATGACCCGATCATCGAGACCGCGCCGCAGCGCGCCGATGCGCGAGACGAGGACGAGCGCGTCGTCGTTACCGGTATGGGTGTGGTCACGCCGCTCGGCATCGGGCTCGAAGCCTACTGGGAGGGGCTGGCGAGCGGCCGCAGCGGCGTCGGTCCAATCACGCTCTGCGACACCGCCGACTCGACCTGCACCATCGCCGCCGAGGTCAAGGGCTTCGACCCGCGCGCATATATGGACATCAAGGAGGCGCGGCGGATCTCGCGCGCCAGCCAGTTCGCCGTGGCGGCAGCCAAGCTCGCCGTCGCCGACGCCGGGCTCACGATCGATGCCAGCAACACCTACGAGATCGGCACGCTGATCGCATCGGGCGCCACCTCGCCGCCCGATGTCGAGGGGGCAGTGCGAGCCATGCTCGAAAAAGGGCTGGCGCGGATGAGTCCGTTCTTCATCACCGCAGCGCTGCCGAACATGCCGTCGTGCCAGGTGGCGATCCAGCTCGATGTGCGCGGCTACAGCACCACCATCGCCACCGCCTGCGCCGCCGCCACCCAGGCGATCGGCGAGGCGGCCGAGATCATCAGGCGCGGCGACGCAGTGGCCATGCTCGCCGGCGGTACCGAGGCCCCGATCTGTCAGCTGACGCTCGGGTCGTTCATCGGGGTGCGCGCGCTCTCGACCCGCAACGCCGAGCCGCACCGCGCATCGCGCCCGTTCGATGCTGACCGCGATGGGTTCGTGCTCGGCGAGGGGGCTGGCGTGCTGGTGCTCGAGTCGCTCGGGCACGCGCGCCGACGCGGTGCCAGAATCTACGCCGAGATCATCGGCTACGCCGCCACCAACGATGCCTACCACGTGACCGCGCCCCACCCAAGCGGCGATGGGGCGGCGCGCGCCATGACCCGCGCCCTGGCCAAAGCTCGCGTCGGGCCGCAGCAGATCGATTATCTCAACGCCCACGCCACCAGCACGCTCGCAGGCGATATCGCCGAGACGCTGGCGATCAAACAGGCGTTTGGCGAGTACGCCTACAGCGTGCCGATCAGCTCGACGAAATCGATGACCGGCCACCTCACCAGCGCGGCTGGCGCCATCGAGGCGGCGGCGACGATCCTGGCAATGCAGCACAGCCGCATCCCGCCGACGATCAACCTTGAGACGCCTGACCCGCAGTGCGACCTGGACTATGTGCCAAATACGTCGCGGGCGGCGGCGATCGAGATCGCGATGTCGAACTCATTTGCGTTTGGGGGGATCAACGGGGTGCTGGTGCTGCGCCGCGGCTAGATCGCGATCAGCGACTGAACTGAGGCGACCAGCGCGTCGAGGTCGAACGGCTTGTCGATATAATCGCTGCAGCCGGCGATGCTGGCGCGCTGCCGGGTGAGCATCGTCGTCGGGTAGGGGCTCGCGCCGAGCAGCGGGGTGTGCCGCAGGCGCTCGCTGCGGCTGAGGCGGCGCGCAGTCTCCCAGCCGCGATGGCCAGGGAGCGAGAGCCCGATGACGATCACATCGGGCAGAATATGCTCAGCGTACTCAGGCGCGTCATAGTCTGGCGCGGTCTCGAACACGCAAAACCCGGCGCTGCGCAGCATCCGCGCCACAATATCGCGGTGCTCGCGCATCTCATCGACGACAAGGATGGTAGGTCGCATTCAGGAAGCCTCGTCGTTACACAGCATCGCTAAACATAGAACGCACCGAGCAACGGAAAAGGTATGGCGGCTAGCAACTGGGGGATCGTTGGGCACGAGTGGGCGGTGGACGGGCTGCGCGCCTCACTGGCGAGCGATCGGCTCGGCCACGCCTATCTGATCAGCGGGCCATCAGCAATCGGCAAGCGGCTCCTGGCCACCCGGCTGGCGCAGGCCGCGAACTGCGAGACCGGCGGGCCAGACCCGTGCATGGTCTGCCGCACCTGCCGCCGGATCGAGCGCGGCAACTACGCCGATGTGCGCCTGGCGAACATGGCGACGCAGGGGGCCGGCCTCAAGCCGGACGATGCCGCCAGACAGCGCGATCTCAAGATCGACACGGTGCGCGAGTGGCTCAGCGATGTGACGCTCAAGCCCTACGAGGGTCAGCGGCGCTTCTTCATCCTCGATGACGCCGAGCGCCTGACCGAGGCGGCCGCCAACGCTATGCTCAAGACCCTCGAAGAGCCACCGCCATACGCCACGCTGATTTTGCTGGCCCATACCGCCGGAGACCTCCTGCCGACGATCGTCTCGCGCTGCCGCAATCTCAAGCTGCGCCCCATCCCGCGGCAGCAGATCGCAGCGGCGCTCAGCGAGCGGCTCGGCATCGCCCCGGCCGACGCGGCGCTGCTGGCGGCCTGGAGCAACGGGCGCTACGGCTGGGCGGCGACGATGGCGGCCAACCCGGACGAGATCGAGCAGCAGCAGGGCCAGCTCGACGCGATCATCGCGCTCGGCGACCAGAGCCGCGCCGAGCAGCTGAAATGGGCCGAGGACCGCGCCAAAGAGCACCGCGGCGGCGAGCAGGCCGCCATGTTCGCCACGCTCGATCTGTGGCAGAGCTGGTGGCGCGATGTCATGCTGCTGCGGGCTGGCACCGATGACGGCATCGTCTTCATCGACCGGCGCGGCGAGCTGGAGCGCGCGGCGCGGCAGCGTAGCGTCGGCGAGATCCACGCTACCATCGTCAGGATCGGCGCCGCTGCGCGACAGATCCGCGAAAATGTCAGCCCGCAGCTCGCCATCGAGAATGTGCTGCTCCACATGTAAAAGAAATGTTATAATGTGCGCCATTCCGAAGCGCACAGACAGGGGGCAGCATGACCAACGGTGATATCGCCGTCGAGCTCCGCGATGTCGTCAAATCGTTTGGCGATGTCAACGCCGTCGACCATGTCTCCTTGCAGATCCGCGATGGCGAGTTTTTCTCGATGCTCGGGCCCTCCGGGTGCGGCAAAACCACGACGCTGCGTATCATCGCCGGCTTCGAGTTCCCCACCTCAGGCGATGTCCTGCTCCACGGCCGCTCGATCGGCCAGACCCCGCCGTTCCAGCGCAACGTCAACACCGTGTTTCAGTCCTACGCGCTCTTCCCGCACATGAGCGTCGCCGATAACGTCGCGTTCGGGCTACAGATGAAGCAGGTGGCCGCCCGCGATATTGCCGATCGGGTCAGCGGCGCACTGGAGCTCGTCAGGCTCGGCACCTTCGCCGAACGCCGGCCGCGGCAGCTCTCCGGCGGTCAGCAGCAGCGGGTCGCGCTCGCCCGCGCGCTCGTCAACCGGCCAGAGGTGCTGCTGCTCGATGAGCCACTCGGCGCGCTGGACCAGAAGCTGCGCAAAGAGATGCAGATTGAGCTCAAGCAGATGCAGGAGCAGGTCGGCATCACCTTCATCTTTGTGACCCACGACCAGGAGGAGGCGCTGACGATGAGCGACCGGATCGCGGTGATGAGCAATGGCAAGGCGCTGCAGATCGGCACTCCCACCGAGATCTACGAGCGGCCGAACTGCAAGTTCGTCGCCGATTTCATCGGCGAGTCGAATTTTATCGACGCGCGGGTCACCGCCATCACCTCGGCCGGGCCGCAGATCCAGGTGGCGCTGGAGACCGACGACGGGCTCATGCTCCACGCCATCAGCGAGCGCCCGATCGGCGTCGGCAGCGCGGCGACGGTCTGCGTCAGGCCAGAGAAGATCTCGCTCTCGCCGCAGGAGCCGGGGCCCGGCACCGCCAACTGCTTCAAAGTCACCGTCGATCGGGTGGCCTACATCGGCTCGGATACCCGGATCGATGTCCGCCTCGGGCAGGAGCGCTACATCACATCGTGGGAGCAAAACAACCGCTCGACGCTTGACCGCAACGAGTACTGGCAGCGCGGCGAGAGCGGCTACCTCCACTGGGCCCCCGAGAACGCGCTCGTCCTGGCCGAGTAGCCCGACGACCCACTTCGACGTATTCGGCGCACACTCAGGAGAACCTATGGCCGCTGACCCAATACCGGGCGACGGGACGCGCGGCGGGATGCTTGGCATCTTTCGCCGCAACACCGGGCTCCAGCTCGGCGGGCTACTGTTCCCCGCGCTGTTCTGGCTGACGCTGTTCTTCGCCATCCCGCTGATCGTGATCGTGCTCTACAGCTTCGCTACCCCGAGCAACACCGGCGCGATCATCTGGAACCTCACGCCGACGAACTACGCCCGGATCTTCAGCGACGCCGGCTACGTCAATGCCTACCTGCGCTCGATCTGGACGGCGCTGCTCACTACCGTCATCTGCCTGCTGCTCGGCTACCCGCTGGCGCTGTTCATCGTGCAGCGCGAGGCCCGCTGGCGCACCGTGCTGCTGTTTCTGATCCTCATCCCGTTCTGGACCAACTTTCTGGTGCGGATCTACGCCTGGATGATCATCCTCAGCAACAACGGGCTGCTCAACTCGCTGCTGCAGTCGCTCAGCCTGGGGAAGGTCAACTTCTACCCGTCCGAGGGCGCGGTGCTGCTCGGGCTGGTCTACGGCGAGCTGCCGTTCATGGTGCTGCCGCTCTACGCCGCGCTCGATCGCTTCGACTTCCGGCTGATGGAGGCCGCATCGGATCTGGGGGCCAATCGGCTCAAAGCCTTCACGCGGGTGATGCTGCCGCTCACCATGCCAGGCGTGGCCGCCGGCTCGGTGCTGGTTTTCATCCCGACGATCGGACAGTTCGTGGTCTCAGACTTGCTCGGTGGCGCGAAGGTGGACTACATCGGCAACCTGCTGCAACGGCTGTTCACCCGCTCCAACCCGCCCAACTGGCCGCTCGGGTCGTCGATGGCGATCGTGCTGATGACCGTGCTGACCGCCGTGATTATCTTCTACTTCCGCACCACCACCGAGGACGACCGATGATCGAAGCAACATCTTCCACCGTCAAGACCGCCGCCGTGGCGGGGGCCACCAAGCGCCGACGCCTGCCGATCGGCACCGCGCTGCTCGGCACGCACTCGGCGCTGATGTATATCTTCCTCTACGCCCCGATCGTGGTGCTGGTGATCTTCTCGTTCACCCAGGACGCGTTCGGCGTGCAGTGGAAGGGGTTCACGCTTACCTGGTACGCCCGGCTGCTCACCGATCAGCGCCTGATCGGCGCGGCGATCAACTCGCTGGTGGTGGCCGGCGTCTCCACGCTGGTCTCGACGGTGATCGGCACGATGACGGCGCTGGCGATGGAGCGCTATAGCTTTCGCGCCAAGACCGGCCTGGACGCGCTGCTCTATCTGCCGATCGTCATCCCCGAAATCGTCATGGGTCTGGCGCTGCTGGCGTTCTTCTCGTTCTCGTTTGGGATCATCCAGTCGATCCTCGGCGTGCAGCTGCGCATGAGCATTATCACCGTGATCATCGCGCACATCGCGTTCAGCATCTCGTTTGTGGTGGTGGTGGTGCGCGCCTCGCTCAAGGGCTTCGACATGCGGCTCGAAGAGGCGGCGCAGGATCTCGGCGCCGACGAGTGGCAGACGTTCTGGCGCATCACGTTGCCGCTAATCCTGCCCGGCGTGATCGGCGGCGCGCTGCTGGCTTTCACCATCTCGCTCGATGACTTCATCATCAGCTTCTTCACCAACGGCCCAGGCACCACTCTGCTGCCGGTCGAGGTCTATGGCCAGGTCAAGCGCGCCATTACTCCCAAGATCAACGCGATCTCGACGATCATGCTGACACTCTCGATGGTGCTGGTCTTTTTGTCACAGTTCGTCCAGCGCAAGAGCACCTGATCGGTCTCCATCCCGCGCGACAACGATCGTCGTCCCGCTGCACCGCAGGCAGCACCCACTGCATACCGCATCGAAGCGACGGGCGCACCAGAACGCCCGCACACGCCGATGCGCTCGACACCTCACGCGAAAGGAAGACACCCCATGGGACGCATGCGAATGACTTTGCTGCTGCTGCTCGCCACGATCCTCGCGGCGTGCGGCGGCGCGACGCAGACTGCCGCCCCGGCCGCCACAGATGCCGCCCCGGCCGCCACAGATGCCGCCGCGCCGACCAGCGCCGCCGCCGCGCCGACCAGCGCCTCTGGCGGCGATGCCATGGCCGTAGACAAGAGCAAGCTTTCGGCCGAGTTGCACTGGTACAACTGGACTGATTATGTCGACCCAGGCGTGATCGCCGACTTCGAGAAGGAGTACGGCGTCAAGGTCATCATCGACCTCTACGACGCCAACGAGGACATGATCGCCAAGGTGCGGGCCGGCGGCTCTGGCTATGATATCGTCACACCATCTGACTATGCCGTCGAGACCATGTGGCGCAGCGATCTGCTCGCCCCGCTGGACAAGACCATGCTATCGAACCTGACCCACAACGACCCGCAGCTGCTGAGCAAATACTTTGACGATGGCAACAAATACTCGGTGCCCTATATGTACGGTATCAGCGGCATCGCCTACAGCAAAAAATCGTTCCCCAACGGTATCGATAGCTGGGCGGCGCTGTTCGACCCGGCGCAGCTGGAGAAGTACAAGAACCAGGTGAGCATGCTGGACGACGAGCGCGAGACGCCTGGCGCGGCGCTGCGCTACGCCGGTACATCGCTCAACAGCACCGACGCGGCGGACCAGGCCAAGGCCAAGGCGCTGCTGCTGGCGCAGAAGCCATTTCTGGCGGCCTACAACAGCTCGGATGTGAACCGCAAGCTCGCGAGCGGCGAGTATGTCATCGCCCACGCCTGGAGCGGCATGGCGATGCAGGCCCGCAACGGCCTCGGCGAAGATTTCCAGGGCAACCCGGATATCGAGTTCGTGATGCCCAAAGAGGGCGGAATGATCTGGATGGATAACATGGCTGTCCTCAAGGACTCGCCGAACGCCTACACCGCCCACGTCTTCATGAACTTTATGATGCGCCCCGAGATAGCGGCCCGCAATGCGAGCTACATCGGCTACCTGAACCCCAACAAGGACGGGCTGCCGCTGATGGACCAGAAGGTGCGCGATCTATACGCCGCCGGGTTCGCCCCTGACGCCGAGATGTACAAGCGGCTGGAGTGGGCGGTCCGCAACGAGACGACGTCGGTGTTCACCGATCTGTGGACCGCGATCAAGGGGCAGTAAGCTGCATCTCGTCGCCATCGGCGAGATCACCGAGGATCGCTACCAGCTGCAGCGCCGCGCCGCGATCGGCGGCATCTCGCTGCATGTGGCGCGGCGGGCGGCGGCCCTCGGCGCTCGGGCATCGCTAATCTCAGCCGTCGGCGATGACCCGGCGGGCGCGATGATCGCCGCCGCCATCGCCGCCGAGCCGATCGACACCTCGCGCGTCACCATGATCGCCGGCCCCACCGCTCACCAAGAGATCCTGCTCGGGTCTGACGGCGAGCGCGTCTTTCCTGCTGGCGGATACCACGCTGGCGTCCTCGCCGTGCGTCAGCTCGAATCGGCCGATCTGGCGGTCATCGCGAGCGCCGACGCGCTGCACATCCCGGTCTTCCGCCAGCTCGATCATCTCTGGCGGCAGGTGCGCGCGCTGCCGCCTGGTTCACTGCGCGCGGTGGATCTGCTGGACGGGGCCGATCTCGGCGAGCAGCTCGAAGCGCTCCCAGCGATCCTGGGCGCGGCAAACATCGTGTTTCTCGGCGGCGACGCGGCGCTGCTGGAGCGCGTCGCTCCCATCGCGGCGGCGGGCTACGCGGCAAGCGGGGTGATCATGGTCGTGACGCTTGGGGCTGGCGGGAGCGTGGCATTTGGGGGCGAGCGGATCGTCCAGCCGGCCATGCCTGTGCCAAAGGTCGTCGATACCACCGGCGCAGGCGATGCGTTTCAGGCGGCGTTTTTAGTCAGCTTCGTCGCGCAGCGCGATATCGCAGCTGCATTGCGCGGCGGCGCCGCCAGCGCCGCCACAGCCATCGTCCAGCTCGGCGCGTAAATGGACAAGTTAAGCACACATTCGAATTTTCTTGTATTCTCGATTATCATAGACATACTGTTGTCATCTGATTTATGACACTCCCACCACACTCCTTGATCGGCGTGATCGCGCTGCCACCACTGCCCGGCCTCGCCGATTCGCCCGGTATCGAAACAATGTTGGCGCTGGCGCTCGCCGATCTCGCGGCGCTCGAAGACGGCGGCGCTGACGCAGTGCTCATCGAGAACGACTTCGACCGGCCGCACACGCTCGTGGGCGACGCGGCCGGCGTGGCAGCCATGACGGCCGTGGCCGCCGAGGTGGTGCGCCGAGCCAGAGTCCCGGTGGGCGTGCAGATGCTGCTCAACGATTGGCGGGCGTCGCTCGGAATCGCTGCGGCCGCCGGGGCAGGCTTTGTGCGGCTAGATT
>JAYUUK010000215.1:0-4423 GCA_043754595.1 Roseiflexaceae bacterium | reverse complement strand
GCCCCAAACCCCCGCCGCGCGCGCTGCCACCGCTCGTAGGTTTGTTCTAGCCGTTCATCGCCAGCGGCGCGTAGTTGCGGTACGGCACCAGCGATGTGTCGACGGCGAAGCTGACGCTCAGCGGCGGCCCCTGATTGCCGTTGGCGTCTGTGGCGCGGTAGAACAGCCGGTACTTGCCATTCTGCAGCCGCCCAATACTGACGACGCTCCCCGCCACGTCGGTCCACTCGACGCCGTCCCAGCTCCAGCTCAGCTTCGCCACGCCGCTGCCGCCAAAATCGTCGGCCGCCAGCACCAGCGATGGGGTTGCCACGAAGCTCGATCCCAGCCGCAGCGCGCCGGATCCGAGGCCATCGACGAGCGGACTGAACACCGGCGACCCAGGGTAGCGCGCGTCATAGCCGGCCGTCGCGTTGCCAACGCGGTCGAACATCACAAACGCCAGCGTGTGGACGCCGACATCGAGCCAGATATCGCCGCTGACCTGCGCCAGATCGTGCAGACCGCCGTTGCTCACCACCGTCTGCCCGTCGATCGCGAGCCACGAGCCGTCGTCGCTGAGGGTCCGAAACGTGTAGATGCCGGGGATCTGCACCACGAACGTCCGGACCTGCTCGACGATGAAGCCATCGGTCATGCCCGACGGTCCACCGTTGCCCCAGGCTTTCGTCCCGCCGTCCCAGCTCATGGTGCTGACCTGGTCGCCACGCGGCAGCGATGCGGCGTCGGCGCGCGCCAAAAAGTTATTTGGCACATCGCCGAGGCGGTAGACTCGCGCCAGCGGTCTGGTATCGTCATCGTAGAGCACGGCCTGCGGCACCCTGGTCTCGGGCGTCACGGTGATGCTGCCGACCGGCACGCCCTGGCTGTGGTAGCGCACATTCTCCTGGACCAACCCGGCCTGGAGCGCGTAGGTTCCCGGCCTGGTGAAGCGCACGTAGCCGCTGATCGTCTGCCGCGCGCCTGGCGCCAGCGTCCCCACCACACCCCAACGCCACGGGCTGTCCGATGTCGCGCCGGTACATGTGGCGCGATTGGCGGCGTCCCACCCGCTGAAGCCGAGCGTCACGCGGAATGCGTCGTCGCGCTTGACGAAGCTCGGGTAGCTGCCGCTCGCCGCGCCGTCGAAGCACTCGCCCTGATTGTAGACGTACGGCGCGCCATCCGCCGGATCGGGCTGCGGGTCCTGCCCGCCGATGCTGCGCTGCCCGGTATTCTCGACGGTGAACATCGCCTTGACCAGGTCGCCGGCGGTCACGGTGGCGCGGTCGAAGCTGACGCCCACCAGCGCGGCCGACGTGCTCGTATCCTCGGGCGTCCAGCGCACGGCGTCGAAGTAGAGGACCCGGCTGAGACCGAGCGGCTCGCCGGTGACATCATAGAGCTCGACGGCCCCATCGGTGCCGGCGTTGAAGCGGTAGACGCCCAGATCGACCCAGCCGGCGCTGGCCGACTGATCCACGCTGCGCTCGCTGCTGCCATCGGCGTGGCGGATCTTGTATACCGCGTGGCCGGTGGCCTGGTTGAGCCCGCAGCCAAAGGGGATGTAGACCGCCAGGCGATAGCTGCCGCCGGTGGGAAGGCGCGGCCGCCAGGTGGCGGAGTTGGACGACTGCGCGGCATCGTCGGTGGCGAAACTGTAGAGACTCTGGCCGCCGAAGCCGCACGGCACCTCGTACCAGCTCGCTGGCGATCGGGCGAACCCGGTCTCGGCGTTATCGATGGTCAGGTCGCCGTTGTCGATCGGGCCGCTGCCGCCGCCGCTCATCAGCTGGCGTACCCGCTGTTTGATCGAGCCGAAGACCGCCATCGTCGCGTCGCCTGGACAGGTGGTGTGGTTCGGCGTTACCTGGCGGTGGCCGCTGATGTTGGGGACGACATTGTTCGGGCTGTAGTCGTTGCAATAGCGCGAGAGCGAGCAGCCGTAGTAAGCCGAGCTGCCAAGCGGGTCGATATCGCGCTGCGCCGCCTTCCACGCTAGCAGCCTGACCAGCGCATCCTGCGTCGCCGCCGACGGCGCGATGGTGCTGTACGTCCCGATCATCGAGACGCCCATGGAGCCGTAGTTAGCGGTATCGTGGAACCCGACAGCGTTATCGCCGCCGGCGCGGCCCTCGTAGACATTGCCGAGCGGGTCGATCAGATAGTTGTAGCCGATGTCGCCCCAACGCCGGGTCAGCGCGTGGTAGCTCCATATCGCGCGCACTTTGGCCGCCCAGTCCACCTGGTTGACAGGGATGAGCGGGTTTGGGTCGGCGGTATGGTGGACGACGAGGTGGTCGACGGCGTAGTAGTCCGGCGGGACGCGCGAGCCCTGGCCGTCTGGGCTGCCCCAGGCCGAGCGCGAGATCACGCCCGGCTTTGCCGGCAGGCCGGCGATGCTGGCCTGGGGGGCGGCGTCGCCGGCGATCGCTGCGGTGCTCGGGCCGCGGGTCGCGTCGATAGTATTGACATCGACGCGCTCGATGGTCGGCTGCGCGCCATCGGGGCCGGCCGTCCGCTCGGCGCGCAGCTGCCAGGAGCTCGCCAGCGCGCCGACATCGATCAGCCCGCTCCAGGAGACGTTGGCCGCCTCATCGTCGGCCAGCAGCGTGTCGTCGTCGTGGCCGATGGCCTGCCAGTTGCTCCAGGCTATCCCATCGACCGATGCGCGCACAAACAGCGTCAGCGCCGCGCCGGGCGGAATATCGGCGACGCGCCGGATCGAGAGGTGGCTGAAGGGGCGGGCGGCACGGTGCGGCGCGAACATCTGGTCGTCGGCAGCGATGCTATTGCCGCCGGACGAGGCGACGAGCGCGGTCTGCTCAGGCACCAGGCCATCGTCTGTGACGGCGCGAGCGGCGGCGGGCGCGGCGAGCGCGCTGGCGAGCGCGCCAGTGACGATCGAGAGGAGAAGGAGGTGACGAAGTGCGTTCATAGTTCCTCATTACGATCAAACATAACCTTATCGTACAAAAAGCATCTATGATAGAGCTGATAGCGAGCTGATAACAGATGAGATTTCGGCGGCGGGCGGCGGGCGATAGCGCGTAGCAACGGGTGAAACGCCGCAATAGCTTTGTAACACGTTCGTCATTCGGTAGGCACGATCAATGGTATACTCCAGATACCGCAAGCAGTGAGCCCACCTCAAGGAGATCGTATGCGTATCCTCGTACTCGGCGGCGATGGCTATCTCGGATGGCCCACGGCCCTGCACCTCTCGCAGCGCGGCCACGATGTGGCGGTGCTGGATAACTTTGTCCGGCGGACTTGGGACCACGAGCTTGGCGCGCACAGCCTGACGCCGATCCGCTCGCTGCAGGAGCGGGTGGCGGCCTGGCACGATGCGAGCGGCAAGCGGATCGGGCTGTACATCGGCGATCTGTGCGACTACACCTTCTTCGAGCCGGTGATCCGCGAGTTCGCCCCGGAGGCGGTGGTCCACTTCGGCGAGCAGCGGTCGGCACCGTACTCGATGATCGACCGACGGCACGCGGTATTCACCCAGACGAACAACGTCGTCGGCCACCTCAACCTGCTCTACGCCGTGGCCGAGCACGTCCCGGACTGTCACATCGTCAAGCTGGGCACGATGGGCGAGTACGGCACGCCGAACATCGATATCGAGGAGGGCTACCTCACCGTCAATCACAAGGGCCGCTCGGACACGCTGCCGTTCCCGAAGCAGCCTGGCAGCTGGTACCACGCGTCCAAGGTCCACGATAGCACCAATATGCTGCTGGCGTGCCGGATCTGGGGGCTGCGCGCCACCGATCTGAACCAGGGCGTGGTCTACGGCGTGGCCACGCCAGAGGGCGATATGGATGAGCGGCTGTGTACGCGGTTCGACTACGACGCGGTCTTCGGCACGGCGCTCAACCGCTTTTTGGTGCAGGCGGTGCTCGGCACCCCGCTGACGGTCTACGGCAAGGGCGGGCAGACGCGCGGCTTTCTGGATATCCGCGACACACTGGCGTGCGTCGAGCTGGCGTGCCTCAACCCGGCGGCGCGCGGCGAGATGCGGGTCTACAACCAGTTCACCGAGCAGTTCAACGTCTCCGGGCTGGCCGAGGCGGTGCGCGAGGCGGCGCTGGAGTTTGGCATCAAGGCCACGATCGAGCACATTGAGAACCCGCGGGTGGAGAAGGAAGAGCACTATTACAACGCCGCCAACACCCGGCTGCTGGATCTCGGGCTGCAGCCGCACCTGCTCTCCGACACGCTGCTGGAGAGCGTGATGCGGGTGGTGATGCGCCACAAGGACGAGATCCGCCCCGAGCTGATCATGCCCTCGGTCAACTGGCGCAAGACCCAGAACGAGACGGTGGCCGAGGCCGTGACACGCTATAGCTAAACGCAAAACGGTTGAGCGCACAACGGAGAACAGGAGCGCACTGGGATGCGCTGCATCGTGCGGCGGAGTGGATCAACCGTTTTGCAC
>JAYUUK010000214.1:0-4425 GCA_043754595.1 Roseiflexaceae bacterium | reverse complement strand
TCTGCCTGCGGCCGGTGCGCTACTTCACTGGCGTGCCATCGCCGGTCAAGCGGCCGGAGGCGGTGGATATGGTGATCTTCCGCGAGAACACCGAGGATATCTACGCCGGGATCGACTTTGAGGCCGGCAGCGCGAGCGCCGCAGGGGTGCTGGAGTACATCAGGGCGCAGCTGCCAAAGGAGTACAAAAAGATCCGCTTCGGCACCGAGCACCCCGAGCTGGTGGGCATCGGCATCAAGCCGGTCTCCAAGCCTGGCACCGAGCGACTGGTGCGCGCCGCGATCCAGCACGCCATCGACGCGCAGCGCAAAAGCGTGACTCTGGTCCACAAGGGCAACATCATGAAGTACACCGAGGGCGCGTTCCGCGACTGGGGCTACGAGCTGGCCAAACGCGAGTTCGGCGCCATCGAGATCGATGGCGGCCCGTGGTGCAAGCTGCCGAACGGTACGGTGATCAAGGACGCCATCGCCGATATCACGCTGCAGCAGGTGCTGACCCGCCCGGACGATTTCGACGTGATCGCGACGCTCAATCTCAACGGCGATTATCTCTCAGACGCGCTGGCGGCGCAGGTCGGTGGGATCGGCATCGCCCCCGGCGGCAATATCAACTACGTCACCGGCCACGCGATCTTCGAGGCGACCCACGGCACCGCGCCCAAGTACGCCAACCAGGACAAAGTCAACCCCGGCTCGGTGATCCTCTCGGGCGATATGATGCTGCGCTACCTCGGCTGGCACGAGGCGGCCGACCTGATCATCAGCTCGCTGGAGCGCGCCATCGGCCAGAAGACCGTCACCTACGATTTCGCCCGGCTGATGGACGGCGCCACCGAGGTGAAGACCTCGGCCTTCGCCGACGCGATGATCGCCAATATGTAGAGATATGGATTTTTGGAGGGCCCTGCGGCCCTCCAAACCACCCCGCTGCTCTCTGTCGCGCGCACCGCAAAGCGGAGGCGTCAATCGTCAATGCACTAGCCGCGCAGCTGCACGCGCAGGTCGTCACCCTCTTGCTTATTCATCATCGCCGTGGCGGCGCGCTCGAAGTAGTCGCGCAGCGCCGGCTTGGCCGCATCGGGGAAGCCAGCCTCCTCCATCGCCGCCAGCATATGCCCCAGCCAGGCATCGCGCTCGCGCTGCCCGATGACGAACGGCATGTGGCGCATCCGCAGCCGCGGGTGGCCGCGCAGCTCGCCGTAGCGCTGCGGCCCGCCGAAGTACTGCGTGATGAACAGGAGCTGGTGCTCCTTGCCAGGCCCGAGATCGGCTGGAAACATCGGTCGCAGCGTCGCGTCGGCCTCGACTCGCGCGTAGAATAGATCGACCATGCGTCTGAACGGCGCGTCCCCGCCGACGTACTGGTAGATGCTGACACCCTCGCTCATGACCGCTGCTCCATCTGCTGTGCCGCCGCGCCGAGCCGCTGCGCCGCTGCGGCGAGCTGCTCTGGCGGGTAGAGCGAGAACGCCATCCGCAGCGCTCGCTCGCCGCCGCCATCTGTAAAGAATTTTGTTCCAGGTAGAAATGCCATCCCCTCGGCCTCGGCCAGCGGCAGCAGCTCGGCCGCCAGCATCCGCTGCGGCAGATCGACCCAGGTGAAGAACCCACCGTTTGGCTTTCTGATGCCGAAGTCTGCCGGCAGTGCACTGCGCAACGCAGCGTCGAGCGCGTCGCGGCGCGCGGTGTATGCCGCCCGCAGCCGCGCCACTTGCGCCGCGTACGCTCCGCTCTGGCAGAGCTCGCCCACCACCATAGCGGTAAAATGGTTGACGCCGCCGCCGCTGTCCAGCAGACCGCAGCCGGCGATTCGTTGGGCGATCGCGGCGTCTGCCGTCAGCCAGCCGAGCCGCATGCCAGGGGCTAAGGTCTTGGCGAACGACCCGAGCCGCACCACCGTCCCCGGCGGCGCCAGGCTCCAGATCGAAGGCGGCGGCGGCGCGTCGTAGGCCAGCTCGCGGTAGACATCGTCCTCGACGATCGTGAAGCTGTGGCGCTCGGCGATGACGGCGAGCGTGCGCCGCCGCTCGACGCTGGCCGTCGCCCCGGTCGGGTTGTGGTACGTCGGCACGGTGTACAGCAGACGCGCCGGCGTCCCCGCCGCCGCCAAGCGCGCCGCTGTCTCGGCCACCGCCTCGGGGATCAACCCGCCGGCGTCTGCCGGAACCGGCACGAGCGTCAGCGGGTGGTCGCGCATTATTCGCACCGCCAGATGATACGTCGGGTTCTCCACCAGCACCACGTCGCCCGGCCGCGTCAGCAGCGTCAGCGTCAGATCCAGCCCGGCCGAATTGCCGCTGGTGATTAGCAGCTCATCGGGGTGCGGCGCGCGCCCGTCGATCCGTCCGATATGCTCGCAGAGGAATTCCGCCAGCGGGCCGGGGCCGCGCTCCCAGCCGTAAGCCAGCGCGGCTGATCCGTGGCGGGCGATGGCGGCGGCGGCGGCTGTGGCCACGTCGGCCGGGGCCAGCAGCGTCGGGTCCGGGTGGCCCCAGCCCAGGTCGATGATCCCGTCGCGGTGGATGATCTGAACGATTGGAAGTGCCATGTGGTGTGATTGACGATTAACGATTGACGATTGACCCGTAGGGAACGATTGTTGCTCCATGATAGCATGCTCCGATCGATCGCCGGACACCCGCGTCCCTGGCTCTTCGCCCGCAAGCGAGGGAAGGGAGCACGGTCGGCGCGGGCGGCCGCTGCATCGCTGCGCTATCGAATTTCGCCTCATTTCGGTGTCTGGCGATATGCGCGGATGACTACGCCGTCGCGCCGATTTCGACGAAGGTGACTTCGGCCGCAGTTGCCGTGCTATTGACCCGGCCGGGGTACGCCAGCCAGCACATCGCAATGTTAAGGTCATCGACGATATCGTTGGCCTCGATCCGTCGCCCATCCTCGAACTCGATCGTCTCGGTGGTATGCGCGTCCTTAAGCAGCGTGAGATCGTAGCCGCGATCGAGCGCGCCATACGCGGTGGCGCGGATGCACCAGTTTGTGGCGGCACCGGCCAGAACGATGCGCGAAACATCGAGCTGCGCGAGCAGCGGATCGAGCTCGGTTCGCTCGAAAGCCGAGTTAAAGTTTTTCTGGATGCACGGCTCACCAGCCGCCAGCACGAGCTCAGGAACCCGCTGCCATGGTGTCGAACCCTGGACAAGCTCGTCGTCGTTGTGCTGCACCCATACCACCGGCACACCGGCCTCGCGCGCCCGTGTGCCGGCGATGGCCACGTTTTCGACGATTCGATCTCGATCCCAGGCGGATGCGACAACACCAACTTGCACATCGACAACTAACAGCGCTGCGTTATTCCGCTACGAATGGTGGCCATACGATCTCCTTTCACGAGGTCATGGCGCTGAGTATAGCACATCTAGCAATTGTGTTCGCTTTTGATGGCTACCCTGCACTCTAGAAATCCTATCGGAGTGAGAAAGGGAGATCTCGGGGCACGCCCCGAACTCTCGCTCTGCGATCCGTGTGGAGTACAAAACCTCTGCACGATCCTCCCCTGATCGCCGCTGTTTGGCGCTGAGGCGATGTTGATCGTCGAGCAGTTGTTCTGTCAGGCGGCGCGCGACCAGATAGCTGGCGCGGCGATCACCCTCGGGGTGATGCGCTGCTCGGCCGCGCAACCGTCAGCAAAGATGGCCAGGCGCGGCGAGTGGCGTTCCGCGAGGAGTACAACACGGTGCGTCCGCATAGCAGTTTGGGCGATCTGGCCCCACACGCATTCACGATTGCCTGGCACGCAGCTCAGGCAAAAACCCAGGATCCCTACCCTCTTGACGAGTTCTTGGGTCTCATGTCAGCAGCGCGATCTGTTGAGCTTGGGCCGAGCAGAGTTGCATCGTGGTGCCGGGGCAGGGCGGGTCGGCACACGAGGCCCGGCGGCTGGCGATTGACAGCACGATAGACGCTACTGCCTGGTCTTTCGCTCACGGCGGCTCAATCCTAATGCTAATGCTGCCGCACCAACAACCCAAGCGATCAGTCCTACATGCAAGAGAAAATCACTACTCTGAGGAGGATCACCGCCGGTGCGCGGCAGAGCGACGAGATGCGGAATCGGGGTATCCGTCGGTGCGGGTCCTGGGGTATCTGTCGGTGCGGGTCCTGGGGTATCTGTCGGCGCGGGTCCTGGGGTATCTGTCGGCGCGAGTCCTGGGGTATCTGTCGGCGCGGGTCCTGGGGTATCCGTCGCACGGGGACGATGTGTAGGACGTGGCTTAGGTGTGAGTATATCCGTTGGCGACGGCCCTGTGGTATTCGTCACTAACGGGCCTGCTGTCGCCGTCGCTGCCACGATTGCCGTAACCGTTGGTGACGGTACCGGCGTATCGGTCGCTGTGGGGACTGGGGTAGCCGCCGCTGCACAAGGTGGATTAGAGAAGGTATTATTATCTAATGTCACTGCACC
>JAYUUK010000213.1:0-4428 GCA_043754595.1 Roseiflexaceae bacterium | reverse complement strand
GAGTATACGCGATCAGGTGCCCGCCGTGCTGGGTGCGCCCTGATTGCCCAAGAGGAGCATGGCCATGACCCACTACCAGCGCTGGGCGCGTTGCTATTGTGTACCCAGGCGATGCCGAGACACGGCGCAGCACCACCGCAGCCAATAATCGCTTCGCGCCGCTCTTCAGTATATTGACCATTCACCGCATTGGTTCTTGATACTGGCCCGCTGCACTGCTGCGGTCAGTTCCCGCTGTGATCCATCGTATGGTCACTGTGGTCGCTGCGCTGGGCTGTGAACCAGTCGTGCAGCGCCGCAATCAGCGTCGGGTCGGCCGTGGTGTAGCGGATCGCAGCGCCGTTCGGCAGCTCGGCATAGGCGACCGCGATCTGCCCGTAGCCCTGCCGCAGTGCCGCAAGCCCGGGCATCATCATGCCGTGGATCGCTGCTGGGTCGCCGAAGTCGCCCTGCTGGAACTTCGCCGTCTCCGCCTGGAGGTGGCTGCGGATCAGCGCGATCTGCGCTGAGTCGGTAGGATCGTTCGCACGCACCTGCTGCAGGCCGCCGTCCGGCTGGTTCGTGAAGATGTGGGTGGTTCGTTCTAGGTCGAAGGGCATCACGGCGCTGCCCCGCGCCGCGACCTCTGTCTGCCGCGCCGCAGTGTGCTGGGCCATAAACGTCCAGGCGACGACCCCGGCGAGCACCAGCACCGCGATGATGGCGGTGATTAGGAACGGCGCTGGTAGACGGCGCCGCGAGCTAGAGATGTCTATCGATGGCCTCCACCGCGCTCAATGCGATCAGATTGCGCTGGAGCCCAACCGTGACCGCCTCGGTACGCGATGCCACGCCGAGCTTGGCGTAGATATTGGCCAGGTGGTTTTGCACGGTGCGGTCGCTGATCTGGAGCGCGACCCCGATCTGCTTGTTCGTTAGCCCGGGGGCGGCCAGACGCAGCACTGCCAGTTCGCGGTCGGTGAGTGCATCCACCTGCGGGGCCGGGTGCGTGAGCCGGGCGATCAGGCGTGGCGCGATAGCCGGGTCGATCGCCGACTGGCCGGCGGCGGTGGCCCGCACGGCGCGGATGATCTCGCCGCTCTCGGCGGTCTTCAGGATATAGCCCGCTGCGCCAGCATCGAGCAGTCCGTAGAGGTAGGGGTCGTCCTGGTAGGCGGTCAGCACAGGGATAGTATACCCTAGGTACAGTGACGCCGTTCGGCAGCGAGCAACCCTTTACTCTCGATCCTACCGTCGTGTATACCTCCAGCAGGTACCCGGCCAGCGCAAACGTCGGGGCGTACGCTATCCGCTGGCGGCTGAACCTGCGCGGTACCCGTATCACCGATGATGCGATGTTCACCCACCGCGCCTTGAGCACACCGATCGTGAAGGCAGTATGTATAGTCGGCTCCTATAGCAGAGTGCAAAACGGTTGATCCACTCCGCCGCACGATGCAGCGCATCCCAGTGCGCTCCTGTTCTCCGTTGTGCGCTCAACCGTTTTGCGTTTAGCCATAGGCGTGGCGCGCTCCATGAGCTGAAACCCCGGCTGCTCGATGAAGCCGAGCTTGCGGCTGACGGCGAGCATCGGGGCGTTGTGGGTCTCCACCCAGGTGGTGATGCGGTCGGCCTCGCTGCGCAGCGCGTAGTCCAGCGTCAGCTGCTTGAGGTCGCCGGCAATGCCGCGCCCGCGATATGCCGGCAGCACGCCGGTCAGTTTCTGGCTCAGCCCGCCGTCGCCGTCAGGGTGGAGAAAGCTCTCGCCGATGTAGGCGTCGCCGTCTTTGGCGAGGAAGAAGCCCTCAGGCAGCGTGGTGGCGTAGTGGGCGAACCAGGCGAAGGTCATCGCCGGCTGTTCGGGCAGCGGCACATCGCGGCTGAGCGCGCAGTGCAGCGCGTAGACCGCCGGCAGACACGCGGGGCAGGCGGTCAGCTCTTCCAGCAGCGAGCAGTAGGTTATGTCAACTCGTGTGGGGAGCTTGGGCTGCGGCGGCGCGGCGCGCAGATCCAGGATGAACGGGCGGCTGAGCATCAGGCGCGCGAAGCCGCAGCGCTCCAGGGAGGCGATCACATCGGCTGAGTGCTCGTGGACATCGGTGAGGAGCGACGAACTGGCGTGAGCTCCGGCGTCAGCGGCAGCGAGCGCGCTATCGAGCAGCACCCGAGCGAGGCCACGGCCGCGCTGCGACGGGTGGACGCGGACCGAGCAGAACGTCCGTTTTCGATCGCTGAGCCAGGCGGCGGGGAAGACGTGGGCCTGACCCACAACTGCGCCACCGAGCCAGGCGACACTGCGGCTGACCGGGACGCTCGCGTCCAGGAAGCGCAGCTCGTCCACATCGTCGTACTCGAAGGCGCAGCGCAACGGCACGCTCAGATCGCCGAGGAAATCGGCGAGCGCCTCGTAGCCGGCACGATCCGGGCGAAACGGCGCAATAGTGGGTAGGTGCATGGGCTAGCGTCGATACTCAGCGCCGCAGTCGCCGATGCTAGCGAGCAGGTCGTTGCTGCGCGCCAGCACGGCCTCGATCTGCGCGGTGTCGGCGGCGTCGAGCGCGATGGCGGCGATGGCAGTGTTTTCGGCGAGGTGCTCGGAGATACCGAGGCGCGCGCCAATGATCGCGCCAGCCACGGCCGGCCGATCCAGGATGGCGCGCACCGCGATCTGTGCGATCTGTGCGTTATGTCGTGTTGCGACCCCACGTAGCGCGGCGAGCAGCTCCTGAAACAGCGCCCACCCACCCCAGGCGTCCACCATCATTTTGTACTTGCGCAGGCTGGCGGTGTTCAGTTCGGCGCGCTGCGGCTCGGGCCGGCCGAGGTAGGCGTCGGTCAGCAGGCCGCCGCAGAGCGTGCCGTAGGTCAGCAGCCCGACGCCGTTGGCGGCGCACCAGGGGGCGAGGCGGCGGGCCGGGCGGGTGTCCACCAGCGAGTACTGCACCTGATCGCTGACGAAGGCGACGCCGTGGGCGGCGATGGCGGCGCAGCGCTGGGTATCGAAGTTGGTGAGCGCGACGTGGCGGATCTTGCCAGCGTCGCGCAGCGCGGCGAGGTGGCCGAGCGCATCGAGATAGGCTGGGTCGCTGTAGTCCCACCAATGGAACTGGAGCATATCGAGCCGGTCAGTCTGCATGCGGCGCAGCGACGTGTCGACGGCGCGCTCGACGACCTGGCGCGTCATGGGGCCACCCTGCGGCACCCATTTGGTGAAGGCGCGCAGCCTGGCGAGCGCCGCATCGCCGCGCGCATCGCGCAGCAGCGTGCGGAACGCGCCGATGAACTCCTCGGCCGGGCCGTAGTGGTCGGCGAGATCCCAGGTGGTCAGCCCGGCATCGTGGTAGGCGAGCATCTGCGGGATGGCGCGGCGCGGGTCGATGGTGCCGTGGGCACCGGAGAGCTGCCAGAGGCCGACGAGCAGGCGGTGGGCGGGGATATCATCGGCGAGGGGCATCGGGGGTCTCCTCAGATCAAGAATAGCTCGGTCTGGCGGCCGTCGAGGTACTCGGTGCGGCCATTGCGGAACACGGCGTTCTCCTCAAGCGCGATCCTGACCTCCTGATTATCCCACTCCGGCACATCGCTGCGGCCGTTAAGCTCGATCGAGTAGCAGGTCGAATCGTAGAGCGGATAGTCGCCTTTGCCAGGGACGCCGTCCTGCATATCCCACAGCCCGATCGTCGGGCCGGCGGCGTGGCCGTGGTAGCCGAGCGGGTGGCTGTAGATGCTCGGGCGCAGGCCCTCGCGTCTGGCGCGCTCGAGGGCGCGGCGTAGGATCTCGTTGCCGCTGCGGCCGGTCACCATCTCCTCGGTGTGGATATCCTGGAGGCGGTTGGTGCGGCGGAAGGCAGCGCGCAGGCCATCGGGGGCGTGGCGCTCGCCGTTGTAGCGCACATAGGCGTGCTGCTGGTGATCGGTGCAGAGCCCGAGCGCCACGAAGCCCATGTCGCAGTGGAGCAGGTCGCCGGGGAGAATCAGCTTGCGCGGCTGGGCGCGATGGTCGTAGCGCTGACCTCGGGCCTGGATATCCACCGTGGGGTGGAACCACGCGCGCAGCCCGTGGTCGTGCATCGTCTGGCGCATCCACCAGACGACATCATCGGTGGTGGTGTTGCCCGGCGAGATCACGTGGCGCGAGTAGGCGCGGGCGATGATCGCGTGGGCAATAGCGGCGAGGCGCGGGTAGACGCTGAGCTCCTCGGGGATGCGGCGCTCAAGCCAACCGACGGCGAGGTTTTCGGCGCTGCGGACGCGGCGCATGAGCGCTGGCCCAAGGGCGACGGAGAGCTGCATGTACTCACTGTGGGTCAGGCCATCGGCGAAGGGAAACGTCTCGGAGACATGGATGCCGATCTGCTGCGGGGCGCGCACGGCGATCACGCGCGACAAGCAATCCCACTGGCTCTCGCGCTCTGGCTCCCACATCCGCTGATAGAAATCGCCAAAACC
>JAYUUK010000212.1:0-4430 GCA_043754595.1 Roseiflexaceae bacterium | reverse complement strand
GCCGGTGCTGGTGGTCTTGGCGGCGTACTGGCCGTTGATGGCCGCGCTCGTATCGAGCGACATCCCCGCCCGGCTATCGCCGCCGGTGGAGCTGTCGAGCAGCAGCCCGGCCTCAAACGTCAGCCGTCTTGTTCACTCCGATAGAAGTGGAAATTAACTACAACGGGCATGCTCCCAAATTCCTGAAAGATTCCACCGAGTAACTGCATGCGTGGAGGAGATAACTCGAATGAAGCAAACTCACTCCTCTCCGTCCAGCATTCAAGAAACAAATCAAGATCGAGTGTACTGAGTTGACGTAGTACGTCGCGCCGTTTGGCGAAAAGTGCTGCCCACTGTTGCAGATGTGTGAGTCCGTCTGCATCTGCATTGATGCTGGGGAGTATAAATTGACACAAACCAAGCGCGCTCACCTCCCCGCCCTCCACGACGGCATGCGTTCCCGGCGCCCAGGAGTCATCTGGGTGCAGATCGAGTTGACGACATATCGCATCGGGATCAAGTGTTGGCCCCATGACCGTGAACAGCGATCTCCATCCTGCACTATTCGGCTGATCTACCATAGATAGGCCCCCCAGAAGATACGTATCGTCCGGTCTTGTCCATCACGGATCTGGAGATGGCGTCGTCGTGAATGAACATCTTCAAGATCGTGATAGGCTAACCGGCCATTATAGACAAACATGTCGTTCCCCGCTCTATCCTTGGGTAATACAACATCAGTCCCATACAACTTGTCATCCCAGTGATACGTTTTCGCGAGAGAACCCAACGCATCCTTAATGAGTACCGGGTTCTCGTCGGTTATATCTCGATATCCCGCATAAAACTCACCAAGGAGGTTCGCGGCATCACGGCGTGAGCCAACATCCACCACGGTGTCGCCGCGCCGTAGTGCTTGTCGCGCTTGGCCGTAGGTCGCATCAAACACTACCGGCCCTTGTGCCTCGGGAAGCGGGTCGATAATAGCAGGTGGTAAGATTGGACCATCAAGGGGGAATCCTGAGCGAAGTAAGTTCCCCAGAACTGGGCTAAGGACAAAGATTAGTCGCAGATAAACGCATGTGTCGCCGATAGATGTCCCTGGCTGACTCCACGGATTTGGCTCCTCCGGCAGCGGGAACGACAAGACGGGCGGCCGTCCATCATTGAGCTGCGTGAACGCCTGCTGTGATGCGTTGACCGCAATCGTGCCGCCGATGGCCACGATAGCCGCAAACAGCAGTTCCGCGCACAGGACAAACTCAATCGGCTCAAGGATACACTGCCCCGTCGGATCGGTGTTGCTCACCGGGTTGGCATAGCCGTACTGATGATACTGCTGGCAAACTCGGGCGATACCATGGCGCTCAGTTGTTCAGGTGCAGGGACACGGTGCTACGCGGCAGCGGGTGCGATGAGCGGTGCCAACGGTGAGCCAGGTCGGGTGACTGGCTGCACGCCTGCCAGAAACGCGCTCCCACGGGTGAGATTGAGTGCGACGGCGGTGAAGAGCGCTTGCAGTCGGGTTTTGGCGAGTCCCCAGTACCGCGCATGCCGCAGATCGCAGCGCCGGACGGCTTGCGACAGGCTCCCCTCGATTCTGGCGCGCAGCGCATATTGTTCTTTGAATTCGGGCGTTTGCTGCCGCGCCCGCGCGGCTTGGAGCGCCACGAACGCGGCCTCCTCCCGGATGCCGAGTTGTCGGCTAGTCCGCGTGCCGGTAGTACACCGCGCGCGCACTGCACAGTCCTGACAATCGTCCGCTGCGAAGGTGATATGCACGATAGGAATGCCATTGCCATCCTGCTGTGACCGCCACCGCCGACTCACCTTCCCTTGCGGACAGGTCGCGCGGCGGGCAATCCAATCAATGTGGAACGCTGCGGCATCGTAGCCGGTGTGCTCACGCGCCTGCCAACTCGGTGCCACGGCCGTTGGCCCGAACAGATCAACGCCGTAGGCGCGCTCACTCGTGACAAGGTGCTCCGCGTCCACGTAGCCCGCATCCACCAGATGTTGGGCAGGGAGGTGGTCCGCCGCAGCGAGATGCTGATGAATGGTCTGCGTCATCGTGGTATCTGCCTGTGGTGCGGGCGTGAGCTCGACGTTGGTAATCAGGCGTGGGGCATCGTCGTCACAGGTCTCGCTCAGATGCACTTTATAGCCGACCCAGATCGTCCCACGTTTGTTGCTATAACGCGCCGCAGCATCGTGCGGCGAGTTGATCGCCAGCGCGGCGGGTGGGAGGTTGTCGCTGCTGCGCCACCCGACCGTCTCCCCGTCGTAGGTGTACTGCTGCACCCAGACCTGCCGCAGCAGGCGGATGGCGGACAGATCGCGCAGTTCCGGCGGCGCGCTCGCATCCCAACAGGCCCGCAGGATCTGCCCGCCATCCTGGCCGATCTGCGTCGCCAGCGTGGTGCGTGCGGCCTCGGACTGTGGCAAATGCCATTGTTGGAACGGCGTGGTGTACCGGGCGAGCGCATCAGCGGAAAGCTGGGTTGCGAGCCAGGCAGGGGCGGTTGTGGCGAGGTCGTTGAGCGCGACCCGCAGCGTTTCGCCGACGGTTTCGAGCCGGTGGAGCGCCCGGATTGCCCCAAGCACGTGCGTAGAGTCGGTGCGTTGCCGCCCACGAGTCTTCAGCAATCCCAATGTCTGGAACTGCGTCAGGATGGCGGTAAAGCAACGCGCCTCGGCGGCGTGGTCAAGCAGACGGTGGCGAAACTCGACCAGGACACTGGCATCGAACCCGGCATCGTCGAGCGGGCGATGCAGCGCATACTTCCAGTCGAGCCGGGTCACCAAGGCGGTGACGGCGGCGCGGTCGGGCAGCTTTTCGAGATGCTGAAAGATGGTTACGAACGTCAGGAGCACGGGCGAGAGACCAGGTTTGCCTTCGGGATGGTACAAGTCGGCGAAGTCCGCATCGTGGAACTGTGCAAACAACGTGTCGCCCACAAGCCGATAGGGACTCGCGGCGGCGAGATGCCGCGCACCCCACGCGGCAATCGCGTCGTCGATGGGCGCAGGTGGCTGTGGTTTCAGACTCATTGGGTGACCTCCTGTGGGCAAGCTACTGTACTAACCATCTTCCGATGTCACAGGCTTCGATGGAGGCAGGGAATAGTGCCGAACTATTCAGGTTCGTGGTATGGCGGAGATGAGCTCGGGCTGTTGAGCAACGCCTTACCTGACTCACTCAACAAATACACCCCGTGTGGGTACCCTTCGCGCTGGACGTGCGCGAGATATCCATCGGTCGTGAGCCTGTCCAGTAACTGCATGAGATTGTCTTCAAGAACGATCCCGCGCATGCTGAGACGTATTTCGATTCCATACCAACCCAGCGGCTGTGGCGATGCGCGAACAATTTCGAGTAGGGTCTGTCGGTGGTTCATGTTAAATCACCTTGCATAGGGATCGAAATCAGGATGGTAAAGCACACCTGGACCTTCGCGCAAACGATAATCTTCGAGGGTCGCAGTATGAGTATCATTCCATAAGTCGTGCGCGACGAAACGATCCGGTGGTGCGCCTGATTCCCATCCAAGGTTGCGATAGCGAACATATTCGCGTAGCTCGTGTGTATAAAAGTTGACATCAGCGACCGTCGACTCCTGTTCTCCGGACGCAATGCGCCGCAGTCGTTGAAGCATATGCGTATTTGGAGCATCTGCTTCAAATCGTGCGAGATGCTGTTCGACAACATCGATGCCCCGATGCGTAATCCGGACTCGACCGGTGGAAAGGGCACGAATTGGCCCACCCGCAGTCTCGGGATTGAATGGTCGACGACTGGCAGGGCCTCGGGCACCTCGGGGCAGGTCCAACCCGGATCTCCGCCCAAGGCGTGCCCCGCCGAGCATGAGCGCATACGCCGTCAATCCGCGCCCAAGTTGGTTCGAGTCACCGCAGACAATGCCACTATACATGTCGGTGAACGGCGTGGCGAGGATGCCTGCCGTATCCCACGCCGCGCCGCGCCAGTCCGTCCGCACATACTGCGCGCCCCGGACAAGGTCGGCCCGTGTCGCTTCGTCGGTCGCGAGTCCATAGAGCAGTTGCACTGGCCCGGTCACCGCGCCAATGGCGGTTGCACCTACGCCCGTCCAGTAGGTCGCACCGTCGTCCCAGTTGAGCCCTTGCCCAGTATCCCACACCGGGCGACAATCGCGGTCCAGCCACGGCACACACATCCCGGTCGGATCTGTCCAGCTCACCGGGTTATTATGCGCGTAGGCATAGGGATGGAGGCTGGCCGGGACACGGAAACGGTTCTCACGAGTTTGCCAGCGGACTGACTGATAGCTATGCAGCGAGTACGGTGTTGTGGCGAAGCCGGCGAAGGGTGATCTTGCCCCAGTTTTGTGGACAGAGGATCATGCGGTGGTCGATTGGGCCGCCCACGCCTGTTCGGTCGCAAGCGGGGTCGCATAAGCAAGGGTTGA
>JAYUUK010000211.1:0-4430 GCA_043754595.1 Roseiflexaceae bacterium | reverse complement strand
TCGCTGGCGTGTTGAGCGCACGTTTGCATGGTTGTGTCGCAATCGACGTTTGAGTAAAGATTATGCGCAACGCTACGATACATCAGAAGGAATGGTCTATGTTGCATCAATACGCATGTTGCTCAACCGACTGGATGGCAGTCCAAACACGTTTGGTTATTAGACGCCCTCTCACACAATTTTATCACAACTTGCTTTTTTTGAAAAGGATGTGAATTTGCCCGCCGAACCACTCGGCGCAGCGCGAAGAAGCCCCAGGCAATTAAGCTCTTATTCGCTCATGCACGGGCGCTTAAGCACCAGCCCGGCGACACAGCGCAGGGCCGGCGCGATGCGCTGATGATCTGCCTGCTGCTCGATCACGGCCTGCGCGCGATCCTCACCTCACGCAGAGGGAGCGGCCAGATAGGCTGCTACTGTCGCCTTCGCACCCCGCGCATCCAGCTCGCGGAGGGCTGCAGCCAGTTCGGCTACAAACTTGTCATTGTGGCCCAGGTCGCCAAAGACGCCGCGCAAAGCCAGCACCTGACGTGGATCGTCCCTGCCCTCAGTCGCACGCACGCGCAGCTCGCTGGCCAGACGGTCCGCAATGTCGAACGCTTGGCCCGCCTCGTCCACACCGCGCAGGTAGCGTAGAAAGCCGGCGACGGCCAGCGTGAGCAACCGGTGGTCCCGGCCCTGCTGCAGCGCTTCGGCAAGTGACGGCAGCAGGAATTTTGGCATCCGGTCGGATCCATCAGTGCAGATGCGCGCAACCTGGTCGCGGATCTTGGGGTTGGCGAAGCGCTCGAGCAGCGTCTGCTGGTACTCGGCGAGATCGATCCCTGGTGCTGGCGGCAGCAGCGGTGCCACCTCGTCAGCCATCAGCCGCGCGATAAACGTCCGGAAGTCGGCATCCGCCATCACGTCGTGGATGAAGCGGTAGCCGGCAAGGTAGCCCAGATACCCCATTGCCTGATGGCTGGCGTTTAGCAGGCGCAGCTTCACCGTCTCGTAGGGGTGAACATCCGAGACGACTTGCACACCGACCTGCTCCAATGGAGGTCGCCCGTTGCAGAACGTGTCCTCGATCACCCATTGCGTGAACGGCTCGCTCATCACCGGCCACGCATCCACGATGCCGAACGAGGCGGCCACCATCGCGCGGTCGGCTGCGGTCGTCTGCGGCGTGATGCGGTCCACCATCGCGTTCGGGAAGGCCACGTTTGCCTCGATCCAGTTCGCCAAGCCATCGTCGAGGAGGCGGGCGAACGAGGTGACCGCGGTGCGCGCGATCGTGCCATTACCTTGCAGGTTGTCGCACGAGAGCATAGTGAACGGCGGAGTGCCGGCACGGCGCCGTCGGTCCAACGCCGTGCAGAGATACCCAAACACGCTGCTGGGCATATCGGGGTGGCGCACCTCCTGTTGGATCGCCGGATTGTCTGCGTCGAATTGGCCGGTGACGCTATCGACGTTGTATCCCCCTTCGGTGATCGTGAGGCTCACGATGCGCGTCGCCGCGTCAGCGAGCATGTCGAGCAGGGGAGTGCGGTTGTCGGGAGCGAACAGGTAGTCAGTCATCGATCCAATCACGCGTGCGCTATCCCCAGCAGCGTCACGCGTGACCAGGGTATAGAGACAGTCCTGCGGGATGAGGGCCTCGGCCATGCGCTTGTCGGCGGGGAGCAACCCCACCCCGCGCTCGCCCCAATCGAACGTAATGCCTTGGACAGCAAGGTCGTCGAGGTAGACGGCTTGATGCGCGCGGTGAAAGCCGCCGACGCCAATGTGGACGATAGCAGGAGCCAGGCGTTTGCGGTCGTAGGTGGGTATGGCAACCTGAGAGGCGAACGCGGCCAGATTGGCCTGGGTCAGCGTGAGCCGTTCGTTATGGTCCATCAGACCCCTCTTCCTGGAAGATGAGGAACGTGGGGATTACCAGCTTACGTGGAACGCAGTGTGCTCGCGGTGGCAGACGCTTTGGTCTCAAAGGTACACGCTCCTATAGCAACCCTATCTGAGTCGTAAACACGCGTTGGCCCAAGGTGGGGGTTTGGGGCGCAGCCCCCGAGAAAACCTTCCTCCCCCTTTCACACATCCGAGAGGATTGCTATAGCACACGAGGAGGAGAGCAAGCAACACGTGTGCTGCTCCTCGGTCTCATTGGCACATTAAACACGGCATCCTTCGCTCTATCAGCGACTACGGGCCGAGAACAAAGAACAGAGAATACTGTATTCTCTGTTCTTCGTCTGGTGTCCGTTAGTGATGCGCTTTATACACTCGCACGTATTCGAAGTTCGCCGTGAATCCGCTGCCACCCATCGACACCAAACCGATCCGCGCCGTGTTGCCGAGTTTGTGCGTCCACGTCCCGCCGCGCACCCAGGTCAGGCCGTTGCGGCTGGTGTAGGCAGTGTAGTGCTCCTCGCCGCCGTTCATTCGCTTGACGATCCGGAGCCACGTCGTGTCGGCGGGCGGTCCGACCAAGGTACCGCCATAGTGCGCCCGCTTGCTGAACGGGTCGAAGAACTCCTTGGCGAACTCAGTCTGGCGCGTCTCCCAGATCGAGACATGCACCAGCCGCACGTAGTTGTCGTCGTCACCGTAGATCACCAGACCGGCCTGGACGTAGTTAAAGCAGCAGCCTTCAGGCGGCAGGTTGAGTTTAACCTTGGCTTCGACGATGTAGTTTCCGTTCGGGGCCGGCTCAGTCAGTACCGAGGCAGTGTTATTGCCCTCAAAAAGATCCGCGGCCTGGGTATCGAAGCGGAAGGTCCCGCCCGCCATCCCATACGTGCCTGGTGCTGGCGGACGCACCCAAGTCCACTGGGGGCTGAGCGCGTCGGAGTTGAACTCATCAGAAGCGGCCGCGATAAGATGCCCCGGCTTGTCCTCCTTCACGCGGTGAGGCCGATACTCGCTCTTTGCGCCAGGTTGCGCCGCTGGCGCGTGCTGCGGTGTATCCGAGGGGCCACCGCGCAGCAGCGGCCAGCCGTCGAGCCAGTCGAGCGCGTCGAGCAGCGCCGGGCGCTTGGTGAAGTTGTCTGTGCCAGCAAAGTAGGGATCGTTTCGGTCGACGGCGTGGTAGATTGTCCAGTACTGGCCCTCAAAGTCCTGAAAGACGGTGTTGTGACCAGCGCCGACCCACCGGTTGCCATTCTGCGTAATAACCGGTGTGCCGCCGACACGTCCGGCCAGCAGTGAAACCCCCTCCTTATCCTCGAACGGCCCAAGCGGGCTGCTCGAACGCCCGACGAAGACGCTGTAGCCGGTGACCGGACCGTTGCAGCAGTTCCCGGCCGAGACGAACAGGTAGAAGAAGCCCCCCCGCTGGACCACCTCAGCGCCCTCGTAGCGATTTGGGATGGTCACCTGTGTCGCCGTCGCCGGGTCGGTGTTGAAGCCATCACTGGACAATTGACGCACCTGGATGCCGCCGTAGTAGCTTCCATAGTAGATGTAGCGCTGCCCATCAACCGTGATCACCTCCGGGTCGAACGTCCACAGGAAGTTACAGCCGGGACCGCCACGGCGCGGTTCGACGACCGGGCGACCGAGATCGTTCCAAGGACCGAGCGGGCTCGTGCTGGTGGCAACACCGATTGCGGACTCAGAACCGCACCCCGGTTCACCACTCACCTCTGGCTTGGGATCGGTCATTGTGTAGTAGAGATAGTACTGACCGGCGCTGTAGCTGATCTCCGGTGCCCACACGCCGGACGTCGGCTCACCCCAGGATGGGACCGTGGTGAACGCATCGCCCTCGTACGTCCAGTGGGTGAGATCGAGCGACCGAAACATCGGGATATTGTGGAAGTTGAAATCGCCGTTGGCGGCGCGGTCCTCGTCGTTGAGCGGGTCTTTCGTGCAGTACATATACCAGTAGTTGTCGCCCGGCGTTTGTGCCCTGATCACCGACGGGTCAGCGCAGCTCTCGACCTTGCCATCGCCAGCGATCTGGATGTCGAGCGGATTGCGGTAGGTGCCGGCGTTCTGCTGCAGTGGCATTGCTGCAGCATTCATTGGTGCCGTCAAAGCGGCCAGCGTCAGCATGCACAGAAGGGGCAGCCATCGCCTAACGATACGTCGTTGCATCGTTCTCTCCTTAACTCAATACGGAATCATCCCATGGGTTCTACAGCACCAGGAGCGACGAGCTGCCGGATGAAACATTGGAGTGTGCTCCAGACCGGTGCCATCGCTCTATGACAACAGAATGCGGTTTGAAGAACTACTGGAGATTGCAGGGTTGGTGGTGGGTGGTGGGTGGTGGGGCGGGTCAGTGGTAGCCTTGCCTCTGGGCCCGTACGCCCAACTGGCTGAGATTGCAGTGGGTGTTGACCTCCTACCGACGCCACTGCGTCGCGTCGGACAGATAAGGCCCCTAGCCTCATCAGGGACACCTTTCACGAGCGGCTACGTAACATGCTATCGATGAGAGCGGT
>JAYUUK010000210.1:0-13506 GCA_043754595.1 Roseiflexaceae bacterium | reverse complement strand
CCCCCGCTTCATGCTACCGAAGGAGCTGGCGCTGCGTCTGGCGCGACATCTGATTGTGGCGTCTGAACCTCCATCGTCTCGCCTTTCGTACCGCTCGTTGCTGCGCATTATAGATGCGGTGCGGAGGGGAGTCAAGCTGTAGAATGGCTCGACAGAAGCCGTACAGGTTGGTGGGGACGGAGGGACTTGAACCCTCACGGATCGCTCCACTGGATCCTAAGTCCAGCGCGTCTGCCAATTCCGCCACGTCCCCACTACTTTCGATTCTATCATAGCTAGCCGCGCAGCGCAATCGGCACTATTGGTTCCTCTTTTGCCTGCGGCAGCGCGGTATCGCATTCCTCATCGGAGTTAAAAAGGGAAGATTCTTGGGGACACCCAGAGGGTACCCGGCCCCCACACCCCCCACGCGCATCAGCTTCACCGCAGCGAGCGGTTTTTGCCGCTGCTGTACGCTTCGCGCATGTACAGCTCTCTAACTATCCCGTCAGCGGCAACGACTCCAGCCCGCGCAGCACCAGCCCTTTTCGCCAACGCAGGCGATCGACCGGCTGCGCGAGGCGAAGGTCGGGGCAGCGTCCGAGCAGCGCCCCGAAGGCAATCTGGCTTTCGAGCCGAGCCAGCGGCGCGCCGATGCAGTAGTGACCGCCCTGGCCAAATGCAAGATGCCGGTTTGGTTCGCGGAGGAGATCGAGATCCGCTGGATTGGAAAATTGTCGCTCATCACGGTTGGCCGACCCAATCACGCCAAAGACCAACGATCCGCGCGGGATGAGCGCCTCAGCGATCGTTATATCTTCCCTGGCATAGCGCTCTGTCGCCATGTCCACCGGGCTTGCGTAGCGTAGCAGCTCCTCAATGGCGGGCTTAACCGCCGCTGGCTCGGCGCGCAGTTTGGCGAGCTGCGCAGGGTGTTGGAGCAATGTCAGCATCCCATTGCCGATCAGATTGACCGTTGTCTCGTGGCCGGCGATGAGCAAGAGGACGATCATCGCCAGCAGCTCATCTTCGCTGAGATGCTGGCCGGACTCTTCGGCCTGGATCAGCGCGGTGATCAGATCGTCGCGCGGATCGGCGCGGCGCCGCTCGATAAGCCGCCCGATATAGCGCATAAATGTCCAGATAGCGGGGATCGCGCGAAGCGAGGACAGCCGCGATGCGCTGACATCGATCACCATTTTCGACCAGCGAGCAAATTTCTGCTGCTCGTGGCTCGGAACACCGAGCAGCTCGGCGATGACCGTCACCGGAAGCGGAAGCGCAAACTGACGGATCAGATCGAACGTCCCGCCTGCTACGGCGATATCGAGCAGGGCATGGCAGATGTGCTCGATCCGACCAGCGAGCTGCGCGATGCGACGCGGGGTGAACACCGTGTGCACCAACGACCGCAGCCGCGCGTGATCTGGATCATCGAGATCGAGCATGTTGTACATCAGCGGCGCAAACATCGGTGGCATCCAGGGCTGTCGGCGCAGCTGCTCCGGGGTGAGCGCGTGGCGCAGATTTTTGGCAAACCGCTGATCTTTGAGCAGCGCCTGGACATTATCGTAGCGAGTCACAAGCCAAGCTTCGCGTTTATCTGGCAGGCGCACACGGCAGACCGGCGCCTCGGCGCGCAGCCGGGTGTAGAGCGGGTGTGGGTCTGCCTTGAACGCTGGGCTCGCGATCTGGACCGGGTCGAATGGAGTCATGGCTGTGTCCCTTCGTGTGGTGCTATGCCATCAAACATGATCGCGGTCAGAACATCGGGAATGTCGTTCCAGCGTTCATTGAGCGATCGGTCGCCCAGGAGACGGAGCAGCAGCAGGCCGAGCGTGGTCGCGGCGAGACTGCGCACAAGCAGTGGCACATCGATCGGCTTGAGACGGCCGGCATCGGCCAGCTGTGCGAAGTAGCGTTCGGCGAGGGTGAAGGTTGGTTCGATAACCTGCTGGACGTAGCGCTCGCGCAGCTCGGTGTTTGTGAGCACCTCGGAGAGCAGGACGCGCAAGATACGCTGGTTGTCACCATCGAAGATCGCGAGCCGGTGGGCGAAGTAGGCGCGGAAGAACTGCCGCACGTCAGCGGTCAGCATCGGCGCAAAGTCGATGTCGCGCCGGTCGCTCTCATTGATCGAGCTAAGGATGGCGAACAGCAGCGCCTGCTTATTCTCAAAATAGTTGTAGATCGTCCCATCGGCCACGCCGGCGGCTTTGGCAATGTCGCGAATAGTGGTTCGGTGAAACCCACGCTCGGCGAAGACGACGAGCGCCGCCTTGAGGATCTGCGACCGTCGAAGCTGGGCGACTTGAAGCTGAAATGGTTCGTTCATAATTGTTTGATGAATGAGTATGTATTCATATGAATGAATGATCATTCACCTGGCAAGAATACATCGTAGTGGCCCGGTTGTCAAGCGGCGGCGCTGTTGCACAATGGCCGAAGCTGGGTATACTGCAGCTACACAACGAGACAACATGCGAGTCGGCCAGATCGTGGCCGAGACGGCACAGATCTGACCGACGCAGCGCGAGCAGCGCATAGAGGAGCGCGCGTGGAGTACACATTCGACCGATTCGCCGCCGAGGCCAGGGCGGCTATTTTGGCCACTGGGACGGTGCGCGACGACCAGATCGACCTGGTGACGCCCAAGCCGAACATCCCGGCCGATCTGTCGCTGCCGGTGTTCAAGATCGCCAAGGCCATGGAGAAGCCGCCGCAGCAGGTAGCGCAGGATCTGGCGATCGCCATCGAGCTGCGTCGCGACAGCCTGATCGGCAGCGTGAGCGGCACCGGCCCATTTGTGAACATGGCCATCAATCTCGCGCCGTTCGCCGCCGGGGTGCTCGGCGAGGTCGAGCGGCTCGGCGAGCGCTACGGCCACGACGATGGCGCGGCCGGCACGACGGTGGTGGTGGACTACTCGGCGCCGAACATCGCCAAGCGGATGCACGTCGGGCATATCCGCTCGACGATCATCGGCCAGGCGATCGTCAATATTCTGCGCGCCAACGGTGCCACCGTCCACGGCGACAACCACCTTGGGGACTGGGGCAAGCAGTTTGGTGTGGTCATCGCCGCCGTGATGCGCTACGGCGAGCCAGCGGCCGAGGGCGAGGCGGCGCTCGGCGAGTACGAGGAGCTTTACACCCGCTACGCCAGCGCGATGAAGGCCGCCAGCGAGGCGGGAGACCCGACGCTGGACGACGAGGCGCGGGCCTGGAGCCTGCGGCTTGAGCAGGGCGACGCTGCGGCGCGGGCGCTGTGGCAGAAGCTGATCGACCTGACGATGGGCGTCAGCCAGCGGCTCTACGACCGGCTCGGCGTCCACATCGACCACGCCTACGGCGAGAGCTTCTACGAGGCGATGCTGCCCGGCGTGATCGATGAGGCGATCGCCAAGGGCGCGGCTTACCGTGACGAGAACGGCGCGGTGGTGGTGGCGGAGCTGGCAAAAAACCTGCCGACATTTCTGCTGCAGCGCTCGGACGGCGGCACGCTGTACCACACGCGGGACGTGGCGACGATCGAGTTCCGCGTGCGCGAGTTCGCCCCCGACCAGATCATCTATGTGGTGGGCGCGCCGCAGGAGCTACACTTCAGGCAGCTGTTCGCGCTGATGAAGGCGATGGGATATGCGATCGCCGACCACTGTATCCACATCCCGACCGGCACGGTCTTTGACGAGCAGGGTCAGGCGCTCTCGACGCGCAAAGGCAACATGATCTACCTGGAAAAACTGCTCGACGAAGCGTTCATCCGCGCGCGGGCGGTGGTGGAGGCGGCCGCCAGAGACCTGACCGATGCCGAGAAAGACGCGGTGGCCGAGGTTGTCGGCGTCGGTGGGGTGATCTACAACGATCTGTACCAGGACCCGCGGCGCAATATCACGATGGACTGGGATCGGATGCTGGCGCTGGAGGGCAACGCGGCCCCGTACATCCAGTATATGTACGCCCGCTGCCGCTCGATCTTGCGCCGGGCAGTTTCGGAGAACCAGGGAACCAACGCGCACCCGGACCAGGGCTCGCCCTCGTCAATGGTCAATTGTCAATTGTCAATCGTCAATGGCGATCCGTCCCTGCTCACCCACCCCGCCGAGGAGGCGCTGATCAAGCGGCTGGCGCGGCTGCCGGAGATCGTGCGCGAGGCTGGGGCGCGGCTCGCGCCATTTGTGGTGGCCGAATGGTGCTACGAGACGGCGCGGGCGCTCTCGGCGTTCTACCGCGACTGCCAGGTGCTCAAGGCCGAGACGCCAGAGCTGCGGGCGGCGCGGATGCGGCTGGTGGCGGCCACGGCGCAGGCGCTCAAGAATGGGCTGGCGCTGCTGAGCATCAGAGTGCCGGAGCGAATGTAACATCAATGTAGCCGGAGGTACTGTGCTCGATCTTTCGCGCTACAATGCGCTGCTGCTGGATATGGACGGCGTGCTCTACCGCGGCAAGGAGCCGCTGCCGGGCGTCAACGATCTGCTGGCGCTGTGCGCAGCGCGCGGGATCGCGGCGGCCTGCGTCACCAATAACGCGACGATGACTCCCGAGCAGTTCGCCGGCAAGCTGGCCGCGATGGGGGTGAGCTTTCCTGCCGAGCGGATTGTGACCTCGCCGGTCGGGACGCGGCGCTACCTGGAGGCCGAGGCCCCACGCGGCACCCGCGTCTTCTGTATCGGGATGGACGGGCTGCGCGGCGCGCTGTTCGGCGATGGCTATTTCGTCGAAGATGACACCGACCCGGCGTACGTCGTCGTCGGCATGGATTTCACCGTCGGCTACCCGCAACTGCGCCGCGCATGTCTCCACATCCGCGCCGGGGCGCGCTTCATCGGCACCAACCCAGACACGACTTTCCCCGCCGAGGATGGGATCGTCCCCGGATGTGGCGCGCTTCTTGCGCTACTACACGCTGGAAGCGAGACCGAGCCATTTGTGATCGGCAAGCCGGGGGCGGCGCTGTTCCAGGCGGCCATCGCGATCCTCGGCGCAGACCCGGCGCGCACGCTCACGGTGGGCGATCGGCTGGATACCGATATCGCCGGGGCTAAGGCGGCGGGGCTGGCATCGGCACTGGTGCTCACCGGCGTGACATCGCGCGCGGCGCTGCTGGCGAGCGCGCTCCAGCCCGATAGTGTCTTCGAAGGGCTGCCCGAGCTTGTGGCGGCGTGGCGTCAGACAGTCTGAGCGGTAAACGCGCGAAGCACAAGGCGGGGGTTTGGGGGCCAGGTACTCTCTGGGTGTCCCCAAGAATTTTCGTTTTTGGTATGGTTGCGATAGCAGCGCAAGCGATACGTCTTCAATAACCAATAGTCAATGGCCAGAAAGGCTCTCTCATGTCAAACTCACTCAGCTCCGCGCTCGGCGGTGGAAGCAGCGACGATGCGCTCGCGCAGCTCCAGCAGATGATGGCCTCGAATACCGAGGGTATGGACGACCATGACGCCGGCCAGAAGTATGCCGCGCTGATGCAGCAGCTTCCGCCCAATATCGCAGCTCAGGCCAACGAGCATGCGCTCGCGCAGCTTCCGCCGGCGGTGCAGCAGCAGCTCGCCGAGCGGCTGCAGCAGGCGCACAACGATCCACACAGCGGCTTTGACGGCTATAGCAGCAATGCCCAGCTCGGTGCGATGACGCACCAGGCTGCCAGCCAGGACCCTAACATGGTCGGGCAGTTTATGAGCAGCCGGGTCGGCAAGATGGCGCTCGCCGCCGCCGGCGCGTGGCTCGTGAACAAGCTGATGAGCGAGCGCGGGCAGCAGGCTGGCCAGGGCAGCGATCCGCTCGGCGGCGTGCTCGGCGGTATGCTCGGCGGAGCGCAGGGCTCGCTCGGCGGCGGATCGCAGTCGCAGCCGCAGGCGCAAGATCCGCTTGGCGGGCTGCTCGGCAGCATCCTCGGCGGTAGGCAGTCGCAGGGATCGCTCGGCGGCGGGATGTCCAGCCAGGATCCGCAGGGCGGAACGCGGAGCGGCGGGCAGACGCAGATCCCGCAGGGCAACGACATCGGCAGCATCCTCGGCGGGCTGCTCGGCGGCGCTGGGCGTGGCGCGCAGGGAGTGCCGCAGCAGCCGCAGCAGGGCGGGGTCGACGGGCTGAATATTCAGGTCGATGGCGGCGACACCAAGAGCATCTAGTCCATTGAGCGATTGACAATTGACAATTGACGAACGGTGCGTGCTGACACGAGCGTGCATTCGCTCAACGTAAACTTTCCCGCTCGCACTACGACGAAGGAGTCAGCCATGCGTCTTCTCCAGTTCATCGCCGTCGCCGTCGTCGCGCTCATGCTGGCAGGCTGCGGCGCGCTCCCCGCTGCGGCGATGGTCGGAGCGGTCGGCAGCGCGCAGCAGTCGTCAACATCGCTCCAGGCGGCGCTGACGACGCTGGACGCGCAGGAGGCGGTTTTTGGCGATGTCTACAACCGCGTCGGGCCCGCTGTGGTGCGAATCGAGACCGGGTCTGGCCTTGGGTCCGGCTTTCTGGTGGAGAAGACCGGCTACATTATTACCAACAACCACGTGGTGGCCGACGCCGCGCGCGGGCAGGTGGTAGTCTCGTTCAGCGGGCTGTTCCAGACCGTCGGGCAGGTAGTCGGCACCGACCCAGATAGCGATGTGGCGGTAGTGAAGGTCGCCGAGGTGCCGCCAGGCGTGGTGCCGGTGGATTTCGGCGACTCGAGCAAGGTCAAGGTCGGGCAGATCACCGTGGCGATCGGCAACCCGCTCGGGCAGGATCGGACGCTAACCACCGGCGTGATCAGCGCACTCAACCGCTCGATCGACGAAGGCGACCAGCAGGCGAAGTCGCGCTATGTGATCGGCGGCGCGATTCAGACCGACGCGTCGATCAATCCAGGCAACTCGGGCGGGCCGCTGATGGACACGCGCGGCCGGGTAATTGGGATGAACACCGCCATCCTTTCCAAGAGCGGGACGAGCGGCGGCATCGGGTTCGCCGTGCCGATCAACCTGATCAAGAAAGTCGCCAATGATCTGGTCAGCAAGGGCAAATACGACCATCCGCTGCTGGGCGCAGATCTGCGCAATGTGACGACGCTGGTGGCCAAGCAGAACAACTTGCCAGGGGCCGGCGTGCTGATCTCGCCACGCAGCGGCACCTCACCGCTGGCGCAGGCCGGGCTGCGTGGCTCGGCGGTGCTGACCGCGATCGACGGCGTGGCGATGAGTTCGTCAGACGAGGTGATCGCCTACATCGAGATCAACCACGCGCCGGGCGACACCATCACGCTGCGACTGCTGACTGGGCCGGGTAAGACGCAGGATCTCAAGGTCAAGCTGGGATCGCGTCCGGCGCTGCGGTGAACGTTGGAACGGCGAACGTTGGAACGGCGAACGGTTGAGGGAATGAAGGGATGACCGGGCACGGCGACCCAATGCCGCAGGGCCGAAGCAGCGAAGTAGCATGGCCTGGTGCATGCACTTCGCTGCTTCGGCCGCGTTGGAGACAACGCAGACTGGCCAGCGAATCAGGGGCCGATCGAACTAGGGAACGAAAAAGCCAGCGCGCCGAGTCACGAGGCTGCATGTCATTCAATGAGTCCGACACTCGATCGAAACTGATTGACCCAGCGATTTTCGCGCGGGGTTGGGCTGAGGCCGATATCAAGCGCGAGGTGAGCGCGGGTGCCATTGCTATCATCGGCGGCAAGGCGCGGCGGCAGGCTGGCAAGATCGACTACCTGCTCCGCATCAAGGTCAACATTGGCACGCAGCCGGTGGCGATGGCAATTCTTGAGGCCAAGGCCGAGCATCTTCCGCCCGGCCACGGCTTACAGCAGGCGCGGGGCTACGCCGAGACAAAGCGCTTCAATGTGCCGTTTGTCTTCGCCTCCAACGGCCACCAGTTTGTCGAGTTCGACCGTACCACCGGGCTGATCTCGCCGCCCCGGCCCATGGACGAGTTCCCCACGCCGCAGTCGTTGCAGGAGCGCTACGAGCGCTTGGTCGGCTTCGCGCTCAGCAATCCGGCGGCGCGGCCGCTGCTCACGCCCTACCCCGGCGGCGAGGCTCACCGTCGCTACTACCAGGATGCGGCCATCCGCGCCGTATTTGAGAAGATCGCCCGCGCCACCGTGCGCGCCGAGCCGCCACGGGCCTTGCTCTCGCTGGCGACTGGCGCTGGCAAGACGTTTATCGCGGTGAACCTACTCAAGCGAATCGCCGAATCTGGTGAGCCGCTCAAAGCGTTGTTCATCTGCGACCGCGACGAGCTGCGCACGCAGGCCTCTGGCGCGTTTCAGAATGTGTTCGGCAGCGATGCCGCGCCGGTCTCGGCCAGCCAGAACCAGAAGAATGCCAGAGTGCTGATCGCCACTTACCAGACGCTCGATGTTGCCAGCGACGATGCCGACGCGAATTTCCTGACCGCCAACTATCCGCCAAACTATTTTACTCATATCGTGATCGACGAGTGCCACCGCTCGGCGTGGGGCAAGTGGAGCCAGGTGCTGACCCGCAACCCCAACGCGGTGCAGGTGGGGCTGACGGCGACGCCGCGCCAGCTCACCGGCGATGGCAGCCAGGAGGCGACGGCGGACGCGCAGGTCAGCGCCGATAACGTGCGCCATTTTGGCGATCCGGTCTATGAGTACGAGATCGGCCAGGGCATCGAGGATGGCTACCTCGCGGCCTGCGAGATCCACCGCAGTCATATCAACATCGACGGCGTGGGAATCGCGCTGGCCGACCTGCGGCAGCGCAACCCGATCGACGCCAACACTGGCCAGCCGGTCTCCGATGACCAACTCAAAACCCTGTACGAGCGCGGCGATTTCGAGCGCGGCCTGCTGCTGCCGGATCGGGTGCGAGCCATGTGCGCGGATCTGTTTGGGCAGCTGCTCGAACACGGCAGCCCCGAGCAAAAGACGATCATCTTCTGCGTGCGCGACCGCCACGCCGACGATGTGGCGACCGCGATGAACAATCTGTACGCCGCGTGGTGCGCCGAAAATGGCATAGACCCGATGCAGCACTATGCCTTCAAGTGTACTGCGGCCAGCGACGGCAACGACTACCTGGCCGATCTGCGCGGCAGCGGCAGCGATTACTTCGTCGCCACCACGGTCGATCTGCTGACCACCGGCGTCGATGTGCCGGTGCTGCAAAATGTGGTGTTCTTCAAGTACATCCGCTCGCCGATCGCCTTTTACCAGATGATCGGACGCGGCACCCGGATCGACATCGACAGCGGCAAGCTGATGTTCCGAGTGTACGATTATACGAACGCGACGCGGCTGTTTGGCGAGGATTTCTTCACCCACCCAGCATCGCGGCGGGGCGATGCGGCCATCCGCGAAGACGCCGATGTGGCGTATGACCCGTTCGCTGCCGAAGCGCCTGGCGGCTCGGTGATCAGTGCCGAGGGCTTCGATGTGCAGGTTGGGCCGGATGGAACCTCCATCCTCACCAACGTCAACGGCAAAGCCCAGCCAGTGCCGCTGGAGGTCTACAAGCAGATGTTGGCCGAGCAGCTGATCGCCAACGCGCCGACGCTCGATGTGTTCCGCGAGATCTGGGTCAAATCCGCCGAGCGCACGAGCCTGCTGGCGGCGCTGCCGGACGGTGGTCGCTCGGCGTCGATCATCCGGACGCTGGAGGGCAAGAACGATTTCGACCTGTACGATGTGCTGGCCGAGCTCGGCTACGCCGCGCCTGGGCTGAGCCGCGAGCAGCGGGCGGCGCAGTTCGAGGCGCAGAACACGGCATGGCTCCAATCGCTCGACCCGGCCGCCGCGGCGACGATCCGTGCGCTTGTGGCGCTGTTCAGCCGCGAGGGCGTGGAGGAGCTAGAGAAGCGCGAAGTGTTCAGCACGCCTTCGGTCAAACGTGCGGGTGGATTCCCGGCGCTGCGCGCGGTCGGCAAGCCAGGGGAAGTGGTCGAGGACACCAAGCGGCGGATCTTCGCTGCGTGAGCATATGCCCTATTTTCACGAAACCGCACCGTCGCTCGGAGTATGCGTGGTGGTAGAAGTCTGTATCAGATCAATCGGTCGGAGGATGCCAGCCTGCAAGCACCCAATAGCTACGCACCGTGATAGCATCCGGGTCATCACTGAGATGGAGCGCAACAACCGTCGCTCGACCGATCGAGGTCAGCCCTTCGATCCGGAGACCATCATCTGTCCAAGCGAAATGTTCGTGCCAAGATTGCGTGCGAGGGTTGAATAGTGGCACACTCGTTTTACGTATGGGATCGACACCGTCAATTTTTGCGCTCTTGTGACCATTGCAGATTGGACAAGCGAGCCAGAGATTTGTCTCATCGTCGCTGCCACCCTTGGCGAGCGGGAAAATGTGCTCAATTTCGAGACGTGCCATCACAAGATGCTGCGGGCTCAAGCAATACCCACACCGGTGATCTGCGGCGATACGAACACGGCGGTCAACATCGGCAGAAATTTCGGGGCGTCTCACGCGCTCAACCCAGCGGTGGCTGCAATCCACGGTCAACTGCCACCTTCAGCGCCTGCGCCTTGCGCACCATGCCGCGGCGGTAGATACCCATCAGCGCATCGAGTCGATCACGCTCGTCAGCCGTCAGCGTTCCTTCCCGCTGACGAGCCAAAAGATCGCTCAAGATAGCCTGCTGGCTGGCCTCCATTTGCAGATCGCGGAGTGCGCGCACTTGCTCGTCAGCGAGGAGTTCGACCGGAACATCGGTTGCTGCCCGATCGAGCCACTCGATCAGCACATCCTCAATGCGTCGGTGGCTCTGTGCTGCGACTGCACGAGCGTACCCGAGCAGCGGGTCTGGAACATCAAGGGTGATTGTCTCGCTCATACTGGCTCCCAATGCGATGACGGAGACGTTCTGTGTAGTATACCATCTCACCATCGCTCGCGACGGAATTGGGAAGCAACGTAAGCGAACAGGGCCGGCGGGTCGGCGGCATCGGGGCGCTCAAAACCGTCGGCAGGCCGGCAGACGTGGTGGAAGAGACCAAGCGGCGGATCTTCGCCGCCTAACCTGCGACCGAGGTTGTCAATTTCGTAGTACTATAGGTGCTGGAGGTGAACGCTTTACGTCTGCTACGTGACGAGAGGGACAGATGCTCACTCGACTGAAAATTGGTGGATTCAAAAACCTCATAAACGTCGATGTGCGTTTCGGCCCGTTCACCTGCATTGCTGGTGCGAATGGCGTCGGTAAGTCAAACCTGTTTGACGCGATCCGCTTTCTCAGCATGCTCGCTGACCAGCCGTTGACTGATGCCGCGCGCTCGGTACGCGATGAGGGCAGCAAAACTGGCGACGTTCGCAGCCTCTTTTTTCGCTCCGGATCGTTCAGCAAACAGGTGATGACATTTGAGGCTGAGATGATCGTGCCCGCGACGGGCGTCGATGACCTCGGGCAGGAGGCAGCGGCAAGTATTACCTTTCTGCGCTACCGGCTGATCCTCGCCCTCCGTGACCCGGATCAGGCCCACACGTTGGGTGCGCTTGAAATCCGCACCGAGGAACTGAACCATATCAACCTCGGCGATGCCCGCGACCACCTGCGTTTTGCCCACCGCCCGGCCTGGCGCACCTCGGTGGTTGATGGGCGGCGCACAGCGCCGTTTATTTCCACTGAGAACGACGGCGCACAGCGGGCGATCAAAATCCATCAGGACGGCACCAACGGGCGGCCGCGCCACTTGCTCGCCGTCAACCTGCCACGCACCGTGCTCTCAGCAGCCACCGCCGCCGAAAGCCCAACCGCCCTGCTGGCCCGGCGCGAGATGCAGTCTTGGCGGCTCTTGCAGCTCGAACCTTCGGCGATGCGACGCTCAGACGACTTTCACGCCCCAAACCAGCTTGCGCCAAGTGGCTTGCACCTCGCTGCAACGCTCGACTACCTGGCGCGCGGTCGGCATCAAAACGGCTCAGATCGCGAAACCGCAACCAGGATCTACGCCCAGGCCGCCAACCGGCTGGCCGAGCTGATCGACGATGTTCGGAGCGTATCGATCGAGCGCGATGAGCGCCGCGAACTCCTGACCGTTATCGTCAGCGGCAAGGATCAGACCCCCTACCCCGCCCAGGCGCTCTCCGATGGTACGCTGCGCTTCTTGGCGCTGACGGTGCTCGCGCTCGATCCGCGCCAGCGCGGCGTGATCTGTTTCGAGGAGCCAGAAAATGGCATCCACCCGGAGCGCATCCCGGCCATGCTGCGTCTGTTACAGGATATTGCCGCCGACCCGACCCGCGCTGTGGATAACGATAATCCGTTGCGTCAGGTGATGATCAACACCCACGCGCCCGCAGTTGTGCAATTGGTGCTCGACGACAGCCTGCTGGTGGCCGAGCCGTATGAGTACTACGTCGACGGCCAACGCGTGCGGGCCGTTCGCTTTGCGGCACTGCCGGACACCTGGCGCGCAACCGACGACGCTGCGGTGCTTTCGCGTGGCCAGTTGCTCGCCTACCTCAACCCGCTCGGCAACGCGCTGCCCCGGCGTGACCCACCGCCAGGGGCCGGAGAACGTCGGGTGATCGATCGGCCCGATCTTCAGCTCATGCTGCCGTTTGAGAACGAGGCATGATCACCATTCGCTACACGCTCCTCGCCGATGGCCCGACCGATCGCGCCCTGATGCCGATCATCGATTGGGCGCTCCGCCAGCAGAATGTGGCACTTGTGACTCAACGCAATTGGGCTGATCTTTCGCGCCTGCCGCGCAAACCAAAGCGCCTGGCCGAACGCATGACAGCCGCGCTCAACCTGTATCCCTGCGATCTGTTGTGCATCCACCGCGACGCAGAGTGGGAAGATCCAGACGTGCGGCAGCGTGAGATCGACGAGGCGCTCGCCGCCGTGCGCGGAGATGGGCAGGCCGCCCCTGCTGCAGTTGCGCTGATTCCGGTGCGCATGCACGAAGCCTGGCTCCTGTTTGACGAGGCCGCCATCCGCTTTGCCGCTGGGAACCCCAATGAGACCCAGCCGCTCGATCTCCCGCCGCTGGCCGAGGTTGAGCGCATGCCCGATCCAAAGCTGGCACTGCGCCAGGCGCTGCGCGGCGCAAGCGGTCTGCACGGTCGCCGGCTGGAGCGGGTTGAGCTTAACAGCGCGCGGATCGCCGACCTGATCGACGATTGGGCACCGCTGCGGCGGCTCAGCGCCTTCCAACGCTTTGAAGCGGCGCTCGCGCTGGTCTGCACCGAACAGGGGTGGCTGGTATGACGGCAAGCAATGGGCAGGATCTGCCGCCCGGCTGGCGCTGGGCGAGGTTGGCGGATGTAGTTCGAGAGGCGATTTCTGGATTTGCGTCAGGCGAACGTGACGAATTAGGGGTAATTCAACTGCGCATGAATAATGTGACCACGGATGGGCGCATTGTTTGGGATGATTATGTACGTGTACCAATTGACCCTGAAAACATAATTCGATACAGATTAGAGCCAGGAGATGTGGTATTCAACCAATAGTGTCTACAACGTATCCTCTCCATAACCCTGGGATCAGGTCAGGAGCGGTAGGGTCGCGCGTGACCGTTCGGCGATGATGGCGGCCAGCGACGGGGTGGTGTCCGGCG
>JAYUUK010000209.1:0-1500 GCA_043754595.1 Roseiflexaceae bacterium | reverse complement strand
CTGCATCCCTACAGGATGGTGGCGGCGCGGGCGATGGGAGGGCGATGCTAGGTAGCAGCAAGCAGACGCGGCTGACACAGCACGCTGCGTCCCTACGACAGATCGGCCGCACGGCGCTTCTCGGGCTGCTGGCTGGCACGATCGGCGGCGGGCTATTTGGCGCGCTGGCGCTGCTGGCGCTGAGCATCGCCACGCCGGCGCTGCTGTTCTCCGTCGGCGCTGGTGCGCGGCTCGGCGTCAGCTATGGCGCGCCGATCGGGCTGGCGATCGGGCTGCTGGATGGTCTGGCGCTGGTGCGCTGGCCGGGGCGCACCGCGCCGCTGATGCTGGCCAACGCGATGCTGATGGTCGGCGTCATCGTCGCACTGTTTGGCACGGCGGACTGGCGGAGTACGGCGCTCTACGCGCTGCTGGCGGCGGCGCTCTCCGCTATCGGCACGCGCTGGGTGCTGCCGCTGGCCGCCGGTGGCCGCGCCAGATGAGCGCCCCCGGCTGGCGATCGGCCCTGGCGCTGCTATGGCAGGCCACGACCTTCGTTGGCGGGATGTGGTGCGCGGCTGGGGCGTGGCTCGGGGCCAACCTGGCGGCGCTGTCGGTCTTGATCCGCGTAGTGAGCGGCGGGGGCGCGCTCTCAGCGGGCGACTTGGTAGATGTGCTGCTGGGGTTTGTGGCGGGCATCGGCCCCGGTCTGCTCTGCGGCCTGATTGTCGGCGCGCTGGACGGCGCGCTGCTGCTGGCGCTCTTCACCACTCCAGCGCTCGCGCCGCTGCGCTGCCCGATCGGGCGCGTCCGCTGGCTGCTCACCGCCATCAACACCGCCGCGCTCGTCGCCCTGCTGGCGTCCCTCGATACGCTCCCAAGCGGCGGCGCACTCCAGCTGCTCCACATCGCGCTGGCGGTACTGGTGGGCGGGGCAACTACATGGCGCTTCATGCCCGGCCTGCGGCCAAAGCGAGATTGATCAGCCCCCGGCGGATATCCGCCGGGGGCTGTGCGATTCCTGGGGCCAGCCGCGCTAGCGGCGCCTGCGGCCGCTGCCGAGCAGCCGCGCCCCGCCGATCAGCGAGCCAAATGCTAGCAGCAGCAGCAGCGGCGATGCGTCGCCGCCGCCGGTATTTGGTAGCGAGTGCAATGGCGCGGGGACTGCGGTGGGCGCGGCGGTCGGTGGCATCGGCGTCTCGGTCGGCGGCACCGGCGCCTCGGTCGGCGGCACCGGCGTCTCAGTCGGCGGCACCGGCGTCTCGGTCGGGGTCGCCGTTTTCTTGCCTTTGCCCTTCTGGCCCTCCTGCGGCACCGGGGTCGGCGGCGGCGTCTCAGTCGGGATGGCTGTGGCCGTCGGCACGGTCGTTGCCGTCGGCACGGTCGTCGCCGTCGGGATGGGCGTCGTCGTCGGCTCGGCGGTCTGCGTCAGCGAGAAGCGCGGGGCGGCATAGAGCGTAGCGCTGCGAAGCGGCGCCATCAGGGTGAGCAGCGCGCCAGCCACGAGCGTCGCCCCGAGCG
>JAYUUK010000208.1:0-4455 GCA_043754595.1 Roseiflexaceae bacterium | reverse complement strand
ATCAGGTGTTGTATCGAGTGTTTCGGTATCGTACGTTGTTTTCATGCGAGAAGTATACCATTATTTCCAAAGATGAGCAGGATATTAGACGCCCTCTGATAGCAGACACGCGCAAGATCCCGGCGATGATGGCAGTGTCGTCATTGGTTGGGTGGTTGAGCATCGGCGATTCCTCCATGTCCTTCTACCACGGAGGATAGCACGATGAGCGAACCAGATACCATAAGAATAAAGACACCGCGGCCAAGCTCGAAGCTCGGTTGATCGTTTTCCTCATCATTCGGGTGCCGTCCACTACCCATGAATCTTCGTTACACGCTTATATCGGTAGTTTGTTGACTCCGTCTTATGAGGAGTTATAGATGTTGAGCCCATTCCCAAGCCACAGCGACTCAAGCACCTGCTGGAGCGCCACGGGTGGGGGACGCTTCGACCACGCTCGCCAATACCGCCGAAGCATGATCCACGCCTCCAACCACGCGCGAACCTGCCGCAATGCGACTGGCCACGATACGTTTGGGCGCTGGCGCTCCCGGCTGATTGTTTTTTTTCTCCACGATCGGTTCGCTCAGCCCTTCAGCAGGATCGAACTGATCGCGTGCCACGTCGCTGAGTTCAGCGCTGGCGACCATCGTATGGCTGGCATGCCACCAGCAAAACGTGAAGGCACAGCACACCAAGTTCCAATGCCGTTGAATGGCTGGATCCGCGCGTACGTGCTATTCGGCCCACCCCAGCGTTCCTTTGACCTGCTTGTAGCTCTGTTCAACCCACATGCGGAGGCCATACAACCGCACAATTTCTTCCACGGTTGCTGCCCGAATGCCAGCAGTCATTGCCCGCTCGCTGCCGGGAAGGGGAAGATTACTGATCAGATACCACGTGCTGATGTCAGGCAAGGTCAGCGGCTCGGTCGTGACGACGATGGCGCGCTGCCGTTTGGTCGGACCATAGGGCCCAGCAATGACGTCACGTGCCCACCAGGTTTCCGTATGCCCATCCCGAAAGGAACGGGTCACCGCAACCCACGGCCCAGGTTGTTCCGCGTCGTGCCAATGTGTGGCAGCTGCGATATCCTGCAATGAGCCAAGTTGGTCGGCAGGATGCCACCACGCGTGGGACGGCTTGAGTGCCAATACAAAGCCAAGCTTGAGCGTGTGCAGACCACTCCGAAAGCCATCGTGCTCACCATACAAACTATCCGCAACGACCGCACGAAATGGTATGCCAGCCGTCACCGACTGTTCGACCAACGCCAAGGCGATCTGCGGTTTCGTGCGAAACTCCGGATCCGTTTTACCCTGGTCAAACCAGTGTGCTGGCGTGTAAGGTTCAACATCGAGTGGGTAATAGAGTCGTTCGTCCGCCCAGAGACTGGTCACCGATACGACGCCATTGTCAATTTTGCCAAGATTCGCGAGATATTGTCGGCCAACATGCGCGGTTTTGGTACCAGCTTTCCGGTCGCCGGTTTCGTCGATAACCAGCACCCCTGTTGCCGTTGGTGCGGTGCTTGGGTCGGCGCGCAGGAGCGCGAGGCGGCATTGATTCACCTTTTGGGCGTCCCAGGTCGATTCTGAGAGAAACCATTGCAGTTTTTGTGCGCGTGGATGTTGTGCCCCCACGACTGGCTCGGTATTCGCCAGCGCCGTGAGCGTCTTGTTGCGCTCCGTGGGCAGCAGCAGATTGGCCAGATACTGGCGGAAGGCATCACGCTGATTACGTTTGGAAAAGAGCGGATCGAATGCAGCTGAGAACTGCTCAAGCAGGCCTGGGGCAGCAGTCGTGGGTAGGCGTGTAGTCATACGAGACCTCCTCTCCATCTTCTACCACGTTGCTCTGCCCGTGTCAACAAACTACCGATATAGCAATCCTACTAGAGTTGTAAACGGGCTGCTATAGCCGCCGCATCAGGAAGCCGATTCCTGAGAGCGCGCCGCCGAGAAGTTTACAAATCACGTAGGTTTGCTATAACTCATTTATTATTATCATATCCATATTCTATCTCAACATGAAACACTTCCCATGACCAAGCTAAAAATTCCTTCCTGGCAGAGTAAATCTCAAAGTAGGTTGTATCAAAAGCTCGAATCTCAAATACTGAATCGCGAATATACCGAAATCTATCATCTTCAGTCAGAATGGGATCTGAAGGAAAAATCGGTTTTACATCTGATTTTAATGCAAAAAACACACCCGAAGTAAATTGGTCTATCGAACTAACTAATTCGATTAATTCAATAGTTTCGCCCATCAAAACCGGATATGGTTCATTATCTTCTTTTAGGTCTTTCGGTATTTTTCCAGAAGATAAACTTATATCTGCTGCAAACCATTTGCAATCTTTTGCATTCAATTCTATATTCCTAAGAATTACCACTAATTGCTCTCCGGTACAACTAGTGGTTTGAGAATTGATGTCCCATCCAGTAAGCTTTGCTAAGTATATAGGTTGAGGCATACTTACTCCTTTACAGGTTTCACAGGCACAGCAGGCCCACGACGTGGCGTTCCCCCTGTTGGATTTGGCTCATAATAATGATCATGAGGATTTGGATGATCCTTTCTCCCGTGATCTGTCCAATCAGTATCTTTAACTATACCTTTTTCATCCCATTCACGTGTTTGTCTGTATTTACCCTTACTGCCGTTTGCTACACCTAATTGTGTATGAGGGTAAGGCGAATCACGTTCATTAATACCATCTTTATTACGTGGCAGTGTTCGATCAGGGGGAGAACCTGGCACGTCATTAGCTAAAGGTATTGGTTTAGTTACCGAATCACTATTATTGACCTGAGAAGCCGCATCGTCTATAGAGTGCGCCTGTAACACCTTACTAACAACATAAGTTGATACAATTGCAACACTTGCAGAGACTGAGCCGCGTGTCATCACCCATGCGTCACCTTGCATGGGGCAATCACCCGCAGCCCCTCCTCCGTATTCAGCAATCATGCAATGCCCGGTCGGGTCTGTGCTCCCCATCGGGTTATTGTTGACGTAGGAATAGCGGTTGAGCTCCTGCGGGTTGGCTGTTCCACCCTCTGTCAGTTTACTCCACGATGCACTGGCCGTCGAGTCGCTCGGCCAGATGGTCAGCGCGCCGGAGCCCGGCACGATCGTGTCGGCGCTGAGGAACCGCCCGAGGTTCGGGTCGTACAGCCGGGACTGATACCACATCAACCCGGTGTCGTCGCGCTGCTGGCCGGTGTAGCCTTTGTCCGTCTGCGGCACACCGCCCTCGACCACCTGCCCCCACGGGTCGTACGTCGCCGTGTTGATGATCGCCCCACTGGCGTTGCTCACTGCGCTGGCGCTGCCGAGGTTGTCGCTGTGGAGGTACGTCACCGTCCCGCCGCCAAGGTTGAAACTCCCGTTGCGCACGGCGATGGCCTGGCCGTTGGCGCTGTAGGCGAGCGTGTAGGGGTTGTTGCTCAGCCCGGTGCCGAGCTGCTCCTGCCACACCCCGCCGAGATCGATGGTCGTGATCGCCCCGCTGACCGTCACCATCCGCGCACCGTCGGCATCGTAACCATACGTCTCGACGATCTTGCCGCTATCGACCTGTGACGGGAGGTTGTCACTGTTCCAGGTGATCGTCCGCCCACCACCGCTGACCATGTTGCCGTTCTGGTCATAGCAGATGCTCTGCCAGGTGCTCGCGCCGGTCCCGACGACCGCGTGTGGCTTGCTCAGTGCGCCGGCCGGACAGCTCGCGCTCTGTGTCCCATAGCTCCCCACCCACAGTCCGCCCTTGCCGGTCAAGTTGCCCAGCACATCATAGCCGACCCAGGCGATCTGCTTGTTGGGCGTCCCATCGGGGATGCGGAACCGATCGACCGGGATCACCTCGCTGCCAAAGCCTGGCCCGCTCCAGCGCAGCGTCGCCTCCGCCCCGCCCGCAAAATCGACGTACTCCATGCGGAAGGTGTAGCGGGTATGCGCGCCGAGATAGAGCTCGCCGCACCGCGCCGTCGCCCCCTGGTCGCGCCAGTTCTGCACCACTTGGGTATTGTTGACCCACAGCCGCACCCCATCGTCGGTCGTGGGGCAAAAGGTATAGTTCCCCTCGGCGCGGGTCTGGATCGTCCCGGTCCAGCGCACACTGTAGCCATCGGCCGGCACCCCGGTCGCCGGACTGGCGGTTGCCGGTACGCTCGGCGCGGTCGTCGTCCAGTTCCAGGTCGTCGGCGTCCCGCTCAGCGTCACATTGCTGAAATACTCCGCTTTGAGCCCCACCCACTGCGCGACGGGTTCGAGGCTCTTCTGCTGAATAACCTGCTTGGCGAAGCTCGGTCCCTGCCACGTGATGCTCGCGCTCGCCGACCCAGTCTGCTCGGCGTATTCGAGCTGGAGGGTGCTATTCCCATAGTCGAGATCGATCGTTCCGCAGGTCTCACCGGGCGCGGCACTCCAGCGGTCGATCAGCAGCGTGCCGTCGATGAACAGCTT
>JAYUUK010000207.1:0-13595 GCA_043754595.1 Roseiflexaceae bacterium | reverse complement strand
CAATCTCAAGCTCACTCAGCGCCCGCTGCATCCGGTCAATGGCGGCCTCACGGGTCTCATCCCAGACAATCAGCTTGCCGAGAAGTGAATCATAGAATGGCGGCACATGATAGCCCTGATAGAGCATGGTATCAAAGCGCGTGGCCACGCCCCCGGGCACACGCAGCGACGACACCGTGCCGGGAGAGGGCGCGAAATTCTTCGCCGGGTCTTCGGCATTGATGCGGACCTCAATGGCATGGCCCCGCATGCGCACGTTGTGCTGGGTGTGGCGCAAGGGCTGGCCGCTGGCGATCAGGAGCATCTCACGCACCAGATCAAGGCCGGTGATCATCTCGGTCACCGGATGCTCGACCTGGATGCGGGTGTTCATCTCGATGAAGTAGTAGTGGCCTTCCGGGTCCAGCAGGAACTCCATGGTGCCGGCGTTGCGGTAGCCGATGGCGCGCACGCCGGCCAGCGCGGCCTTGCCCATGCGCTCGCGCAGCCGCGGGGTCACGGCCGGCGATGGAGCCTCCTCGACGATCTTCTGGTGGCGGCGCTGCGACGAGCAGTCGCGCTCGCCAAGGTGGATGGCGTGGCCGAAGTGGTCGGCGAGCACCTGGATCTCGACGTGGCGCACCTGCGCCATGTACTTCTCGATCAGCAGCGCGCCATTGCCGAACGCGGCCTCGGCCTCGGCGCGGGCGGTGGCGAACGAGCGCGCCATCTCATCGGCTGAGTTGATCACACGCATGCCGCGGCCGCCGCCGCCAGCAGACGGCTTGATCAGCACCGGGAAGCCGATCTTGCGCGCGACATCGACCGCCTCATCGGAGGTTTTGACCTCGCCCTCCGAGCCTGGCACCGTCGGCACGCCGGCTTCGCGCATGGTCTTGCGCCCGGCGGCCTTGTCGCCCATCAGCCTGATAGACTCGCCGGTAGGGCCAATGAACTGCAACTTGTACTCGGTGCAGATCTCGGCGAAGTAGGCGTTCTCCGAGAGAAAGCCATAGCCGGGGTGGACCGCGTCACAGCCGCTCACCAGCGCCGCGCTGATGATCGCCGACGGGTTGAGGTACGAGCGCGCCGAGGCCGCCGGCCCGATGCAGACCGCCTCATCGGCCAGGCGCACCGCCAGCGAGTACTTGTCGGCCTCGCTGTAGGCCACCACGGCGCGCACCCCGAGCTCGTGACAGGCGCGGACGATCCGCACCGCGATCTCGCCGCGATTGGCGATCAGCACTTTGGTGAACATCTACTCCTCTTCGAACAAGACGCGCTCGACCGCGTCGCAGATGGCGTGCCAGGCCGCCAGGTGCGCCTCCTGGATGTGCGATGGCCCATCGGCCGGCGCGCGAAAACATAGATCTACCGCCGCCGGCAGCGCCCCGCCTGCGCCGCAGAACCCGACGGTGGCGATGCCGCGCGTCCGCGCCTCAGCCACGCCCGCCAGCACGTTTGGCGAGTTGCCGCTGGTGCTGATCCCGATCGCCAGATCGCCAGGCTGCCCGAGCGCCGCCACCTGTCTGGCGAACACCTGCTCGAAGGCGAAGTCGTTGCCGATCGCCGTCAGCGCCGATGTGTCGGTGCTGAGCGACAGCGCCGGCAGCGCCGGGCGATCCAGCCGAAACCGCGCCGTGAACTCGGTGGCGATATGCTGCGCGTCGGCCGCGCTCCCGCCGTTGCCGAACAGCATGAGCTTGCCGCCGCGCCCAAACGTCGCGACGATCTCGCCGGCGATCGCGGCGATCTCGCCGGTGCCGCTGGCGTGCAGCCGCCGCTGCACTGCCAGCGCCTCGTTCAGCCATGTCGTTACCAGTCGCTCGATACGTTGCTGTGTCATAATCGCCATTGTACCACCGTCGAGCCACCCATCAATTGCTCCCACTTCGGTCCCGCGCCGCCGCATGCGCGCCGCGCTCATCGGGGTACAATCGACAGATGCTTGCTGCCGAGCACACCGAGGGACCGCAACTATGGACGTGCATGCCCCACCGCTCATCCTGATCGCCGATGATGAGCAGACGATCCGCGATCTGACCACGCGCATGATTGCGCGCAGCGGCTACAGCGTGCTCACCGCCTCCAGTGGCTTCGAGGCGATCGCGCTGGTGCGGCAGCACGCCGCGGCGATCAGCTGCGTCCTGCTCGATATCTCCATGCCGCAGCCGCCCGATCGCACGACGCTCCAGGCCATCCACCAGATCTGCCCCGGCCTCGCCGTGATCGTGATGAGCGGCTATAATGCGCAGGCGGTGCAGCAGCATACGGCTGGCGAGACGATCGACGGGTTCATCCAAAAACCCTTCACGCTGACTGATCTGCGCGCCGCGCTGTCGCCGCTGCTCGCGCCGCGCCAGCAGCCGCCCGCCAGCGAGTCATAGGTATCCCCAGCGCAGAAGAGCAAACTATGACCATATTACTATCGGGCGGCGGCGCGCCGATCGGCATCGGACTCGTCGGCTACGGCGGGATCGGCCGCGTTCACGCGCTCTGCCTTCAGATGCTGCCGCTGATGTACCCCGACCTGCCCCGCGCGCGCATCGTCGCGGTGGCCAGCGGCGGCCAGGTCTCGGCCGCGCGCGCCGCCGCCGAGCTCGGCATCGATTCGGTCTCGACCGATATTGACGATCTGCTGCGCCACCCAGGTGTGCAGATTGTGGACTGCTGCACCCCGACGGACGACCACGCGCGGGTGGCGCTGGCTGCGCTCGCCGCCGGTAAGGCGCTGCTGTGCGAGAAGCCGCTGGCCAGCACTGGCGCCGAGGCCCAGCAGATCGCGGCGTTGGCCAGCGCACGCGGGCTGACCGGCGGGGTCAACTTCCACTTTCGCGGCGCGCCGGCGCTGCAGGAGGCCAGGCGCTTTGTGGCCTCTGGGGCGCTCGGCGAGGTGGTGGGCTTTCACCTGCGTTATCACCGCGCCTCCAATGTGCGCCGCGACCGGCCAGTCTCGTGGCGAATGGCCGGGCCGGGCAGCGGCGTGCTCCAGGATCTCGGCACGCATATGATCGACCTGGCGCTGTGGCTGCTCGGGCCGATCGCGCGCGTCCAGACTCAGCTGCGCACGCTGATCCCCGAGCGCCCAGGCCTGGATGGCAAACCGCAGACGATCACGGCGGACGATATGGCCTGGCTCGATCTGACGCTGGCCGGCGGCGGGCGCGGCACCATCGAGGTCTCCAAGTGCGTCCCAGGCGCTGCGGACGATGTGCGCGTCGAGGCCTACGGCACGCGCGGCGCGCTGACCTTCGACAGTCGCTCGCCGAACCAGCTCGCGCTGGCGGAGATCGATGGGGGCGCTGGCGGCCGGCAGATCGGCACCTTCAGCCGTACCACGCCGGCCGCCAGCCTCCCGCCGCCTGAGAGCTCCAGCGGCTGGATCCAGTGGCACGCCGCCAGCATCGCCGGCTTTGTGGCGGCCTACGCCGCAGGTGCGCAGCCCGATGCCGATCTGGCGGCCGGCGCGGCAGTGCAGCGCGTGGTGGACGCCGCCTTCGCCGCCGCCGCCAGCGGCGGGTGGGAAGCCGTTTCGTGACCCAGCCGCTGCTCCAGATCGCCGGGCTGACCAAGCGCTACGCCAGCCAGCTCGCGGTGGACAACCTCTCGATCGATGTGGCCGCCGGCGAGATCGTCGGGCTGGTGGGGCCGAACGGCGCTGGCAAGACCACCGCGCTGCGCTGCTGCGTCGGGATGCTGCGACCAAACAGCGGCAGCGTCACCATCTGCGGCCACGACTTGGCGCGCCAGCCGATCGCCGCCCGCCGCGAGCTCGCCTTCGTCCCCGAGTTGCCCAGCCTCTACCCGCTGCTGACGGTGGCCGAGCAGATCGAGTTTATCGCCCGCGCCTACGGCCAGCTCGCGCCGGATTTCGCCGCGCGCCGCGACGCGCTGCTGCGCCGCTTCGACCTGTGGGAGCAGCGCGGCAAGCTCTGCGGCCAGCTCAGCAAGGGCATGCGCCAGAAGACCGTAATCGCCGCCGCCACGCTCCACGGCGCGCGGGTGCTGCTGCTCGATGAGCCGCTGATCGGGGTTGACCCAGCCGGGATGCGCCAGCTCAAAGACCTGATCATCGAGGCGCGCGCCGCCGGCTGCGCTGTGCTGGTCAGCACCCACCTGCTGGACACCGCTGAGCGGCTGTGCGACCGGATCGTGGTGATGCGGCGCGGCGCGATGGTGGCCGAGGGGACGCTGGATCAGCTGCGGGCCGGGCTGTCTCGATCCAGCGAGACCTCGCTCGAAGAGCTGTTCATGGAGCTGACTGCATCCCCGCCGCCGGCTGCGTCATAGCTAGCGCCGCCGCACGTCCGCTTTTCTTCCCCGGCGCGCAGAACGAAAGGGACGCCGATGCGCGCCGCACGTCTGGCCCGCTCCCGCGCTGATCGCGCCAAGCAACCGCCGGTGGGCTGGCTGCGGCTGGCGGGCTACCTCGCGCCGTACCGCGCGCGCATGGCCGTGGTCGTCGTGGCGCTGCTCCTCACCAGCGCCGCCGGGCTGGCCTTCCCGCTGCTGATCGTCAAACTGCTGGACTCGGTCGTCGGGCCTGGCGGCGCCGCACAGCTCAACTGGCTGGCGCTGCTGCTGATCGGCCTATTTCTGTTCCAGTCGGCGGTACAGTTCGTCCAGTCGTACAACCTGACGTTCATCGGCGAGCGGATCGTGCTGGATCTGCGCACCGGAGTGTACGCCAAGATGCAGCAGCTCTCGCTCGATTTTCACAGCGGTCGGCGGGTCGGCGAGCTGGTCTCGCGGATCTCAAACGATGTGACCCAGGTGCGATCGGTGCTGACCAACAGCGTCACGCAGCTGCTCAGCCGGCTGATCGGGCTGGTCGGCTCGGTGGCGATTGTGTTCGCGCTCAACCCGCGGCTCACACTGTTTATCCTGGTGCTGGTGCCGCTGATCGTCGGCGTGGCGTTCGGCTTTGGGCGCTCGTTCCAGCAGCTCGGCACGCGGGTGCAGGACACGCTGGCCGAGGCGACGGTGGCCGCCGAGGAGAGCCTGCAGGGCGTGCGGGTGGTCAAGAGCTTCGCCCGCGAGGAGTACGAGGTGGCGCGCTACGATGCGGCGATGCGCCAGAATTTTGCCATCTCGTTGCGGCTGGCACTGTTCCGCTCGCTGTTCGGCGCGACGATGGCGTTCCTCGGGTTCAGCGCGCTCGCCGCTGTGCTGTGGTTCGGCGGCCAGGAGGTATTGGCCGGCCGGCTGACGCTGCCGCTGCTGAGCGGGTTTCTGATCTACGGCACCACGATCGGGGCCAACATCAGCGGGCTCGCCGAGCTCTACGGCCAGCTGCAGGAGGCGCTCGGCGCGATCCGACGCGTCTTCGACATTTTAGACACCCAGCCGACGGTGGTGGACGCGCCTGGGGCCACCGCGCTGCCGCTGGTGCAGGGCCGGGTCGGGCTCGAAGCGGTATCGTTTGGCTACGAGGCCGCAGTGCTGGTGCTCCATACCGTCGAGCTCGTCGTCGCGCCCGGCGAGGTGCTGGCGCTGGTCGGGCCGAGCGGGGCCGGCAAGAGCACATTGTTCAACCTCATCCCGCGCTTCTACGACCCGACCGCCGGGCGGGTGACGATCGACGGGCACGACCTGCGCGACGTGACGCAGCGCAGCCTGCGCGAGCAGATCGCCATCGTGCCGCAGGAGACGTTTCTGTTCGGCGGGACGGTACGCGAGAATATCCGCTACGGCCGGCTCGAAGCCAGCGACGCCGAGATCGAGGCCGCCGCCGAGGCCGCCAACGCGGCGGGGTTCATCGCGGCGCTGCCGGAGGGCTACAACACGACGGTGGGCGAGCGCGGGGTGAAGCTGAGCGGCGGGCAGCGGCAGCGGATCGCCATCGCCAGGGCCCTGCTGAAAGACCCGCGGGTGCTGCTGCTGGACGAGGCGACGAGCGCGCTGGATAGCGAGTCTGAGGAGCTGGTGCAGAGCGCGCTGGAGCGGCTGATGCGCGGCCGGACCACGGTGATCATTGCCCACCGGCTGAGCACGGTCAAGAGCGCCGACCGGATCGCGGTGCTGGACGGCGGGCGGGTCGTGGCGCTCGGCACTCACGAGGCGCTGATGGCCGAGGGCGGGCTCTACGCCAGGCTGTACGCCATGCAGTTTCGCGAGGGTGACCGAGAGGAACGCAGCAGGGAGTAAGGAGCAGGGAGTAAGGAGCAGGGAGCGAGACGTGGCGACGCCGTAGGGGCGAGTCGCGCCAGATCGATCGCCTGGGGACGATCTGCGGACGCGCTTGCTTCGCCTCTACAACGCGAGGTGGTCAACGCGGGCGAACGAGACGGAGCGGCAGCCACCAGACGCGCAGCGCACAACTGCCGCTTGCCGTTTAATTGTATCTGTGCTACCATCGCTGCCATGAGCGATTCTGCCCGCCCCAACCGCCTGCTGCTGGCCTCGGGCTCGCCGCGCCGCCGCGAGTTGCTCGGCTATCTCGGCGTGGCTTTCGATGCGTCAGCAAACGATGCCGAGGAGCAGGAGACGCCGCCGCCGCAGGCGGTGCGGGCGGCGCTGCCATCGCTCGGCGCTGAGCTGCCGCTGCGCGACCACCCGACGCTGCGAGCCTGGCGCAAGGCGGACGCGGCCCGCCACGCCGACCGGGACGCTGTCGTCCTCGGGGCCGATACAATCGTGGTGCTGGGCGGTGTGGCCATTAACAAGCCGCGGGATGCGGCCGACGCCCGGCGCATGCTGCGCTCGCTCTCCGGCCGCGAGCACCTGGTGATCACCGGGGTGGCGCTGCTCGGGCCGCGCGGCGCGGTGTATCTGGCCGCAGACGAGAGCCGCGTGACCATCGCCGAGCTGATCGACGCGCAGATCGATGCCTACGTAGCTAGCGGCGAGCCGATGGATAAAGCCGGTGCCTACGGCATCCAGGGCCTCGGCGGGCGGCTGGTGACGGCGGTCTCCGGGAGCTATACCAATGTCGTCGGGCTGCCGCTGACGCTCGTAGCCGCGCTGCTCGCCGAGAATGCAATCGCCATGACTGCGGCGCCAGAGGACGCGTATCGCCGCTGGCTCGCCGATCAGCAGAAGGAGCCGCTGCCGTGCCCTCCCACCCAACCGTAAAACTCATGATCGTCGATGACCACCCGCTTTTTCGCCAGGGGGTGCGCGCGGCGCTCTCGATCTACAATGACCTGACGATCATCGGCGAGGCATCGAGCGGCGAGGAGGCGCTGGCCTGGATCGCCGACGCGCCGCCCAACTATGAGCCGAACGCGATGCTCGTCGACCTCAACCTGCCGGGGATGAGCGGCATCGAGCTGACGCGCCAGCTGCGCCTCCAGTACCCCAGCATCGGCGTGGTGATGCTCAGCGTCTACGAGAGCGATGACCAGGCCTTCAACGCGCTGCGCGCCGGGGCCGCCGCCTATCGTTCCAAAGACATCAACCCGCGCGACCTGGCCGAGATGCTGCGGCGAGTCTCGCGCGGCGAGTACGTCATCAACGATGTGGTCCTCGATGAGCCGCGGGTCGCGTCGCGGCTGCTCTCGCAGTTCCGCAGCCTGTCGCAGGATATCAGCACTACGGCGGAGCATGACTTCCCGCTGTTCACCCCGTTGAGCGATCGCGAGATCGAGGTGCTGGAGCGGATCGCGGCCGGCGGCAGCAACAAGGAGATCGCCGAGACGCTCGGAATCAGCACCCAGACGGTCAAAAATCATATCTCGTCCATCCTGCGCAAGCTTTCGCTCAACGACCGGACGCAGGCGGTGCTGTATGCGCTCAGACGCGGCTGGATCGAGACCCCCGAGGCGCTGCTCGGCGGCGGCGATGGCGCGCCACGAGACGTCGCCGCGCCGCGAGACGACGCCGGTGAGTGACGGCGCGCGTAAGCCGGTCTACCGGCCGGCGGACGCCGGCGCGCCACAGCCAGACCCTGGCCAGTACCCGTTCACCCGCGGCATCTACCCCACCATGTACCGCAGCCGGCTGTGGACAATGCGCCAGTACGCCGGCTTCTCCTCGGCCGCCGCCAGCAACGCCCGCTACCGGTATCTGCTCGAACAGGGCCAGACCGGTCTCTCGGTGGCCTTCGACCTGCCGACACAGCTCGGGCTGGACTCGGACGACCCGCGCGCCGATGGCGAGGTCGGGCGTGTGGGCGTGGCGATCGATAGCCTGGACGATATGGCGGCGCTGTTCGATGGCATCACGCTCGGCGCTGTGACCACCTCGATGACCATCAACGCCCCAGCCGCCGCGCTGCTGCTGCTCTACGAGCTGGTGGCCGAGCGCCAGGGGGTGCCGGCCGAGGATCTGGGCGGCACGATCCAGAACGATATTCTCAAAGAGTACGCGGCGCGCGGCACCTACATCTTCCCGCCGCGCCCAAGCATGCGCCTGATCACCGATACCTTCGCCTACTGCCAGCGCCGCATGCCGAAGTGGAACACGATCAGCATTAGCGGCTACCACATCCGCGAGGCTGGTGCGACGGCGGCGCAGGAGCTGGCGTTCACACTGGCCAACGGCATCGCCTACGTCCAGGCGGCGCTCGACGCCGGGCTGGCGATCGACGACGTCGCGCCGCGGCTGTCGTTCTTCTTCGTCAGCAACCCGGATTTCTTCGAGGAGGTGGCCAAGTTTCGCGCCGCGCGCCGCATGTGGGCGCAGATCATGCGCGAGCGCTTCGGCGCGCGCACGGCGGCAGCGCAGATGCTGCGCTTCCACACGCAGACATCCGGCGCCAGTCTGACGGCGCAGCAGCCGCTCAACAATGTGGTTCGCACCACCGTCGAGGCGCTCGCCGCGATCCTCGGCGGCACTCAGAGCCTGCACACCAACAGCTACGACGAGGCGCTCGGGCTGCCGACCGCCGATGCTGCCACCCTGGCGCTGCGCACCCAGCAGATCCTGGCCTACGAGAGCGGTGTGGCCGCCAGCGCCGACCCGCTGGCGGGCTCGTATCTGGTCGAGGCGCTGACCGACGAGGTCGAGCGGGCGGCGCTGGCGCTGATCGTCCAGATCGACGCGATCGGCGGCGCGGTGGCAGCGATCGAGACCGGCTTCGTCCAGAACGCCATTGCCGACTCGGCCTATGCCGAGCAGCTAGCGATCGAGCGTGGCGAGCGGGTGATCGTCGGCGTCAACCGCTTCGCCGACTCTGGCGGGGCGAAGCCGCCGGTGTTTCGCACCGACGAGACGCTGGCGCAGCGACAGGGCGAGGCGCTGCGGGCGCTGCGGGCCAGGCGCGACGCGGTGGCGGTGGATGCGGCGCTTGGCGAGTTGCGCGATGCGGCGCGCGGCACGGCCAATCTGCTCGTCCCGATGCGCGCGGCGCTCGCGGCCCACGCCACCGTCGGCGAGGTCTGCGGCGTGCTGCGGCGCGAATGGGGCGAGTATCGGCCGGTGTGAGGCGGCGGCGTGCGGCGGGGGGGCGTGCGGCGGGGCGAAGCGCGCGGGGTCGCTGCCAGCAGGTGATCCACGGCTGCGCTTGCTTCGCCCATACGGCGTGCGGGGCAAAGCGGTACGGAGTAGGGGCGAAGCGCGCGGGGTCCTGCCAGCAGGTGATCCCACGGCTGCGCTTACTTCACCCATACGGGACGAGACGTGGCGTGCGATGGAGACGTATGAAAACAACCAGCCAGCGAATCGAAGAGCTCAGAGCGCGCCGGGCGGCGGCCGAGACCGGCGACCCGCAGGCCTCCGATCGGCAGCGGGCGCGCGGCAAGCTCACCGCGCGCGAGCGGGTGGCGGCGCTGCTCGACGCAGGCTCGTTCGTGGAGCTCGATGCCTTCGCCGTCCACCGCTCCACCGCTTTCGGGCTGGAGCAGCAGCGGCCGCTCGGCGATGGCGTGATCACCGGCCACGGCACGATCGATGGCCGCCCAGTCTGCCTCTTCGCGCAGGATTTTGCGGTGTTCGGCGGCTCGCTCGGCGAGGTCTACGCCGAGAAGATCTGCAAGGTGATGGACCTGGCGCTGCGCATGGGCGTGCCGATGATCGGCATCAACGACAGCGGCGGCGCGCGCATCCAGGAAGGTGTGGTCAGCCTCGGCGGCTACGCCGAGATCTTTTACCGCAACGTCATGGCTTCCGGCGTGGTGCCGCAGATCTCACTGATCGCTGGGCCCTGCGCCGGCGGTGCGGTCTACTCGCCGGCCATGACCGACCTGATCCTGATGGTCCAGGGTAGCTCGCAGATGTTCATCACCGGCCCGGATGTGATCAAGGCCGTGACCGGCGAGGAGGTCGGCTTCGATGAGCTCGGCGGCGCGCTGACCCACAACAGCCGCTCTGGCGTGGCCCACTTCGTGGCCGATGACGAGGCGCAGCTCTTCGCGCAGACGCGGGCGCTGCTGAGCTACCTGCCGCTCAACAATCTGGACGAGCCGCCGGCCGCCGAGCCGTACGACGACCCAGATCGGGCCGAAGAATCGTTACAAAGTCTGATCCCCGATAGCCCGCGCAAACCGTATGATATGATCGCCATCATCGATGCGGTGATGGACAGCGACAGCTTTCTGGAGATCCAGGCGCTGTGGGCCAAGAATATTATCGTCGGGCTGGCGCATCTCGATGGGCAGCCGGTGGGCGTGGTGGCCAATCAGCCGGCGCATCTGGCCGGCACACTCGATATCGACAGCTCGGTCAAGGCGGCGCGGTTTGTGCGCTTCTGCGATAGCTTCAACCTGCCGATCGTCACGTTCGTCGATGTGCCGGGGTTTCTGCCAGGCACGCAGCAGGAGTACGGCGGGATCATCCGCCACGGCGCCAAGCTGCTCTACGCCTACTGCGAGGCCACCGTGCCCAAGCTGACGGTGATCACGCGCAAGGCGTACGGTGGGGCCTACGACGTGATGGCGTCTAAGCATATTCGCGCCGACTTCAACTTCGCCTGGCCGACGGCTGAGATCGCGGTGATGGGGGCCGAGGCAGCGGCCAAGATCATCTTTCGCCGCGAGCTCGCCGCCAGCGATGACCCGGTCTCCAGGCTCGCCGCGCTCACCGAGGACTACCAGGATCGTTTCGCCAACCCGTATATCGCCGCCGAGCGCGGCTATCTGGACGCAGTGATCGAGCCGCGCGAGACGAGGCCGGCGCTGATCAAGGCGCTGCGGATCGCTCGCACCAAGCGCGTGACGCTGCCGCCGCGCAAACATGGCAATATCCCGCTCTGATGCGCCGAACGCCGGCGCTAGACCCCCTACCTATGACCAACGACCACGCCGATGCCGATACCGATGAGTCCCGCTTCCTTGAGCTGCGGCTGCCGAGCAAGCTGGGCTACGAGAAGATCGCGATGGACGCGGCGTCGGCGCTCGCCCGCCGCCTCGGTATCAGCAATGATCGGATCGAGCGGCTTCGCACTGCGCTCGCCGAGGCGATCATCAACGCCATCGAGCACGGCAACGGCCTGGACGCCGAGACCCGCGTGCTGGTGGTGCTCAGCGCCCGTCCCGACGAGTTGGTGGTGCGCGTGGCCGACCAGGGGCAGCGGCCGCTCGAGCTCGCGCCGATCGCCCGCGCCGACCGCCGCGATCAGGTGGGCGGGTGGGGGATCTGGCTTATCCAGAAGCTTGTCGATGAGGTCGAATTCTCCGCCGCGCCGGGCGGCGGGACGCAGGTGCGGATGGTGGTCCATCTCGAACACGTGGGAGGCACGCATGCTGGATGATGAGCTGAGGGTCACCGTCCGCGATAGCGGGCCAGTGAAGGTGATCGACTTGGAGGGCGATGTGACGACCTTCGCGCTCGATAAGGTGCGCAACGCGTTCGCCGAGGCCGCGCGCGATGACGCGCGATCGATCTTGCTCTACTTTCGCCAGAACGACTATATCAACAGCCGGGGGATCGCCATCCTGATCGAGCAGGTGCATCAGGCCAGCAAAGCCGGGCGCACTGTGGCGATCTGCGGTCTGTCCGACCACTTCCAAAATATTTTTCGCATGGTCGGCCTCACCCAGTACCTCAATATCTACCAGACCGAGGCTGAGGCGCTCGCGGCGCTGACGCAGCACTGATGGCGCTCGGGTTTCGCGCGCGGCGCTCGCTCGTCAACGCGCTCGGGCGCGTCAGGCACGAGCCGCGGCAGCTGCTGGCGCTCGGCATCGGCGTGCTCAATTTGATCCTCACCGTCGGCATGGTGGTGGCGGCGCTGGTGTTTCTGCCATCATTTGGGCCGGCGCTGCGCCGCCAGGTCGTGGTCGCGCCAGCGGCGGTCAGCGCGTCGCTGTTCGGGCTGCTGGCGCTGCTGACGGTGGCGGCCACCTTTCAGAACCGGCTGCTGCGCTTCGCCCAGGCCGACATCGACCTGCTCTTCCCAACGCCCATCCCAACGTGGCGCATCATGCTCCAGATGCTGCTGACGAACCATTTGCGGGCGCTGGCCGCAGCGTTTTTCTTCGCCGGGCTGAGCTTCGCCCCCGCGCTGGTGCTGCTCGATCGGCCGCTGTGGCCGGCGCTGATCTGGAGCATGCTGGCGCTGACGCTGCTGTTCTCAACGATCGACGAGCTGCTCGCCGCGCTGCTGATCTGGCTCGATGGCTGCGGCAGCGCCCGCGCGCTGACCCGCGCCGGGGTGGTAGCGGGGCTGCTCATCGCGCTGCTGGCGCTGCTCGCGCCGCAGCTCCCGGCGGCGGCGGCGCTGCTCGGTGCATTACAGGCGGCGCTGCGGCTGGCACTGTTCCCGGTGGCGCTCGCGGCCGATACCGCGCTCGACGCCGGCGGGGTATGGTGGCGCGTCGTGCTGCTGCTGCTGCTGGACATGGGCGGCGCAGTGCTGCTGATCCGCGCCAGCGAAGCTCATCTGCGCGAGGCGGCGATCTCGCCGCTGATCGGCCAGAACACGCTGCGCGCCGCGTTTGGTGCCGCCGGCCTGAACCCGCTGCGGCTGATCGCGCTGCTGTGGCATCCAGAGCGCATCGCCCGCGACGCCCAGTTCGTCAGCATCGCCGGCGTCGGGCGCGGCGCCACGGTGCTCAGCTGGGTGCGCCTGGTGGAGACCCGGCGGACGCTCGGGCGCACCGCCGCCGCCGTGCTGGCGCTGGCCGGGCTACCGCTGCTGCTCCTCGATGGACAGCCCTACACGCTGCGCGCCACAATCACGGCGGTGATGTTCTCCACCACGCTGCTGTCGCAGATCTTTAACGACCTGGCCGAGCATATTCGCCGCGCGGACATCGAGCTGGCGCTGCCGATCGCGCGCTGGCGGCTGATCGGCGCTTCACTGCTGGGGCGGCTGCCGATCTACTGGCTCGGCGGAATGCTGCTGCTGCTGGGGGCGGCGCTGCGCATGCGGGGGCCAGATCTGGGTCAGCTGGCGGTGTGCGCGCTGTGGTACCCGCTGGCGGTGGTGCCGTCGGTGGCGCTGCGCGGCGCGCTGATCTTTCTCTGGCCAGGCGCGGTGAGCCTGGACAAGAGCGACCCGATCCAGGCAGCGGTGGCGGCGCTGGTCAACGGCGTGTTGACGATCGGGCTGCTGCTGCTCTCCACCCTGCCGCTGCTGGCGATGCTGCTGCTCAACGAGGTCTTTGGCGTCGGCATCGGCTGGTTCTGGCTGGTGGTGTTCGCCAGCAGCGGCCTGCTGTGCGCGCTGGCGTTCGGGCTGCTCGCCGCCTCCTACGGCCGCTACCAGCCAAGCGAGTAGGGCCGGCGCGCGCGGG
>JAYUUK010000206.1:0-13609 GCA_043754595.1 Roseiflexaceae bacterium | reverse complement strand
GACCCGTGGAGCCGCAGCCCGGCCCGCATCAACGATGGCGAGAAAGACGCCGTCGCCGCGATCGCCGACATCCACAAGCTCTACGACCAGTCCAAAGTCGAGGTCGACCCGATGAAGCGGCACGCGCTGGTGTGGCAGATGATCAAGATCCACGTCGCCGAGGGTCCGTTCTTCAGCGGTGTGATCGCCAACCAGCCAAACATCATCCTGGTGCGTAAGGGGCTTATGAACGTCCCGACCAAGGACGATCTGCTCAAGGAAGGTCTCGGCGGCTTCGTCGGGCCGTGGATCATCCCCAGCCCGGCGGTCTATGACCCGGAAGCCTGGTTCTGGGACGATCCGACGGCGCACAACGTGTGACGAGATGACGGCATGACGGCGTGACAGGATGAGCGAGCAACGTATCGCACCGCCGTATGAACGTAGCTCGCTATATCCGTTCTTTACCCGACGCGCCCCAGCGACATCATCGCTGGGGCGCGTCGGGCATCCAGACACCGTGCAGCATGAGATGCGCGGGCGGCACGAGCACATCAGGGCGTCGGGACGCAGCGTGCTGCGTCCGGCACGAGCACATCGGGGCGTAGCAGATGGAGACACGCGCGACGACGCCCGTTTGAGGTTCGAAGGGGCGGAGCGCCTGCCTACCATCACCCAACCGTACTACCGCAGCTCGTCGCCGAGCAGCCCGAGCAGCACGCCATCCGCGCCGTGGTCCTCGAAGCGGGCGCGTTCGAACCACTGGACCGTCAGCGTCCGCCCGCCGATCGTCTCCACCACCGGCGGGGAGAGCGGCAGCCCGAACAGCGCCAGGCTCGGCGAAGTGCCCCGGGAGCCTCGCCCGTCCATTGCCAGACCATGGCCGCGCCAGTAGCGCAGAAATGGCTCGCACACGCGCTGGCCGGTCTCGGCGAAGAACAGACACCCATCCTTTGGCCCGCTCGGCGCGAAGCTGCGCCAGTCGCGCCCGGCTCGCCGCAGCGCCAGGTCGCCGGCGCGGCTGAGCAGCACGCGGTACGGCGGCGGCTGCTCGGGGTGCAGCTCCAGCCGGTGGCGCTCGAAGTACTGCACGGTGTAGCTCGCACCGTCCTCGCCGACCTCCGCGAACGCCTCGCTGATCGGGTAGCCGAAGATCGGCAGCCCGCCGTTGGCGCGCCAGAACCCCAGCAGCTCGCCGCCGAGGTTGTGCTGCGTCTGCGGGAAGAATACGGCGGTGGCGAGCGGGGCGGCGGCGGCGAATGCGCCAGCGCGATCTCCCCCATGTGCGTCTGGCCCACCCGCGCCCGGGCCTGCGATGTCGAGCTCTACCTGGCTGCGGGCCGTCCCGCTCAGCTGCGCGTGACGCTCCTCCAGCAGCCCGTCGCCGGCGAAGCGGACGGTGTAGCTGCCGCCCGGCAGATCGGCGAAGCGGTACGCGCCGCTGGCGTCCGGGCGGGTAGTCTGACCGGTGCTGAGCTCGATGGCGACTCGCTCGGGCGCTGGCCCGCCGACGACGCCGGCGATCTGCGAGTGGCTGGTGACCGCCGGGTCTCGCACCAACTGGAGCGCCCGCGCCAGGTTGAGCCGTCCAGCGCCGTACCCCTGGTCATCCCCAGGCGGCCCGAGGTCGTCTGCGCCGAGCTGGAGGATCTCCTGCACCTGCTGCGGCGTCAGCTCGGGGCGCAGCGCCAGCAGCAGCGCCGCGCCGGCCGCCACGAACGGCGTCGCCACCGACGTGCCGCTCAGCAGGCCGTAGCCATTGCCCTGGGCTTTGCTCCAGTAGGTGCTGAGCACCTCGTTCCCGGGGGCGACGATATCGACATCGGGGCCGGCGGGCGAGAAATCGGCGCGGCGGTCATCGCGAGTGGTGGCACCGACGCCGATCGTGCCAGGGTACGCCGCCGGGTAGAGCCGCTCGCCCCTGCCATCGTGCAGGTTGCCCACCGCCGCCACCACCACGATGTTGCGCCGGAGCGCCTCGGCCACCGCGTCAGCCATCTCCTGGCTCGGGGTCGGCCCGCCGAGGCTCAGGCTGATCACCCGCGCGCCGCGGTCGGTGGCGTAGCGGATGGCGGCGGCGATCGCCCGGTCACCGCCGATATTGTCCGCGCCGAGCGCCTTGACCGGCACGATCTGACACATCGCGCACAGCCCGGCCACGCCGATGCCATTGTTCGTATTGGCGGCGATCACGCCGGCGGCGAACGTCCCGTGGCCGTTATCGTCGCTGCTGTCCTGGTCGATGTTGACCACATCGAAGCCGGGGAGCAGCCGCCCGGCCAGATCCGGGTGGTCTGGCGAGATGCCGGTGTCGATCAGCGCGACGAGCACCGGGCCGCCGCCGGCGATCTCCCAGGCGGCCGGCGCGCGCACCGCATCGAGCGCCCACTGCTCGGCGCGGCGCGGGTCGGCGGTATTGGCGGCGCTTGCGTCGCCCGGAACGAGCCCGAGCAGCAGCGCGAGCAGCAGGTAGTGGCAAAGCTTCACATGCACCTCGTGGCACTTCGGCTACGGACGAGATATGCTCAGCGTCTATGCTACAATAGAAGCGCGGGCGGGTGCAACTCGCGGGGGCGCGGCGCGTCCAAGCGACGAACCGGTTGATGAAGGGACGGAGCGATGATCTTTTGCCCACAGTGTGGCGTCCAAAACCCAGATGGCGCGCGCTTCTGCGACCAGTGCGGCGCGGCCCTAATCGCGGTCAACCGCAGCATCCCAGATGGCGCTGCTCAGCCCCCGGCGGCCGTAGCGCCGCCCCCCGCCGCAGCGCCGCTCCCCGCCGCAGCGCCGCCCCCCACCGCAGCGCCGACGGTCGCGGCCCCGTTCTCCAACACCTGCCCACAGTGCGGCACGGCGGTGATCCCTGGCGAGGCATTCTGCGATAACTGTGGCGCGGCCTTGATCGGCCCGCCGCCGGCCGCCGCCAGCGCAGCGCCGCTGCCGCCGAGCTACGCCGCCGTGCCGCCGCAGCCAAGCTACCCGCCGCCTGTCGGCCCTGGCGCGGCGCAACAGCAGCCGAGCTACACCCCGCCGAGCTACACCCCGTCGGCGCCGCCCGCCGCGCCGCGCCGCACCGCGCTCGCCCCGGCCAGCCTGGTCGTGGTGGGCAGCAACGCGGTTCTACCGCTGCCAGACGCGCAGCAGGCGACGATCGGACGCAGCGACCCGGCGAGCCAGTGGTTTCCCGAGATCGACCTGACGGCCCACGGCGCGCTAGATAAGGGCGTCGGGCGCAAACACGCCAGGCTGTTCGTGCGCGACGGCGGGGTGCTGCTCGAAGACCTAGACAGCACCAACGGCACGGTCGTCGGCGGGCGGAAGCTCGCGCCGCGCCAGCCGCAGGCCATCGCCCCCGGCGAGGTATTTCAGATCGGCGCGCTCCAGCTCAGGCTCGAAGTCGCGTAAGGGAGGGGACGATGACGCTCTCAGCGATGACCCATATCGGACATGTGGCGCTGACGGTGGCCGATCTGCCGCGCGCGCTGCGGTTCTACACCGAGATCGCGGGGATGCAGCTGCGCGAGCATACCCACGAGGGCGCGACGCTCGGGACGGCGACGCGGCCGCTGCTGACGCTGACCGAGCTGCCAGGCGCTCGCCCCAAGCCGCAGCGCGCCACCGGGCTGTACCACTTCGCCATCCTGGTGCCCAGCCGCGCGGCGCTCGGCCGCTCGCTCGCAGCCCTCGCCGCTGGGCGCTACCCGCTCGGCGGCGCGAGCGACCACGGCGTCAGCGAGGCGCTGTATCTCAGCGACCCTGACGGCAACGGCATCGAGATCTACCGCGACCGGCCGCGCGATGCGTGGCCAATGCGCGGCGGCGAGCTGGCCATGGTCACCGACCCGCTCGATCTCCAGGCGTTGGTGGACGATCGGGACGGCGATGGCGTCGAGCTCGACGCCGCCACGACTATCGGCCACGTGCACCTGCACGTCGCCGATATCGTGGCGGCGCAGCACTTCTACTGCGATGCGCTCGGCTTCGATCTGATGCAGCGCTTCGGCAACCAGGCGGCGTTCGTCTCGGCCGGCGGCTACCACCATCATGTCGGCCTGAACACCTGGGCCGGCGTTGGCGCGCCGCCGCCGCCTCCAGGCAGCGCCGGGCTGCGCCACTACACCATCGAGCTGCCAGACGCGGCGGCGCTGGCCGCTGCCGAGACCAGGATGCTAGACGCCGGCGCGATCGCCGAGACCCTGGCGGACGGACGGCTGTGGCGCGACCCATCGCACAACGGGCTGCGGCTGACGATCGGCTAGCTCTGCCTGGCGGTCACGATCCCGCGCGCCGCCGCCCACTGCCCGAGATCCTGCCGCCCAATCGCCGCCGCCATCAGGTCGGGGAACTGGTCTGGGGTACAGGCGAACGCCGGCGCGCCGAGACCGGCCAGCACCCCCGCCACCTGGTGATCGTAAGACGGCGCGCCGCTGTCGCTCAGCGCCAGCAGCGCCACCATCTGCACCCCGGAGCCGATCAACTGCGCCGCCCGCGCCAGCATCTCCTCGCGGCTGCCGCCCTCGTAGAGATCCGAGACCAGCACCAGGATCGTCTCGCGCGGGCGGGAGATGATGCTCTGGCAGTAGCCGAGCGCGCGGTTGATGTCCGTCCCGCCGCCGAGCTGCACCCCGAACAGCAGGTCGACCGGGTCATTCGACAGATCGGTCAGGTCGACCACCTCGGTGTCGAAGACGACGACGCGGGTGCTGACGGTGGGGAGCGATGCTAGCACCGCGCCGAAGACCCCGCTGTAGACCACCGACTGCCCCATCGAGCCGCTCTGGTCGACACAGAGCACGATATCGCGCAGCGATGTGCGCCTGCGCCCGTAGCCGATGCGGGTCTCGGGGATGACGGTGCGGTACTTGGCCTGGTAGTGGCGCAGGTTGGCGCGAATGGTGCGGTTCCAGTCGATCTCGTTGTGGCGCGGGCGGCGGTTGCGCGTGGCGCGGTTGAGACTGCCCAGAATCGCTTGGCGCGTCGGGCTGGCGAGCTTCTCCGTCAGCTCCTCAACCACCCGACGCACCACCTGCCGCGCGGTCTCGCGGCTCTTCTCCGGCAGCACGCTCTTGAGCGCCAGCAGGTCGGCCACCAGATGCACATTAGGCTCGACGGCGGCGAGCATCTCTGGCTGGAGCAGCATCTGGCGCAGGTTCAGTCGCTCCAGCGCGTCGTGCTGCATCACCTGGACCACGCTGCTGGGAAAGTAGCGCCGGATATCGCCGAGCCAGCGCGCCACGTTGGGGTTCGAGCCGCCGAGTCCGCCGCGCCGGCTGCCGTCGGTCTGCCCGCCGCGCCTGCCGCCCGCTGCGCCGCCGTACAGCGCCTCGAGCGCGCCGTCCATCCCACCGTCCTCGCCCCCAAGCTGCACCCCGACGCCGTCGCCCTCGCCGCCGCCGAGGATGAGCCGCCAGCGCCGCAGTCGTTCGTCGCTCATAGGGTAATCCTATCGAGATAAAGAGAGGATTTTGGGGACACCTAGAGGGTACCCGGCCCCCAACCCCCCGCTCTGCTAGCTCCAGGCGATCGGCGGCTCGCCGAGACGAGACAGCGCCGCGTCGATCTGCGAGAACGGCCGCGAGCCGAAGAAGCCGTTGTGCGCCGAGAGCGGCGACGGATGCGCCGACTCGATAATCGTGTGGCGGCTCGCATCGATCAGCGCGCGTTTCTTGCGGGCGTAGGCGCCCCACAGCACAAACACCACCGGCCGATCGCGCCGGCTCAGCGCCGCGATCACCGCGTCGGTCAGCCGCTCCCAGCCGCGCCCCTTGTGCGAGTTTGGCTGCGCCTCGCGCACGGTCAGCACCGCGTTGAGCAGCAGCACCCCCTGGTCGGCCCAGGGCAGCAGCGAGCCAGTGGCAAGCGGCGCAACGCCGGTATCTTGGCGCAGCTCTTTGTAGATATTGACCAGCGACGGCGGCAGCGGCACGCCCGGCCGCACCGAGAAGCTCAGCCCGTGGGCCTGGCCCTCGCCGTGGTACGGGTCCTGGCCGAGGATCAGCACCCTTGTCTGCTCGTAGCTGGTGCGCTCGAGCGCGCTGAACACCTGCTCCTCCGGCGGGTAGACTGGCCCGGCGGCGCGCTCGGCGGCGACGAATGCCTCAAGCTCGGCGATATACGGTTTGTGCAGCTCATCGCCGAGCGCGGCGGCCCAGGATTGCGGGATCGGTAGCATATCGCTCTTTCTGTAAAACCAGCTCAAGCGCCGGCTACGATGACTGTGACAGCCCAAAGATCTGCTCCAGCAGCGGTATCACCCGTGCCGCGCGCTCGGCGTCGATCGGCTGCACCGTCCCAGCCGGGCGCTGTGCCGCGCCGTGCCGCACCCGCTCGCCGATCATGCGCCGCTCCGGCGCGCTGAAGGTGCTGAACGTCCGCCTGATCAACGGCAGCGTCGCGGCGAACTGATCGTCTGCGATAGACACGACCCAGCCATCGACGATCGCGAGCAGCGTGGCGTCGTGGACAAGCGTGGCACCGCCATCGCGCAGCAGCCCCTCGACCCACGCCGCCGCCTCGGTGGGGTTTGCGGCGCGCGAGAGCGCCAAGCTGACCCTATCCGCCACCGCGCCGGGGGTCAGCCCGCCGGCGCTGAGCAGGAGGGCGCAGGCCCGGCCAGCGATCAGCCCGTGGACGCCGGCAATGTCGATCGTCTTGCGCAGCGCGGCGTGCCAGGCGGCGAGCTGCTGCGGCTGGTGCAGCAGGTCCATGGCGCGGTCGGTGGCCAGCACCCTGTCGTACATCGCATCGGCGGCCGCATCGTCTAGCGCGGCGCACGCCAGCGGCAGCCCGATGCAGACTCTCGCGGCGATGCCTTCAGTCACCGACGCCACCGCGGCAGCGTCGGTCTGGCGCACCGAGCCATAGCGCGACAGGTTGGCGAGCGGCGGCAGCGCATCCATCAGCAGCGCGCCGTCTGCCGCCAGCGCCGCCTCCTCCTGGAGCCGCTCCAGGATGCGCGGGACCGCATCGGTGAGCTCGGCCAGCAGCGCGGTCTCGGTCAGCCCGGTGAGACCAGACAGATCGGCGACCTCGGCGAGCCGCCGCGCGCGCAGACTGGCGGCGGCGGCGATCGTGGTGCCCCAGATCCCGGCCTCGATCAGCGCGACCGCCAGCTCGGGCCGCCACTCCAGCCGCCAGATCTCGTGGAACGTACCCTTGCCGCCGCCACTGCGCTGGAGCTGCCCCCACGGCACTTCGAGCAGCTTGAGACGGTGGAGCAGCAGGCTGCGCTCGCGGTCGTTTGGCGCGCGCAGGTCCAGGTCGTAATCCTTCCAGGCTGCGGCCGCCGGCAGCCGCAGCCGGCGCTGCTCGCGCTGGAGGTCGCGCTGGAGTGGTGCGAGCGGGGTCTCGTCAGGGACGCCGCCGAGATCATCGCCGACGACCAGCCGCTCGTGGATGAGCTGGAGCGGCGCGGCGGCCCCGAAGCAGAACGTCGCCTGCGCCGCATCGTTGAGATCGTCCAGACCAGGGAGCTGCCGCCCATCGATCGCCGCCAGCGTCTCGGCCAGCCGCACCGCCTCGATCACGCTGGCGGATGATGCGTCCAGGCTGTTTTCGCGCAGCAGCGTCGCGACGCGCGCCAGCCAGCGGATACTGATCTCGCGCGAGCCGTGTCCGGCCGCCGCAGCGCGCCAGAGGTGGGCGTACCAGCCAGGGCTCTCCACACCAGCGCCGTAGCCGCTGCGATATGCCAGCCGCGAGGCGGTCCAGGGCACCCAGGTGGCGGCCACGTCCACGCTCGGCATCCGCTTGAGCAGCGCGGCGTCGGCCTTCGCGACAGCCTTGGCGTCGGCGGTCTCGCGCAGCGCCGGGGCATGCCATGCGCCGCAGACCACCGCAATTCGCCGGTGGCCATCGGCCTTGGCACGGCGGATCTGCTGCCGCATGTGAGCCTCGCGCCGCAGCTCGGTGGCGTCGGTCTCCGGTGGCGACTCAGCGCGCAGCGCGGCCATGGCGTCGGCGATCTCGGCGAACAAGTCGGCGCCATCGCGCCGCTGCTCGACAACCCGCTCCCACCAGCGCTCGCCGTCGGTGTAGCCCGCGGCGCGCGCCAGCGTCCCCAGCGGGTCTTGCCGCGGGCTGGGCTGGGCTGGCTCAGGGGCGGTTCTACCGTCCGCAGACACCCTGTCGGCGCGCGGCAGCAGATCGTCTGCTGTCTGGGGCGACGGCGCGGCGTCCATGGCCAGCTGGTAGCGCTGCGGCAGATCGAAGAAGCGCACGGCGATGCCGCGCCCGAGGCCGTAGCGCAGCGCCTGCCACTCGGGCGAGAACAGCGCGAACGGGAAGTAGACGGCGCGGCGCGGCTCGTCTGGCACATACACCAGGATGGCCACCGGCGGCTCCATCTGCGCGTGCGGCAGCAGCGACAGCAGCTCGTCAGCGTCTGGAGGCCCCTCGACCAGCAGGCAGTCTGGGGACATGCGCTCGAGCGCCGCCAGCAGCGAGCGCGCCGAGCCTGGCCCGTGGTGGCGGATGCCAAAAATCTGCGGCGCTGGGTCGTGGGTCATCGGTCTTCTCTCTTCTTGGTTTTCGCGTGCGCGCGGCTGCCGCCATCGCATGGCATGCTGAGCGGCATCGGCGGGGACGCCTGACGCCGCCGACCGCTGCCGTGAAGCATCTTGCTGGCACGACGCTGCTCGCGTGCGCGGTCGGTGCCCCACTCGGGCGTGGGCCGCTGCGCGTGGCCCAAAGGGAGCCAGCCCCCGTGGAACCCCCGCGAGGGGGATTCTCCTCCTTCGAACCCCCAAACATGACGCCCACATATGTGTCCGTTCGCGCGCCCCAGCGCAGGCCAATCACCAGCGGCTCGCATCGCGCGCTGCCGCTCCGCTGCTATTCCACCGCCGCCGCCCGTTTGGGGTTCGAAGGGGCGCAGCCCATCGCCGGGGATCCTGCGGGGCGGGGCCGCCCCTCGGCCGGGTGCAGAGCGGCGCGCCGGCGCAAGGGCGACGCGTCCCGTCAGGGGGCGAGCACGGGCGCTGGGCTGCGCACCACCCCATACAGCCCGCCGAGCCAGATCGCGATGATCAGGATCGCGCCGGCCATCGGCAGCGCCGCGAACAGATACGGTAGCAGCTGCGTCGGCCAGATGCCGTGCGCCATCATCGAGACCGCGCTGGCGAGCAGGTAGAGCAGGCTAAGCGCGATCCCAAGCAGCATGGCGCTCCCGGCGCTGCTGAGAACTCGGTAGAGCGTGGCGAGCAGCCTCGGGAGCGGTGGCCCGCGGTAGGTGCGGGCCAGCGCGCCGAGCGCGGTGCCCAGCCCGAGCATCAGCGCGGCGTCGATGAACAGATCGCCCATCGACCATTTGCCGGCGCGCAGCCCGAGCAGCACGGCGATCACCCACGTCAGCAGCGCGCTGCCGATCGCCTCGCCTGGAGCGCGCAGCGCGAGCGCCACCAGGACCCCGGCGGCGGCGAAGAACGCGATAGTCGGGCCGGCGATCGAGACGCCATCGGTGATCAGCGCCGCCAGCGCGCCGACGATGCCGCCGACGAGCCCGCCGCGCCCGGCCTCGCTCAGCACGGCGAACGCTGCATCCCAGCCGCGCCGGTGGCGGCGCCGCAGCCAGGCCAGCGGGTCGTCGATCAGGCGGACGGTGGACGGCACGGTGGTACTGGTGGCCGCGCGCCTGCCGCTAGCGGGCTGCGGCGGCGGCACGGCCCGTGGGGCGGCCGTGTCGACAACCATGGTCTGGACATCGTTGATCGACTGGCGGTAGAAGACGGCCGGCTGGCGGCTGGCCTGGCGGTCTGCCACCTGGTCGGCGGCGCTCTTGGCCGCAGCGCGAGACGCGCCGGACGTAGGTACAGTGGATGGTGCGGTGCGTGAGGGGGGCGCGGCGGGTGTGCGGGGCGCACCGGACGCAGCATGCTGCGTCCCTACTACGGCGGCTGGCGCGGCGGGTGTGGGGGCCATAGCCGCCTCAGGCGATTCCACGGGCATCGCGCTGACGATGACCCGGCTCGACCGTGGCACGGGCGCCGCGATCGGCACGGTGGCCCGTTCATCAAGGATGCTCAGGCGGCGGAGCGCGGCCTCGGCGCTCGGCGCTCGGCGCTCGGGCTCGACCTCCAGCAGCCATGTGAGCACATGGCGCAGCAGCGGCGACATCTGCGCCAGCGTGGCGCGCGGCAGGGTGAGATCATCGGCCTTTGCGCGCTCCTCGGCTGGCGGCGGCGGCTGGCCGGCGAGCAGGAAGAAGGCGGTGGCGCCGAGGCTGTACAGATCGGAGCGGGCGTCGGTGGGCAGCCCCTGGCTCTGCTCGATCGGCGAGAAGCCTGGCGAGTGGCGCAGCGCCACCGTCTGGGTGCGGGTATCCAGCTTGGCGATGTTGAAATCGAGCAGGGCGAGGCCCCGCGCGTCCGATGCGATAATATTGTCTGGCTTGAGGTCGCGGTGGACGATGCCGGCGGCGTGGAGCTGCCCGAGGTAGCCGAGCAGGGTGCGCAGCAGCTGCTCGACCGCGTCGGGGTGCCACGGCAGCGGCTGGCGGCGGTCCAGCGTCTGGCCTTCGAGGTACTCCATCACTAGGAACGGCGATGGACCGCGCAGCTCGACATCGTAGAGCCCGACGACGAAATCGAAGCGCTGGGTGCGCTGCGCCAGCAGCCTGGCCTCATCGAGCAGGCGTCTGTGTGGCGCGTCAGCGCCCTGGCGCGGCAGCTTGATGGCGCACGGCCGCAGCAGCACCGCGTCATCGGCGCGGTAGACATCGCTGGAGCCGCCGCCGCCGAGGTGGGCGACGACCCGGTAGCGGCCGCCGCCGAGCTGGAGCGGCGCGCCACACGACGGGCAGCGCTGGTCGGTGGGGCGCGTTGGCTGGTGACATGTGTAGCAGGACGCGTCCATGGCGCCTCGGATAAGATGGCGTGCGGTCTATGATATTCGGTAACAGGTGGTGCCGCAAGTGGCTAGACATCGAGTACGAGCCGGACGCCGCGCTCGACTGCGGCGAGGATGCGCTGCGGCACATGGCCGACATAGGAGTCGAGGGTCGATTTGTCGAGTGTGAGTAGCTGCGATACGTTGACCACGGAGTCTTTCGACAGCCCCGAATCCTGTGCGCGCACGAGCACATTGCCTGGTGCGGCTGCGAGGCGCAGATTGCTGGAGATAGCGATGGCGATGACGGTGGCGATCCGGCTCTGAATGAATGAATCAGCCTGGATCACAAGGACAGGGCGCCGAAAGCCAGGACCGGCCCGAACTGGGTCTGGCAGATCGACCCACCAGATATCGCCACGCTGCACTACCAGTCCTCGTGCATAACAGCACGAGTCTGCGCCGTGCCGAGCGCCGGGTCGAGCGCGCTGTCGGTCTCGGCGTACAGCCGATCGAGCGTTTCGGTAACTGATCGGTAGCGTTGTGTCTGGAGGAAGTAGGCGAGCGCCTGTGCGTAGAGCTCGCTGCGCGATAGCCCTTGTTCCTCGGCGTACTGCTCGGCCGCCGCGAATAGCGGGTCTGGGAGAGAGATGGCGGTTTTCATAGACGTAGTATAACTAGAGTTATACCAGCTGTCAAGCACTCCGCCGGCGTGTGTATGGTATAATACATGTCTCGCACTTCGCCCTCTTCCAGTCAAGGAGCATCCGGCATGAAGCTCTCCTGTCTCCAGGAAAATCTCAAACGCGGGCTCGCCATCGTCGGGCATGCGGTGGCGGGGAAGACGACGCTGCCGGTGCTCTCGAACGTGCTGCTGGCCACGGACTCGGGGCGGCTCAAGATCGCCGCCACCAACCTGGAGATCGGCATCACCCACTGGGTGGGCGCCAAGATCGACGCCGAGGGCGCGATCACCATCCCGGCCAAGCTGCTGAGCGATGTGGTGAGCGGGCTCCCGAATGACAAAGTCACGCTGACGCTCGACGCGCGGACGCAGACGCTCAACATCATCTGCGGCCGCTTCGAGACCAATATCAAGGGCATCGAAGCCGACGAGTTCCCGGTGATCCCCACCGTGGCCGACCGATCGCCGAGCGCGCTATTCCCGCCTGACGTGCTGCGCGAGGCGATCGACCAGATCGCGTTCGCCGCCGCCACCGACGACACCCGTCCGGTGCTGACCGGGGTGCTGATGCGGATCAAAGGCACGAAGGTGACCTTCTCCTCGGCCGACGGGTTTCGCCTGGCGCAGCGCACCTTCGAGCTGCCAGAGCCGGCCAGCGACGTGCAGGACCTGATCGTCCCGGCGCGGGCGCTCTCCGAGCTGGCGCGGATCAGCGGCGACGCATCAGGGCCGGTAGAGTTGACGGTGACTCAGGGCGGCGGGCAGGTGCTGTTCCACACCGAGAACACCGACCTGGTCTCGCGGCTGATCGATGGCCGCTACCCGGACATCGAGCGAGTCATCCCGCAGAGCTACGCCACGCGCACGCTGCTTGAGACTCAGGATCTGGTCAAGGCGGTGAAGCTGGCGTCGCTGTTCGCCAGCGCATCGGCCAACATCGTCAGGATCACGCTCGAGCCGGGCGGGGACCTCGGCCCCGGCAAGGTGACGATCTCGGCCAACGCCGCCGAGGTTGGCGACAACAAAGGCGCGATCGATGGGATGGTCCACGGCGAGGGCGGGCAGATCAATCTGAACGTCAAGTATCTGGCCGACGCGATCGCCGCGATCAAGACGCCGCAGGTGGCGCTCGAGACCCAGACGGCGCAGAACCCGGCGGTCTTTCGGCCGGTTGGCACCGAGGGCTACGTCCATATCGTGATGCCCATGACCGTGCGCTAATTTCGCTATTTTATCCGCTAATCTGCGCTAATCTGCGCTAATTGCACTAATTCGCACCATTCGCGAAGATTAGCGTCAATTCGCGGACAGCTCTATCTGACCGCTGGAGCCCAGATGGGCCGTGTGATCGCAGTCGTCAATCTCAAAGGCGGGATCGGCAAGACGACCACAGTGGTCAACCTGGGGGCCGGCCTCGCGCTGCGCGGCTCGCGGGTGCTGCTGGTGGACACCGATGCGCAGGGCAACTTGGCGATGGCGCTGGGGGCCGCGCCGCGGCGCTCGCTGTACGAAGTCCTGATCGACGGTGCCGACCCGAACGCCTGCGTCCACCACGCCCGCCCCAATCTCGATCTCCTGGCGGCCGACGCCACGCTGCTCGGCGCGGTGCCGGCCATCAGCACCAGGCCGGACTGGAGCCGCGCGCTCAGCAAGGCGCTGCGCCCGGCGATCCCCAACTACGACATCATCTTGATCGACTCGGGTGGCTCGCTGACGCCGATGAACATCAACGCGCTCACCGCCGCCAGCGAGATCATCGCACCAACCACCGTCGAGCCATTCGCGATCCGTGGCGTCGAGATGCTGATTGAGCAGCTCGCCAAGCTCCACGGCGGCGCGCTGCGCATGATCGTGCCGACGATGTACGACCCGCGCACTCGGCAGTCCGAGGAGCTGCTGGCCACACTGCGCGCCACCCACGGCGATCTCGTCGCACCGCCGGTGCGGGTCAATGTGCGGCTCTCCGAGTCCCAGGCGCACGGCCAGACGATTTACGAGTACGACCCGCGCTCGCGGGGCGCGGCCGACTACGCCAACCTGGTCGAGCACGTGGTGCAGGTGTTCAACATCGGCCAGCCGGCGGCGCGCCCCGCCCCAACCGCGCCGTCACGGCCGCTGACC
>JAYUUK010000205.1:0-1511 GCA_043754595.1 Roseiflexaceae bacterium | reverse complement strand
AGCTTGCGGCGCGCGGCGAGACCGTCAACGGCGTTCTCACCGATCGCTACACCTATGATGAGCAGCGGGGCGCTATTGCTGGCTACGCCAACGCGCGCGGCGAGGTCTGGCTGGCGCAGGACGCCGGCTATTTGGTGAAGTACACCGGCACCGCCGATGTCAAGGACGCGCAGGTCGCTGGCGACATCACTATCGCGCAGGGGGCGGTAACCTGGAGCTACGAGATCTCCGAGATCGATCAGGTCGAGACCATCGCCGTGCCGCCCGAGTGTATCGGTCAGGGTGCCGGTGCCAAGGGGAGCTATCCGGTGGTCGATGGCGCAACCAAAGTCGTGTCGGTCGGCGAGCTCCTGACCTATAACACCAGCATGACCGTCGACCAGCTCAAGGCCTACTACCAGCAGCAGATGGTGGCGGCCGGGTGGGTGCCTGGCGAGGCGACCGACGGCAACCAGATGTGGATGAGCGGCTTCAGCAAGGATGGCAAGCGGATCAACGTCGTGGTCAGCACCAACGCAGACGACCGCACGGTCTCGATCGTCCCGGCGCAGTAGACCACACGCTGTGGTGCTAGCGGTTGGCGGTGTGCGACCGGCTGGAGCGGCGGGGGTGTGGCGGCTGAGGATGTAGCGGCTGGCGGTGTACGACCGGCTGAACGGCTGGGGATGTAGCGGCTGGCGGCTGGCGGTGTGGGGGCCTGCGGCCCCCACACAATCCTCCCCCACGTGATTAGCGCATCATGGATAGGATCACCGGCGTGGCAAGCAGCGCCATCAGCGCCAGCAGCCCGACGAGCAGCTTGAGCTGCTCGGAGCTACGGCGGCTGGCGAGCTGCTCGCGGGCCTCGGGGGCGTACGGCACGTTCGGCTGCTCGTCGAACAGAATGTGGGCGAGGTCGTTCGGCGTGTGAGTCAGCGTGTGCCAGAGCGTCGTGATGAGCTGCCGCGCGGTAATGAACGGCGGCGCCCAGTAGGCCTGGTCAGCCGTCACTGACACCCCTGTCAGGGCGCAGTAGAGCTGGTCGTCGATCACGGCTGGCGCGGCGGTATGATTGTGGGTGGCGGTTATGTCGAGTGACATGGGACGGTCTCCTCAGTAGCGCGCCTCGCTCGCAGGTCGCGTCGGCGCTCTTACGAATTCGTATGGACGAAATGCTCGATCCGGTCGAGCGCCGCCTCGATCTTATCCATGGACGAGGCGTAGCAGGCCCGAATAAATCCCGCTCCGCTGGCACCGAAGATATCTCCGGGGATCACTGCCACCTGCTGCTCGTGCAACAGCCGCTCGCAAAACTGCTCGCTGCTCATCCCGAGATGGTCAACCTTCGCAAAGGCGTAGAACGCGCCCTTCGGCTCGAAGGTCTCCAGCCCGATGCTATTCAGCCCGCTCACGATCGCCACGCGCCGCCGATCGTACTCGGCGACCATCCGCGTCACATCCGCCTCGCCGCTGCGCAGCGCCTCCAGGCCGGCGTACTGCGCCGTTGTCGGCGCGGACATAATCGCGTACTG
>JAYUUK010000204.1:0-13746 GCA_043754595.1 Roseiflexaceae bacterium | reverse complement strand
ATTGGATCTATCTGTCACTCGCCCGCGTCGGCCACCTGCGCGTCCAGGATCGCTACGCGATTGAGCGCTGGACGAATAACCCCCGGCGGCTGGCGATGGGATTCGTATCTGACGCATCGCCGTTGGAAGTTTCCCTTGCTGCGCGAGATCAACGCCGCCGTCGTGCGGCGCAGCATCGTCATCGATATCTGAGAAGCACCACGGCCCCCGCTGCGCAATGCAGCGGGGGCCGTGGTGTGTATGCGTTGGTTTTGCATCACCCGCCGCGAGCGTCGCGGCGGGTGGTGTCGCGTCCAGAGCGTCCGTCCGTTTCACCATCGCGCAGCATAGGGTGCGGACGATCATCGATCAGCAACATAGATTGATGACAGATTATTCATCATGGAACTGATTGTATGCATCGTAATGACACTGTTGTCATATTCAGCTCACGCAATCCGTATCACACGACGTGTTTCATGGTATCCCAATCGGGGAAACGTTGTGATGACTCATTTGTCATCGTGGTCGCTCTTGATTCGGGCATGCGGTCGCGTGTGGTAGCATAGCCTCGTCGTTGTTGCGCTCCTGCATATCGCTCCCGATGGTCATAGCTGCCGTGCATGCCGTGTGGCATGCGTTGCTGTGGCATTGCGCTGCTCGTGCGCTGCTCGTTCGTCGTCACATATCCTATCGAGGATTGTATGCACCGCTCACGCCGCATCTGGACGCTCATACTCCTGCTCAGCCTGCTCGGCCAGCCCATCCTCGCCTGCGGGCGCCCGACCACAGCGCTCGCCAGCGCGCCCGCCCGCATGCCAGCGGTCTCGCGCCGGCCGCCCGCGCTCGATCGCCCGTTGGCGCAAACTGCGTCCAACCCGAGCACCGTCGCGGCCGCACAGATGGCGCTGTACGAGTATCGGCAGACGTTGACGTCGGCGGGTCGTGAGGATTTTCGTGGCGCCCGCACACAGGTCATGACCCTACCTGATGTCAGCCTGACCGCCGTCGATTCCACCGGCAACGGGGCCACGCAGTCCCAAGCGGTCACGCTCCCGCCCGGTGCCCGATCCAGCCTCGAATTCGACCTCGTGTTTACGACGACGACGCCGCACTGGCTCTTTGGTTTTGACAGTAACATCAACGTTACCCATCCCGAAACCGGACAAATTGTCGGCATCACCTGGCAACATTCGGACATCGGCCCGTATGGCACCGTCAAGCATTTCCGCATCAACCTCCCCACGGTGCCCGATGATCGCGCCGTGACGCTCACCTATAACTGTACCGTCGTCAGTCAGGGGCGCAATGGCACCTGCGCCTGGTTGAATCAACAGGTCTTCATTGATGTCCCCGGCTGGCACATGGCCAAACCGTTTGGCGAGGGGTATACTGAATACGAGTTGCCCTTTGCCACGCGCACGAGCGCCAGCGATGGCATTGCCCCGATCGACGGCAGCTACCTGAGCACGACTGTCGTCGGTGGCTGGGGGGTGGGTACCTCTTACGGTGCGAAAATTGCCGGCCCGTGGTTTCGCATGCCCGCGTTGACCGCAACGGATCAGATCACCCTCAGTCTCGATTGGGCGCGCGTGAAAACGCCGAACAACTGGGGCTATGATGGCGGATTTACGATTGCTGTGGAAAATGAGGCGGGTGCCAATGTGTATGCCGAAACGCTCCCGAGTGGTGGTCCATTTGATGGCACCTGGGCGCATTTCGTCAGCAATTACGCCATTGCGGCGCAGCACATGGCAGCGCTTTCCGGCGCGCCCGTCCGCTTCACCCTCAGTCTCACCAACAGTTTCGACAACCGGGCCATGGCGATCGATCGTATCCAGCTCTGGCGCAACGGCCAGCCGCTGAGCACCAGTATTGCCGACGATCAGGCCGTTGGCAAATGTCTGTGCAACGTCGGCGGGATTATGCAGACGATCCTGGGCGATCCCGTCAACACCAAATCCGGCGCATTCTATCTCCAGGCCACCGACCTCGCGCTGCCCGCCCCTGGCCCGTCACTGGTATTCGCGCGCTCGTATGTCTCGCTGTTCGCCGACACCGCCACCGTCCCGGTCACCGCGCTCGGTCCCGGCTGGCGCCACGCCTTCGATCACGTCCTCACGCTGAGCACCGACCCCGGCGGCGAATCCAACACCATCATCTACGAAGCCCCCTCGGGCAACCGCCTGCGCTTTCGTGGGGCCGACTTCGTGCCCGCAGCCGGCGTCTATGGGACGCTGACGGCCAGCGGCGGCGGCTACACGCTCACGCTGCGCGATGGGACCGTGCTGACCTTTGCGGCGCAGGGGACGGTGACGACGATCGCCGACCCGCAGGGCCGCACCCAGACCATCGCCCGCAACGGCGATGGGACGATCGCGTCGGTGACTGACACCACCAGCAGTCGTGCGCTCACCTTCGGCTACACCACCGTCGGCGGTGCGCCACGCCTCACCTCCGTGAGCGATGGGACGCGCACGGTGGGCTACGGCTACGATAGCCTCGGCCGTCTGACCACCGTGACCGATGTGCGCGGCGGCGTCACCACCTATGCCCCCAGCGGCACCACCGGCCGGATCGCCAGCATCACCGACCCGATTGGCCGCGTGACCGTCACCAACACCTACGACGCCCAAGGCCGCGTGCAGCAGCAGCTCGACGCGCAGGGTGTGACGACGACCTATACCTACACGGCGACCGCGACCGGGCAGGAGACCACCACCACCCAAACCCGCAATGGGCTGACCCACACCCACACCGATGTCTATCGCGCCGATGGCAGCCTGGCCTGGACCGCCGACGATGGCCAGTTCAGCAGCTACGTCACCTACGATGGAACGATGACCCCGACCACGATTGTCGACGCCAATCAGCACGCCACGCAGCTGCTCGCCAACCCCCGTGGCATGCCAATCGTGCGCACCGATGCGCTCGGCAACGGCATGGGCGCGCAGTACGATGCGGCCAACCGCCCGATCCAGATCACCGACCCGCGCGGCATCCTCGCCCGCCTGCGCTACGACGCGCTCGGGCAGGTCATCAGCACGACCGTGGGCATTTCGCTGAGCACGCCGCTCGGACTGACCGCGCTGACCACCTATAGTGGGACGCAGGTACAAACGACCACGGCACCCGATGGCGTCGTGACGCGCTATGCCTCCAACACCCAGGGCCAGGTGACGAGCGTGATCGTCGGCGATGGCACCGCGCTGGCGCAGACAACGACCTATGGCTACGATGCGCTCGGGCGGCTGACCGATGTGACGAGCGGCGCGGGGACGGCGCTCGCGCGCATCGACCGCACGGTCTACAATCCTGACAACACCGTGCAGCGCACGATCGCCAACTATCAAGACGGCGTGTTCAGCGCCAGCCAGCCGACGGTGGATCTGATCACCCGCTACGGCTACGACGCCCTCGGCCGGCCGACGTGGGTGCAGGACCCGGCCGGCCGCTACACGGCGACCGCCTATACCACGAGCGGCCAGGTCAGCTGGACGGCGCAGAACTTCGTCCAGACCGGCTGGACCGAGGGCGCGCTGCCCACCACCCCGCCCGCCGTCGATGTGACCCAGCCCGACCGCAACTGGGCCACGCTGTACGGCTATGATGGCCTCGGCCGCACCACGCTCGTGACGGCGACCGGCATCCTCACCGGCACGTTCAATCGCGCCACGCTCACCTTTGCCCAGGCCACCACCCGCACCACCCGCACCGAGTACGACGGCCAGAGTCGCCCCGTGACGGTCACGCTCAACTATCGCCCCGGCCTGCCCGCGAGCGCCGACACCAACGTGCAGCTGCTCACCCGCTACGATGCGGCCGGCAATCCGACGCAGCAGCGCGATGCGCTCGGGCGCTGGACGGTGACGACCTACGACGCGCTGAACCGCCCGCTGACCATCACGCAGAACTATCAGGACGGCGTGCCGCAGGCCAGCGAGCGCGACACCGACCTGATCCAGACGTTCCACTACGACGCGGCCGGCCAGATGGATCGCACCACCGATCTGTGGATCGACGGCGTGTACGCGGCCACCGCGCCCGACACCGACCGCGTGACCCAGACCAGTTATGACACCCTCGGGCGCGTCACCAGCACCACGACCAACGTCGCGGCCGGGCTCACGACGACCGATCTCAATCTGACGAGTCTGACCAGCTACGACGCCACCACCGGGCGGACGATCAGCAGTCGCGATGCGTTCGGCCAGTGGACCAGCATGCAGTACGATGCGCGCGGGCGGGTGCTGACCACCATCGCCAACTGCCGCGACAGCGGCGGGCAGGCCGTGGCGACCGGCTGTGCCGCCTCCAGCGCGAGTGCGCGCGACCGCAACCTCGCCACCCGCACCAGCTACGATGGCCTCGGCCGCGCCTGGGCGACGACGCAGAGCTACGTCGATGGCGTCTACAGCGCGGCCAGCCGCGATGAGGATATCCGCAGCGGTCAGCGCTACGACGGCCTCGGCCGGGTCATCAGCAGCACGCTCAATCTCATCGACGGCGCGTTCAGCGCGACCACCCCCGACGAGGACGTCACCACCCGCACCGGCTACGATGTGCTCGGGCGCACCGTCGTCGTCACCGATGCCGTCGGTGCGGTGAGGCGCACCAGCTACGACGGGCTCGACCGGGTGGCCACACAGACCGACGCGGTGGGCCGAGTGACGACCCAGGGCGCGGGCGGGCGCTGGAGTCAGACCCCCGACGGCCGGGTGACGGTCACGCAGATCGACGGGCTCGGCCGCGCCGTCGCCACGATTCAGAACTATCAGGACGGCAGCGCGGCCAACAGCCCCGCCGACGAAGACATCGTGACCCGCACCGTGTATGATGTGGGCGGGCGGCGGCTGCAGGCGATCGATGCGCTCGGGCGCGTGACCCAGTTTGCCTACGACCTCGCCGACCGGCTGACGGGCGTGACCGAGAACCTGCGCACCAGCGGCTGTGCCGGGGGCGCGACCGACTGCAATCTGGTGACGACCTCCGCCTACGACCGGGCCGGCAATCGGGTGCAGCTGACCGACGCGCGCGGCAACAGCCGCAGCTGGAGCTATGACGCTGCCGACCGGGAACTGAGCGCCACCGACGCGCTCGGGCGGGTTACGGCGACGAGCTACGATGTGCGCGGGCTGCCGCTGACCATCAACGATGCGCGCGATGCCAGCTACGATGTGGCGCTGACGTACGATGCGCTCGGGCGACCGCTGACCACCCAGGCGACCAATCTCGGCACCATCACCAACGCCTACGATGCGCTGGGACGGCGCACCAGTCTGATCGACCCGACCGGAACCACCAGCTTCAGCTACGATGCGCTGGGGCGGATGACTGGCCTGACCGCACCCAGCACCGGCACCATCGGCTACGGCTACAGTGCCCGCGGCGAGCGCACCCAGCTGACCTACCCCGGCAGCGGCGCGCCGGTCATCGACTACAGCTACACCGACGATGGGCAGCTGTCCCAGGTCAAGCAGGGCGGCGCGACCCGGGCCGCCTACCGCTACGACCCGGCCGGTCGGCTGAGTCAGGTGGGACGGCTCGGCAGCGGCATCCCCGGCGTGACCAATTACCGCTACGACCGCGCCGACCGCCTCGTGGGCGTGCGGACCGACGCGCGCGGCACGCTGCTGAGTGGGACCACATACACCCTCGACCGCGCCGGACGGCGAACGAGCGTGGCCGAGACCGCGCCGGGGAGCGCCACGCCGAGCACGACGGCGCTGCGGCCGATCTCCTTCGAGGCCGGGCTGCTGATCGACAGCTACACCGGCGGCGATAGCCGGGCGGGGATGTCGCTCGACACCAGCGCGGCCATCAACGGTCAATATGCCGCCAAGACTACCAGCACCGGCAGCGGCCAGTCCGTCCAGCAGGACCTGACCGCCGCCAGTCAGCTCTATGGCCGGGTGTACGTCCGGCTCGATGTGACGCCGACGGCCGACGCGCCGCTGCTGCAACTGCGCAGCGGGACGACGGTCATCGGCACGCTGATCGTCACCACCAACCGCACCGTCGAGCTGCGCAACGGCAGCACGCTGATCGGCACCTCGGCGGCGCTGACGATCGGCACGGTCTACCGGCTCGGCATCCGCCAAAGCCAGGGGAGCGGGACCGGGGTGCTCAGCGCCTGGCTGGCGACGGGCGAGACGGCGTTTGGCAGCCCATTCGCCACGAGCACGACGCAGACCGTGGCGAGCGCGACCGACAACGTGCGGCTCGGGTCGCCGGGCACAGGCGCCGTGCTGCGGGTCACGGTCGATGACCTGGCACTGGACACGGCGAGCATGCCGCCGGCGAGTGGGGTCGCGGCGACGCGGACGATCGCCTACGGCTACGATGGGGTGGACCGGCTGACGAGTGCGACGGCGACGGGCAGCCCGGCGCTGAGCCAGAGCTTCAGCTACGACGCGGCGGGCAATCGGGTCGTCAGTGGCGTCACCTACAACGCCGCCAACCAGCGCTCGGATCTGACCTACGACCTCACTGGGAACGTGACGGCCGACGGCGCGAGCACCAGCAGCTATGACGCGCTGAACCGGCTGACGAGCCGGACGGCGAGCAGCGTGACGACGAGCTACGGTGTGAACGGCGATGGCGCGCTCGTGAGCGAGCAGGTGGGGAGCGGGACGGTTACGCGTTACACGCAGGACCTCGCCGCACCGCTCAGCCAGATCCTCAGTGACGGGACGACCAGCTACATCTACGGTGCGGACCGGCTGTTCCGCCTGAGCGGGAGCACGCGGACGTGGGAGTTGCACGACGGGCTCGGCAGCGTCCCGCGCACCAGCAGCGACGCCGGCGTCGGTGCGACGCCGGTGTTCTACGAGCCGTTTGGCGCGATCCAGAGCGGCACCCCCGGTCTGTTCGGCTTCACCGGCGAGCGCCAGAATGGCAGCAACGTCTACCTCCGTGCCCGGTGGTACAATGCAAGCAGCGGCACCTTTACAGCACGCGACCCCTTCGCCGGCTACGCCGAGACACCATACTCGCTCCATCCCTACGCCTACGGCTACAGCAATCCCATCAGCAACACCGATCCGACGGGCATGTGCGTACCAGGATTAGATCGTAACTGTCGGCCATTTTGGGACGTTGGTCAAGGACCGAACTGGGCCGACAGCGCCACGTATTGGAATGGCGTCGCTGAAACGGCAATTAGCGTCGTGACTGGACCAGTTCAGCTTATGTATGGACTTGTGACCGATGCCGACACGCGTGCAGCCCTCCAGCGTGGTGCTCAGTATGCATGGAATAAGCCAGGTAATGCTGCCTGGGACGCAGCCGCTCTACTTGCCACGCCTTTCACTGATATATATCAGGGTATTGTCTGCGGCGACTCCAATCAACTTGGGCGCGGACTTACCGGCTATACTCTACTTCTTGGCGGGGGACGATTATGGTCTAGTTTGCGTGTGGGACGCGGTTCACGACTTACGGCTGAATATGCTGAGGATTGGTGGACGAGCCACAAGGCAGTCATACTTAACGAAAGTAACTTGCGCCAACTTGACCCCAACACGTGCGTCGGTACGTGTGCCCGAATGATAGGACTCTCCAATGACGTTGCAGAAGTTTTAGAAAATACGGCACGATCGAATATTCCTAGAGGCTTAACCATGTCTGAAGCAAGTGATATTCTGACAAGCCATGGCATTGAGCATACCATGTATATTGACGAGGCTATGGTCGATGCTATGCCGATAATGCAGCGTGCATTAAGGCAAGGCAGATATATAATAGGCGAGGTTACAGGACACGCGGTAGTAGTTCGTTCAGTCGAAAAAATTGGTCTAGGACCAAGAGATTATCTTCTAAAAGTGAGCGATCCTGCAACAGGCAGGATGATACAGCTTGGTAAAGATGCGTGGACAAGTGCGACAGATGCGCATAACAGTTTTATAGTTGTACATGAATAGTGGGGATTTTATGATCGCTAAACCGAGGATTGCCGTCTTAAATCAAGAAAAAAAGTCGCTCGATTGGTTCTTTAATCTGTCAAAAGAAATGGATATTTCATTCGAATATTATGAAAGTATTTCAGAAATAAGTTCAAACTTTGATGCGATATTTTGGTGTATAGGAGTCTTTGACTTTGCGTTGTACGATACATTATTTGAATTGTGTCCGAATTTGATTTGGTTTATACCTAAAGACTCTCGACGTCAAGAGCGCATGGGTGGAAAGCCAATCGAACCGCAATATCCATTACGTGTAGGGTCAGATGCTGAGGAAGTGTGGGTGGTAATAAAATACAGACTGCAAAATATATTCCCCGATTCAGATGACTATAGCCAAGTGCAAAACCATTGATTCGTGGCCAGTGGAAAGCGATAGCCACAATGTTGGAAAAAAAGCGGTTCTTTGGGAATAGCCGTGGAGGTGCCCATATTTAGTGGGCTCCCGCTCGCCACGGACTGAAGCGCCGGTAGCCGTCCAGGTCAAGCGTCAGGCGTTGAAAGAGCCGTCCGACATTGCGGAGCCCGTAGCAGCGACGCTTGAGCACCTTCAGTTTGTTGTTGAGCCCTTCGACGAACCCGCTCGTCTCGTGGTGCGTAAAGTAGTTCGCAATAAGATCCTGCCAGGTATCCAGCAACGTCAAGAAACGCTCGAAGCAGGACAACCCACTCCGCTCCACGCGCTGCCGCCAGAACCGCATCCGCCGCAGGCCGTCGGCTTTCGAGCGGGCCGTGCCGAAGATCGCGGTCAACTCCTCACGGAGCGTGTAGGCGGTCTGGAGCGCCGGGCTATACTGGAGGAGCGTGGTGAGGCAGGACTGCTCGGCCTCCGTCAGATCCTCGGCCCGCTTGCGGAACGGCCAGAGCGTGTGCTTCACGTGTTCCCGTTCCGTGTCCGGCAGTTCCTGCCGCAGCCGGCGTACTTCCTGCTTGCGGAGCGCGTCCACGCCATCGCGATAGTGGCGTGCGACGTGAAAGCGGTCAATCACGATGGTGGCCTGCGGGAGCACTTCCTGCACGGCCGTGACGTAGCCCTCCCACATGTCGCAACAGACGGTCGTGATGGCCTGCTGTCGGTCGACCGGCATGGCCAACCACGCCATGATGGTGGCCTTCAGGCGGTCGGGTAGCACGGCGAGCAGGTGCAGCGTGCCATCGGTGGCACGCCCGGTCAGGACGGCGACGAAGTTACGATGGCCTTTGGTGAGTGCAATCTCGTCGATCCCGAGGGTGGTGAATGCCGTCAGGGTCGTCCAGTCGACGGTGGTCGCAATCCAGCGGTCAAGGATACCGAGCAGCGCATCGTAGGTGACATCTTCCTTGGCGACTACATCGCTGAGGGTGCTGTTGATCAGATGGACAATCAGGTGGCGCTCGTAGGTCTTGGTATGCAGCGCCTGGGGATCGTACCAGTCGAGTTGCTGAGTCGTGGTCGGGTGATCGTCGCAGAACGGGCAGCGGAAGCGCTTGGGTTGAATGCGGAGGTAGACGGGACGTCCCAAGATGGGCAGATGCCGCAGGAGCCGGGGTTTGTCGCTGCCGTGCGGCTCGGCAATGGTGCGGCCACAGCGGTGACAGGTCGTGTGCTCGATGGTACTCTCGACGGTGAGGATGAACTCACCGGCCTTGGTCAGATCGGTCTGAACCACGCGGACATCGGCGATGTCGAGCGGAATCGAGATAAACGGCTGCTTGGTCATGGGTGGCTCCTTGGACACCGGCAACTCGGTTCCGCCATGGTGCCATACCCGTGCGTGATCGGCAACCCCTATATCTAGGGGCTGTCACGGCTATTCCCAAAGAACCACAATCACAACGCCTTACGTTATTCGTCATATTCGCATTAGAATATCGCTCTTTGTGGCCGCGAGTGTGAAACGGAAAATGCTATGCAGCTTGCTATTCATCCCCAAGCGAAAGATGCCTTTAACAGACGGGCAGATGAAATCTTGACCGATGTTTTTCGGCGGCCTGTACAGCGCCGAGGTACAACGAATAACATAGACAAACCTGATTTCTTCATTAGCCACACGTATAATGACGGCGATATCACGAGTATCAAAGAAAGCCTAATAACGCCAGATGGCGAAACGGTTTTGATGCATCAGGTGCTCAAAAGCGAAGAAATCGGCCTTGAAGAAGAAGGTTATCGTAAGCTTTGTATTCTTGTTGAAAAGGTTTATGTACATCAGAATATTAGTAAACACATAAGTACTAGGCAAATAACCGATATTGCTTTCGATTGGCTGGTAAAGCGCGTCGCTGGCGATATTGATGTTAATTTCCTTGATTTCACCGTGCCAATTCTAGAAAAATCTATTACGGATTTGAACGTGCTTATTCCTATATTTGATTTGTCAACCACATTTCAATTTCCTTGTGCCAATACGACCATCACACAATTAGATAGTCTGTTCTTTGATCAATGGGAGAAAGATATTCACCTATATCCAAACGTCGATCCAGATGCAAGGAGGCGATTGATACAATCTTACAGAAAAGACTTACAGGGTTGTGCGGCCTGTATGATAAAAATACAGGCTGAAGCGCGAAGGGCGTGCGAAATTGCGTTAGAGGAAACCGAGAGCGCCCTTGATTTGCTGCGATTTTTCGCATCAAAAAGTACGATGAATATCAACTTGCCCTCTTTCCTGCGTCCTGTGGGATATCACAATATTGACAAAAGCCTTGTTTTTACGATTGTCAATGGGCAACCTCCGTTGTGGCATTCAGAATTCCGCCACAGATTTTCACATACGGTATTAGACAAAGAACATATCAATATAATTTATCAGGCTGGCTTCGGTGCTTTGCACGAGATGTATTTACGAGAAAATAAAACGGACTTTCAAAAAGATCTTATTAACAGCCTGACAACGTATTCACGAAGTCTTTTGCAGAGAGAGATTTCAGGAAGGCTGATCTTTGCCTTCACAGCGCTTGATAGTTTCTTGCTTAAAGATCAAAATGAGAACATACAACAAAACATTGCAGAGCGAATAGCATTTACCATTAGCGACGATGCACAAGAACGAATCAAGATTAGGAATACGGTTATTGCAACCTACGGCTATCGTTCGCGAGCGGTGCATCACAATCAGTCGATACAAGAAATCGAATTGCTTAACCAGTTCTTGCAATACATATTTCGGTTCTATCTGTTAATGATTGGCCGAAATATGCGATACAAATCACGCCAGGACTTACTCAACGAAATCGAGCAGGCAAAGTTCTCTTGATATCTTCTGATCCCGCCACGGCCCAACAACGCCTTGCAGCCCGACCGCTGCGCGCAGATCGGGCCGATTTTTGGAGCCGGTCGATGCCCGGCGCGCAGCGGCAGCTGAAGGCTCGCCGTTGGGCGGGCAATGCTGCACCTTTTCGTTCCAGCAGCGTCCGTGAATATCGGCTACTGCATGCGGGATGCCTGTAGCGTGGGGTTAAATACAATCCCGCAATCGCGTGCTGGCAGCAACGACGAATGTCGGGTGGCGGTGGCACCCATCCCCCAGACTTCTTCTACACTGTCACCCCTATATACATCTGAAGATGGTTGCCTGCAGACATGACACTTTTTATAATCAGAAGCGATTGTCATAATTTCAGAATATGGAGAAAGACTATGCGTGCGACATTTTATGGCCGTCTTGCAACCCATAGTTATGACGTCGGTGACAATCCACCCGACATCATTGCTCTGTATCTTGCGGCCTGGGAAGCACGTGGCCGACCTAATCCCGTCCTTGAACCCATGTGTGGCACAGGACTTAATCTCATTCCTTTTCTTCGGGCAGGTGCTGATTGCGACGGGGTGGATGTATCGCCATTTATGCTCGAGCGATGTCGGGATCATTTGCTGGAGGCAGGGCTCACATGTCGTTTATATGAACAGGATGTGGTGACTTTTCAGGGTGATCGAGCCTATCGCTTTATTTTTGTCCCTGGAGGCTCATTTGCCATGATTATCGACCACGATGCTGTACGCACATGTGTCAAGCACATATGGAATGCGCTCGCACCTGGTGGATGGTTCCTCTTCGATGTCCGTACGCCACACCAAATTGACACATTTGGAACTCATGAACAGATCGTCCAGGGATTCCAAGAATTGCCAGATGGGTCACTTATTTTTTCGACGGGACAGTGGCAACATCACGAGCATGGTACGCTTATCCGTCACTTGGTAAAGCATGAATATTTTCCAAATCGCACCCTTCACTCTGCTGAAGTGTTTGATTATCGTGAACGTTTATATACCCAAGCTGATATGCAGATGCTCCTCACACAAGCGGGATTTCACCATATAGAGTTTAGGAAAGCCTATGATCTCAATCAGCTACCCGCACCAGAGGAAGGGTTTGTGGTGATTGCACAAAAAGATGTGAAGCAATAAGAATAGCTTTCACCCGAATTGGGTGTCGCAGCCAGCCGCTCATGAGTGATGTTGGTGGCTGCTACCATTCCCGTGTAGTTTTGGCGAAGTCAATACATGCGAGACCGCCCACGTCAGGATGCGCCGTTGGTACTGGCAACGCCATGTGTAGGATGTCCGTGGCAATGGATACCTACGGTCGGGTAATCGAGTGCTGTGGTCAGCAGCGCGAGCGAGATGCCCGTGGCAACGGGTAGGCTCAGTCGCGCGATATCAAGTGAGTATAACTGCCACGTGCGGAGTGGAGCAGGCGGCGCTCAGCCGCCTGCTGTGCGGCCGCCCAACACCGCCTTGCACCCGACGCGCCGAATCGGGGCGATTTTGCGAACCTGTGGTATGATCGGTGTGGTGCCGGTCTATTGCGGGTGTCGCATGTGTCGGCGCGCCAGGTGAAGGCTGGCCGTTGGACGCAACTTGGATCAAACCGCATGGCTGAAGTGACTAAGCCAATGGCAATACTTCCTTATGATCCTGGTCGATTGCCAACAGAGCCTGCTCCCACCAGTGGCGAGTCGCTCACGATCGAGGTTGCTGGCCTCCCGCCACATAAAGATAGATCGCAATCGATTCGAAATTCGCATCATCCAGATCATCAAGCGTTTCTGCAACTTCGACAGCGAGCGCTTAATGGTATGGGCAATCGAGCGTGGTACTTCGGCAAAATAGCAATGGAAATTACACTCTTTGGTTCGCCAGACACGGCAATACATACGCTCAATGCGTATATGGGTGGTATCTGCGACACACTGGGGGGATCGAGTGGACTTACTTTTACGTATCTTCCCATTATCTATGAGGATGATTCACAAATCGACTCGCTCTCCATAACATGGCAACGTGATACAGACGTTCATTACTGCATCCGATTACTGTTTGTCTAACCAGCATCCTTTCCGCGTAGAGAGTAAACCGATGTGATTCATAAACATGCGAAGCACAACGCGGGGGCGGCACCACCCCCAAGCTCTCCTCTTTCCAAATGGTGTAGGGATTGCGCTAACATACCCATATCATCTGTGTATCGCGCGCACACATTTACAGCACACCGGTGTGATTGACAACGTGCCGTCTCAGCCAACGACACTCAGGGATGGGAGAAGCGGTTCGCAATTCCATCTTGTTCACAAACCAATCGAGTGTGCTCTTATCTATCGTCGTTGCGTCCAACACCGCCTTGCACCCGACGCGCCGCGTCGGAGCGATTTTGGGAACCTGTGCTATTCTAACTGTTGTTCCGGTCTATCGATCGTATCACCGGCGCGCGGCTGAAGGCTCGCCGTTGGGCGGGGCGTGGGCTGCGCGTGGTCGTGCCGATCCCATCCGCCGCGCCGGCGTGATCCGGTGCCGGCGTCGGTGGGTGCCGGCGTTCGTGGT